>JBPCRX010000138.1:0-16569 GCA_050996395.1 Nocardioidaceae bacterium
ACCCGCAGTCGCCTCGAGGAGCACTTCGCTGCGAGCAACGCAGCACTCCCTGGCTTACTGGGCTGGACCCCGAGCTGGTGCAAGTAGCACCCCCGAGCGCGGCGTCGGTCAGATCAACGCCCTCTGCACGCGCCCTCACGTCGCAGAACGGCCGTTACTGTCCGCATCAAGATGTGCCAGTCATGGGAGTGTCGCCGCCGCACCGCACGCCGCATCGGCGTCCGCGCCTGCACGAACATGCGCAGCAGTTCGCGCAACAGATCAGGCTCGGCGCTCTCAAGGTGCTCGGTCATCATCTGGCCAGGTCAATACTGTTCGGGTCGCTACGACCTCACGACACGCTCGCTACCATGGTCGTCGTACACCACGTCAGTGGACCCAACTCCGCCGACATTCTGCCGCATGCGACCAGGAACGCGGACTTCGTACTAGAGCAGCGGTGTCGTTCCCGCAGAGTCGTGTGGGACGGCCTGTCCAGTTGTGCACTGCGGCGGTGGCCGGATGACGTCCGAGTCCTGGGATCCTCGGGCCTCGCGTGTGCCTTGAGCGATCCACTCCGGGAACATTCGCTGCTGGCGAGCGCATGTGAACGAGCAGCCTGGGTAGTGGGAAGGTATGCCGAACAACAAATCAATCACCGTCCAGCGTGACATTCCCGCCTCTGCCACCAAGATCTTCGCTGTGCTTTCCGACCCCCGTCATCACGCTGAACTCGATGGCTCGGGATTCGTCCGGGGCGTTGACAAGGCAGACCGGATCACAGGCGTCGGGCAAAAGTTCCGCATGAACATGACTGGAGACCACATGGGTGGTGACTACCAGACTGACAACGTTGTCACCGGTTTCGACCCGGGCAAGCTGCTCGCATGGCAGACAGCTCCGGCTGGCAACGAGCCTCCAGGGTGGGAATGGGTCTGGCAGCTCGACCCGCAGGACGCCGACTCCACGTCCGTGTCCCTCACGTATGACTGGGAGAAGGTCACCGACCCTGACATCTTGTCCAAGGTTTCCTTTCCGCTTGTCTCTGAGACCCAGCTGGACGACTCACTCAACTCTCTCGCTGAAGTAGCCAGCGGCGCGTAGAGGCGGGTAGCAATGAGCATCAGCGCCGGCTCGTGTGGAAGGGGGTTCGCATGAACCACCAGCTCGACGTGAGTGTCCAAGACGCTGAACTGCTTGCGGAGATAGAACTCATGGGGGTTCTCATGATCGCCGCCTCCGAGTGCGAGGGCGACCTGTCGCCGGAGCGCATAGATGAGCTTCTGGGCGTTGTTGCGCCCGTACCTAAGCCCAGGCAAGGCTGACTGAGCCGCACCGAAATCAGCCTTGGGCGGCTGCACTCCAACGCCGACCCCTAGCATTACGGTGATCCGCTGTCGTCTCCTGGGAGCTGCCGTGCCGTTTCGCCTGCGACCGTCGGACCCAACCTTCTACGACCTCTTCGTCGAATCCGCCCAGAACCTGGTGGCCGGAGCGCGACTCCTCGCCGAGATGCTGCAGCCTGACACCGATCGCAAGGCGCTGGCCAAGCGCATGCGTGAGGCCGAGCACCGAGCCGACGAGACGACACACCTGATCGTCCGGAGGGTCAACGCGACGTTCGTGACACCGTTCGACCGCGAGGACATCTACCGGTTGGCGGGAGGCCTCGACGACATCATGGACTTCATGGAGGAGGCGGTCGACCTCGTCAACTTGTATGACGTCGACCAGCTACCCAGCGAGCTCGCCCACCAGATCGAGGTGATCCAGCGCTCGGCCGATCTGACCTACGAGGCGATGCCGAGGCTGAGGACCATGCGCGATCTCGAGGAGTACTGGATCGAGATCAACCGGCTCGAGAACGACGGCGACAAGACGTACCGGCGCATCCTCGCGAAGCTCTTCAGCGGACAGTACGACGCCTTGACGGTGATGAAGCTCAAGGACGTGGTCGACTCTCTTGAGAGCGCGATCGACGGGTTCGAGTCGGTGGCGAACACCGTCGAGCAGATTGCTGTCAAGGAATCCTGAGCGGTGGAGCTGGCGCTTGTCGTCACCGTGGTCGTCGTCGCCTTGGGCTTCGACTACACCAACGGCTTCCATGACGCAGCGAACGCCATCGCCACGTCGGTTTCCACCCGCGCGCTCACCCCGCGGGTGGCCTTGCTGTTAGCAGCGGTGATGAACTTCGCCGGCGCCTTCCTCGGTCAGTCGATCGCCACCACCGTGAGCGACGTCATCACTCCACCTTCGGGAGCGCACGGCCTCGTGGTGGTTGTGGCCGGCCTGATCGGTGCGATCGTATGGAACCTGGTCACCTGGTACTTCGGGCTTCCCTCCTCCTCGTCGCACGCCCTCATCGGCGGCCTGGTCGGTGCGGCGATGGCTTCGGGCAGTGTGGTCGCCTGGGCCGCGATCAGGGAGAAGGTGCTGATCCCGATGGTGGTGTCGCCTCTCGTCGGGTTCGTCGTCGCATTCCTACTCATGACTGCGATCCTCTGGGTGTTTCGTGCTCAGACTCCGGGCAGAGTGCACCGCGGATTCAAGCTGGCGCAGACGCTTTCCGCTGCAGCGATGGCGCTCGGCCATGGCCTGCAGGATGCGCAGAAGACGATGGGGGTCATCTTCTTGGCGCTGGTCACCTCCGGGCACCTCAATGCAGGTGACGCGTTGCCGTGGTGGGTCATCGTGGCAGCGGCGAGCGCCATCTCGCTTGGGACGTGGTCCGGTGGATGGCGCATCATGCGCACACTGGGGCGGCGCATCATCGACCTCGACCCCCCTCGAGGGTTCGCAGCCGAGACGACTGCCGCGTCGATCCTCTACGTCACTGCGTACGCCTTCAAGGCGCCCATCTCGACCACGCACATCATCACGTCTGCGGTGATGGGAGCCGGAGCCACCAAGCGGCTGTCCGCCGTGCGCTGGGGAGTCGCCAAGTCCATCGTGGGTGCGTGGGTTCTCACGTTTCCCGCCGCCGGACTCGTCGCTGCGTTGGTGTATGCCGTGGCGCACATCTTCCTGCCCTGAGAGGGGGACACCCAGGACTGGCGCCTCAAGCACTGAACCCTGGGAGCCCCTCAACGCACTAATCCTGGCAGCTCAACTGGGGGGGAGGAGAGGCGGCTGGCAGGTCGAGCGCGACCACCTTGCCATCGCAGTGGTGGGCGACCACGACTCCGGCCGGGTCGAGCGCCACCTTGTCGAGCCCGAGCCACTGCGGCCGTACTTCCAAAGCCTCGAAGATGCGAGGCAGCACAGGCCGGTGTGAGCAGATGGCGGCGGGTCTGCTGCCGTCGAGCAGCTGCCGGACGAGCCGGTTCAGCTGGGGGACGTCCATGGCGTCCTGCGAGATCGACGGGTCGAGGCCGATTCTGGCCCGCGAGGCGTTGATGAAAGGCAGGACGGTGTCGACACACCGGGCCGCGTCGCTGCTGACGACCTGCTGGACGCCATAAGCGCTGAGGATCGGGACCAGCCGTTCGGCCTGGGCGCTCCCTCGCAAGGCGAGCGGGCGTTCAGTGTCGTCGCCTTTCCACTTCTTGCGGCTGAGCGCCTGTCCGTGCCGCACCACGAGCAACGGCAGTGTTTCGAGGTCCAGGGTCTGGAGGTGCTCCAGGTGTTCGAGGTCGTAGTGGTAGGCGAGCCGCTCGACGGCACTCGAGAACGGCACCCAGCGCACATCGTCGATCTCGTCGTTGGCCTCGTACGCCGCCACGTCCTCGTCACCGACCACCCTGGCTATCCAGTAGTGCACCGTCTTCTGCTCACCACTGGAGATGGTGTAGTGCTGGTCAGGCAGCTGCTGGCCGAGCCGGACCGTGAGACCCGTCTCCTCCGCGACCTCGCGGAGGGCCGCGGCGAAGGCCACCTCACCCGGATCCAGCTTGCCCTTGGGGAAGGACCAGTCGTCGTACTTGGGGCGGTGGACCAGCAGGATCTCGGCCTCCTCACCACCCGGTCGCCAGACCAGACAGCCGGCAGCGTGCATCATCGCCGAACGGCGCTTCCGGAGTCCCGGTGGCGACGGTGCAGCGCGATGAGCACCGACTGCAGCTCAGTCAGAGGCTGCCCGTCGTCGCTGAGGGAGTGGTGCACCCACTCACCGTCGGCTCCCAGCCACCAGGAGGCAGTACCCTCGTCGAGGCCCATGTCGAGCAGCGTCCCGAGCTCCCGGACATGCGCCTGGCTGGGCACTTGGACGAGCACCTCAACCCGCCGGTCGAGGTTGCGGTGCATGAGGTCAGCTGAACCGATCCAGGCCTGCGGTTCACCGCCGTTCTCGAACCAGAAGATGCGGCTGTGCTCGAGGAACCGGCCGAGCACGCTGCGCACGCAGATGTGGCCCGATAGCCCCGGCACCCCCGGCCGAAGCGCGCAGATCCCCCGTGTCCACAGGTCGACGGGAACGCCGGCCTGCGATGCCCGGTAGAGCCCGTCGATCAGAGCTTCATCGACGAGGGAGTTGACCTTGAAGCGGACGCGCGCCAGGCGCCCAGCGTGCTGGTGATCGATCTCGCGCTCGATGCGCGCGAGCAGCCCCGCCCGGACCGACTCCGGTGCCACCAGGAGGTTTTGGTAGTCGCGTTGCCGGGCGAACCCGCTCAGGTTGTTGAAGAGGTTGCTGATGTCAGAGGTGATGCCCTCGTCGGCGGTCAGCAGCCCGAGGTCCTCGTACGTCCGGGCCGTCTTCGGATTGTAGTTGCCGGTGCCGACGTGCGCGTAGCGCTTGATGCGCCCTCCCTCGTCACGCACCACGAGCGCGAGCTTGCAGTGCGTCTTCAGCCCGACCAGTCCGTAGACGACGTGACAGCCGGCCTGCTCGAGCTTGCGCGCCCAACGGATGTTGGCATGCTCGTCGAACCGCGCCTTGATCTCGACGAGAACCAGCACCTGCTTCTTGTCCTCGGCCGCGTCGATGAGGGCGTCGATGATCGGGGAGTCGCCTGAGGTGCGGTAGAGCGTCTGTTTGATGGCGAGCACGTTCGGGTCGCTCGCAGCCTGCTCGATGAAGCGCTGCACACTGGTGGCGAACGAGTCGTACGGGTGGTGCAGCAGGACGTCGCGACGCGAGATCGCCGTGAACATGTCGACGGGGCTGGACGACTCGACCACCGCGAGATGGCTGTGAGTGTGCGGCACGAAGGCCGGGTACTTCAGCTCCGGTCGGTCGAGATTTGCGATCAGGTGCAGCCCGGTGAGGTCGAGCGGACCGGGGAGGTGGAACACCTCGCCGGGCGCCACATCGAGCTCGGAGATGAGCAGCTCCAGCACATGTGGGTCGATCGTCTCCTCGACCTCCAGGCGCACCGGCGGTCCGAACCGGCGCCGCTGCAGCTCCCGCTCGAGCGCCTTGAGCAGGTTCTCGGCGTCGTCCTCCTCCACCTCGAGGTCCTCGTTGCGAGTTACCCGGAAGGTGTGGTGCTGCAGCACCTCCATGCCAGGGAACAGCTGGTCCAGGTGAGCAGCGATGACGTCCTCAAGCGGCACGAAGCGCTGGTCGCCCAGCGTCATGAAACGAGGGAAGGTGGGCGGCACCTTCACGCGTGCGAAGTGCTCCTTGCCGCTCTCCGGGTTGCGCACGGTCACTGCGAGGTTGAGCGACAGCCCGGAGATGTAGGGGAAGGGGTGTGCCGGGTCGACCGCCAGTGGCGTCAGTACCGGGAAGATTCTCTCGGTGAAGAGATCCTGCATGCGCTTCTTTTCGTCGGTCTCCAGCTGGTCCCACCGCAGGAGTTCTATGCCGGCGTCGGTGAGTGCCGGCATCAGCGTGGTCCTGAAGGCATCGCCGTGCCGCTGCATCAGCGCGTGCGACTCGCGCCAGATTCTGTCCAGAACGCTACGGGGCATCAGGCCACTCGCGGCCTGCACAGCGACTCCTGCGGCCAGGCGTCGCTTGAGACCGGCTACCCGCACCATGAAGAACTCGTCGAGGTTGCTCGCGAAGAAGGCCAACGCCCTGGCGCGCTCGAGCAGCGGGAGGGTCGGGTCCTCGGCCGGCTCCAGCACACGGGCGTTGAACCGTAACCACGACAGCTCACGATCAAGGAACCTGTCGGCAGGCAGATCCCCCGCGTCGCGCGGATAGGACGGCTCGACGTCATACGGCTCAGTGGTCGACACTCCGGCGGACTGCTCGGGAGAGGGTGCTTCTGGCTGGGCGAACATGTGCGCCATCGTCTCACCGTCGGGTGAACGTCGGGTTACGAGTTCCCCGGTGCCTGGGCGTAGACCACGTCGACGGCCGAGACGGAGAAGCCCAGCCGCTCGTAGACGGCGATGGCTGCGGCGTTGTCGGCGTCGACGTACAAGATGACTGCATCGACGCCGAGCTCCCTCAAGTGGTGCAGGCCGGTGAGAGTGAGCGCCTTGCCGAGCCCGAGTCCCTGAGCCTGCGGACTCACTCCAAGCACGTAGACCTCGCCGACTGCCGCGCCGCCGCTGGTGGCATTGCGATGCACCTTCGTCCAGTGGAATCCAACCAGCTCGGCACCTCGTTCGACGACGAAGAAGCCGAGCGGGTCGAACCACGGCTGCGCCATCCGTTGGTGCAGGTCGTCGAGCTGGAGCCGGCCTTGCTCCGGATGGTCGCGGAAGGCCGCCGCGTTCAGCTGGACCCAGGCGGCGTCGTCGCGCCCGGGTTCGAAGGTGCGCACCACGACGTCGGCAGGGTATGCCGGCCAACTGAGGGTCTGCCGCAGCTCCAGCCGCATCTGACGCAGCTCGCGGTCCCGCCGCAATCCGACGCGGGTGGCGAGTCGCGACGCGGCGGGGAGGTCGCCGTGAGCCCAGAAACCGTGACTTCGACCGGCGTCGAGGTCGCTTGCTTGGGCGATGAGGGAAGTGCCGATGCCCTGACTGCGCTTCTGCGGGTGCACCACGACATGGCCGGTGGACACGCCGTCGGAGCGCAGATCGATGTGGGCGTAGCCGACGACGTGGTCTCCGTCCGGCGATGTGACGACGAGATGGTGAGCTGCTCCGCCCACCGCTCGCTGCAGGTCCAGGCGCACCTGGTCGTCGAGTGCCTCGACCCCGTCCACCACGCGCGCTGCTGCTGCTAGCGCTACAACCTGCGCCTGCAGGTGTGGGGTGAGCCCTTCGGTGTCGATCACGCGTCGACGCGAGAGGGGAGGGGCGCCGGGGCAGACGGGGAGTCGGCGACAGGCGTGGCTGGGTCGGGAAGGACAAAGCGGTAGCCGACGTTACGCACGGTGCCGATGAGGGACTCCCGGTCGGGCCCGATCTTGGCTCTCAGACGGCGCACGTGCACATCGACGGTGCGGGTGCCGCCGAAGTAGTCATAGCCCCAGACCTCCTGCAGCAGTTGCTGGCGGCTGAACACCCGCCCGGGGTGCTGGGCCAGGTGCCTGAGCAGCTCGAACTCCTTGAACGTCAGGTCCAGCAGCCGCCCGTCGAGCCTGGCGGAGAAAGCCGACTCGTCGATCTCGACGTCACCGCGCCGGATGACCGTCTCCGGTTCGGTTCTGTCACCGGCCAGCTCGAGCCGGCCCTGAGCCAGCCGCAGCCGCGCCTCGACCTCGGCCGGCCCAGCAGTCGTGAGCAGCACGTCGTCGACGCCCCAGTCGGCGGCCACGACCGTCAGCCCTCCCTCGGTGACGACAAGAATGAACGGTAGTCGACGCCCGTCGTGCGAATCAGGCGACAGGTACTCCGCACGGACGCGAGGTCGTGGCGCCCGTCGACGAGGATCGCGTCGTAGCCGACCGCCTCCAGCAACAGCGTGGGCTCGTAGCGCAGCACGCGAACCCGGTGCGAGAGCAGAGCCAGCGCCGGAAGTACTCCGGCCGACGGCTCGAGCGCGTCGGTCAGCAGCAAGAGGTCGCGCACGTGGCCCGCCTCTCGTCTCGCAGCCGGTCGCGGCGTCGGCCGGCTGTCACGGTCGGGAGAAGCACGCAGGACCCACGGCGACTCGCGGGGGCCCCATTGCGTTGACACAATATCAACATGGTTTCTCCCAGCGACCCAGTCGCGCCAGATGAGACGCCGCGCGAGACGGTCGGGTCGGTGTGGACGTCGGATGGTTCGGCGGCGTCCACACCGACCGTGACGCTGCGGTACTGGGCGGCTTCGAGGGCGGCCGCGGGGACGACGCAGGAGCAGGTCTCGGCACGGACTCTCGCCGAGGCCCTGGCGGCAGCAGTCGCCCGTCACACTGTGGACGGACGCTTCGCTCAGGTGGTGGCGATCTCCTCGCTGCTGCTCGGAGAGCAGCCGGTCGGCAACCGCGACGCCTCTACGGTGACTCTTCAAGACGGAGATGTCATCGACGTGCTGCCGCCCTTCGCCGGCGGCTGACTCGAAGGAGCTCTCGCGATCCCGGACACAGCGAGGTGCCGACTGAGCGGCGCCGACCTATCATGGGTCCATGCACTCGGCGCACCTGACGAAGCGACGTGCGGTGGACAACTGCCGCACCGCTACCGCGCTGTGTCCGACGCCCTGACCTGCGACGCCGAGAGTCCTCTGCCGAGCCTGCCGCGAGGCGGCACCGATGTCGAGCCCCCGAGCTGAGAACGCGTCGCTTCGACCGATGTGGGCTCATGCATCCCGATTCCCAACTCGCTCCGCACCGGAGCGCACATCACGTGGAGGTAGCACATGAGCCGCGACGCAGTACTGGTCGACGCAGAATGGGTCGAGAGCCATCTCGACGACGCCGGAGTGGTCCTGGTCGAGGTCGACGAGGACACCACGGCCTACGACAAGGGGCACATCAAAGGAGCGGTCAAGGTCGACTGGAGAGAAGACCTCCAGGACCCCGTGCGACGAGACTTCGTCAACCGCCGCCAGTTCGAGGCGCTGCTGTCATCGAGAGGCGTCAACAGTGACGACACCGTGGTGCTGTACGGCGGTAACAACAACTGGTTCGCCGCCTACGCCTATTGGTACTTCAAGCTCTACGGGCACGAGTCGGTTGTTCTGCTCGACGGCGGACGCAAGAAATGGGAGCTTGAATCGCGGGAGCTGACCGAGACGGTCGAGCCCCGGCCACAAACGAGCTATGTGGCGAGCGAGCCGGACCTTTCGATCCGGGCCTTCCGGGACGAGGTCGTGGAAGCAATCGGTGCGAAGAACCTCGTTGACGTGAGGTCGCCGGACGAGTACGCCGGCCGGCTGCTCGCTCCTGCACATCTTCCCCAGGAGTCGGCGCAACGTGGCGGCCATGTGCCTACCGCGGCGAACATCCCGTGGAGCAAGGCGGCGAACGACGACGGCACGTTCAAGAGTGACGACGAGCTGCAGCAGCTCTATAAGGACGCCGGCGTCGACCTCGGCAAGGACACCATCGCCTACTGCCGCATCGGCGAACGCAGCGCACACACGTGGTTCGTGCTCCACGAGCTCCTCGGCCAGCCCAACGTGAAGAACTACGACGGTTCGTGGACGGAGTACGGCTCGTTGGTCGGCGTCCCGGTGGCCATCGGTGACGACCCTGGGGAGGTCTGACATGTGCGGAGCTGTCGCGGGAGGTCCGTCGCTGGATGGCATCGACATCACCATGCAGACGGTCATCCAGGGTGTCGTGGTGCGTGAGGACCAGCCGGTGGGCAACGCCTACGTGCGACTGCTGGACCGCACCGGCGAATTCACGGCCGAGGTGCCGACGAGCTCGACCGGCCAGTTCCGCTTCTTCGCCACTCCGGGGAACTGGACGCTGCGGACCCTGGCCCCGAAGTCGACGCCCGTCGACGAGCACGTCACGGCGGCCAGGGGCCGGGTCGCCGAGCTCCGCATCACGGTCTGACCGAGAATTCGACGAGATTCCTCGACCGCGGGTGCGGTTCGCTGCAACGGCGACCTACACTCCGGCTGTGGTTCACGAGCGCGAAGACCGTCCCTGGGGCTTCTACGAGGTGGTCGACGAGGGGCCTGGCTTCCAGGTGAAGCGCATCTGCGTCGCCTCCGGCCAGCGGATCAGCTACCAACGCCACGCGATCCGGACCGAGCACTGGTACGTCGTCTCCGGGCTGGGAGTGGTCACTCTCGACGGTGTGGAGCAGCAGGTTGCGCCAGGGGCGAGCGTCGATGTGCCCGTCGGGGCCGCCCATCGGATGACCAACTCCGGCGACGACGACCTCATCTTCGTCGAGGTGCAGACCGGGTCCTACTTCGGCGAGGACGACATCGAGCGGCTGACCGACGACTACGGGCGCTAGTCGACCGATTTCGTGCCGCCGAGCTCTGCCGCGGGGTACTTCGCGAGGTAGTCGTCCATCTTGTCCGTACCCAGGTCCTGGAAGAGCAGCCTGCTCTGCTTGGGCGCCAGTCGCACGATGGACTGACCATCGACGGTGTCGTACTTCCCCAGCGGCGCCGTGACGAACTGGACGTTCTCGGTCTTGAGACCGCGTAGGTCAAGAGCGAGGTTGCGGATCTCGTCGTTGTCCCAGGTGTCGTCGATCGTCAGGAACTTGGTGACGGTGTTGATGACCTTGGTCATCGTGATGATGTTCTTGGTGCTGCCCAGAAGCTGCCCCATGGTTGCCCGCAAAAAGTTCTGCTGGCGGGCGATGCGGTCGAAGTCGCCGTTGGCCAGTCCGTACCGAGTGCGCACGTACATGAGCGCCTGGTCGCCCTTGTAGGTATGCCAGCCTTGTGGCCAGGTGATGTCGTTGTGGGGGTCGTACTGCTCCTGTGCGGTGTAGACGCGGACCCCGCCGAGTGCCGTGGTCAGGCCCTTGAACCCGGCCCAGTCGATGATGGCCAGGTGGTCGATCGAGAGACCGGTGAGCTGCTGCACCGTGTTGATTGCGAGGTCGGGACCCCCAAAGGCGAAAGCGGCATTGATCTTGGCGTGCTCGTCGTCGGCCGGGTACTTGTCGATGTGGACCCAGGTGTCGCGCGGGATGGAGACCAGCTGCACGCTCTTGCGGTCCGCAGGGATGTGGACGAGCATCATCGTGTCGCTGCGGTGCACGAACGGCGTCCACTTGCCGTCCTTGAGGTCGTCGGCAACCGTCTCCTTGTCCGCCCCGTTGTCGGCGCCGAGAAGCAAGATGTTGAGCGGCTGGTCCTTCTCGCCACCGTGGTTCTTCTTGGGATCGGTCTGGATGCTCTCGCTGTGAAAGCGAGGGATGGCGGTGAGCTGGTGGTTGGCCCAGTAGAGGTAGCCGCCCGCGCAGCCCGCGACCAGCAGGAGGACGAGCCCCAGCGACAGCAAGATGACGTGCCGACGGATGAAGCCTGTTGGCGTCGTGCGCCTGCCAGCCTGTGCTGCGCTGGAGCCCGTTGCCGGGGCGTCGTTCAGAGGGGGGTCGTCAGTCATCGAGTGGCGGTTTCTTCTGTCTGCGGGTCACAAAGGGCACGCCCAGTGTGTCAACGTTCGCACCCCAGCAGAAATCGCCTCAGCCGGTTTTCAGCCTCAGACGCCGCCGATCAGATCGCCATGACCAGCACTGTGGACAGAGAGCATCAGCCCTGACGCACGAAACCGGCCCGCACATGATCCTGGCTGGCTCGGCGAGCACTCGGACCGAGGTGCACGGTCATGTACTGCGGCCCGGAAAGTCCCTCGACGCAGGAGCGCGGGATGGAGACGCGGACGCTGTCAGCGCCGAGGCGCCAGATCGATGTGACGTTGCAAGGGATGCGGCTGACCTCCCCGATGTCGTTGAAGACGGTCAACCGGTTGGTGAGGCTGTTGTCAGCGTGGAGCTTCGAGAAGGCCGTGAAGTAGATGTCGGGTGAGTTTCGCGGGCTGAAGGTCATGGAGAAATACTGCTCGCCGCCATACCTCAGGTTCACGACGTGCGCCTTGCCGGAGAGACGCTGATCTCCGTTGTTGAGCGTGGCGCGAGTGATGTCAAACCTCGGCCACGCGTCGTTGTGGTCATCCGGAACGACCTTGGTGGCTCCCAGAGCCGGTGCTGCAACGACGGCGATGACCGCAATCGCTGATGCTGCAACGCCTACTGAACGCTTGAACATGGTGGCCTCTCGTCGACCGGTTCGTCTAGCGACCACGGTGGTCGTCCTGCTCCGCTCGAATGGTTCAGTCTTCATGAGGCGGCCGGCCCACCGGTGATACAACGCCGCGGACCCACGACCCGTTCCTGTCCGCACTGACGCCGGTGACGACGCCCGCAGGTTGGGCGAACCGCGTCTGGCAGCATGACGCCATGACGCCCGCGCCCCACTCCAGCACGCTCATCACCGTGGCACCCACCGGTGCCGAGACAGCCAAAGCGGACTTCGAGGCGCTGCCCACGACGCTCGACGAGCTGGTCGAGACGGCCATCCGCTGCGAGGCCGCCGGCGCTGCCATGATCCACCTGCACATCCGGGACGGCGAGCACAGGCCAACCCTCGAGCCGGCGCGGTTGGCCGAGTCCGTAGCGGCAATCCGTGAGCACACCGCGCTCGTCGTCCAGCTGTCGACCGGTGGCTCGGTGCACGACCCGCTCGACGACCGGCTCAAGGTTCTGGACGCCGAACCGGACTCATGCTCGCTGACCATGGGCACCACAAACTTCGGTGACGACGTCTTCATGAACCCCTGGCCGTTCGTGACGGAGCTGTACCAACTGTCGCAGCATCGAGAGGTCGTGCCGGAGTTCGAGCTGTTCGACCTGGGTCACGTCGCCGCGCTGCACCGCCTGCTCGACACCTTCGGTCCGCCCTTCGGGGGGCGCGTGCACTGTGATCTGGTCATGGGCGTACCGGGTGGTATGCCAGGCACCGCCGATGCCCTGGTGGCGGCGGTGCAGGCGTTGCCACCGGAGGTCACGTCCTGGTCTGCGACGGGCATCGGGCGCACGACTCTGGCAGTGGCGCTTGCCGCACTGTCCAAGGGTGGGCACCTACGCGTCGGTATGGAGGACACGTTGACGCTCACCCGGGGCGTCCCGGTCGCCCACAACGCACAACTCGTCGAGCGGGCAGCGGCTCTCTGCGAGCTGGCTCAGCGCCCGTCGATGAGCACGGACGAGGCCCGAGCATTCCTGCAGGTGAAGTCGCGACACGTTTGACTCGACGTAGCGCGGGCGCGGGTGCGGACCAGGCCGGTCGACGCGGTTAGCATGAGGCGGTGGAAGCCATCTACGTCAGCCTTCTCGTGCTCGTCAGCGCATTCTCCAGCTGGCTGGCCGGCGTCGTCGTCTACAGGACTTTCCGTCGACAGGTCTGACGGCATCCTGTCAGACGCCAGACCAGCCGGAGGTCGCCCCGTTGCCGTTCCACGTCTCCTCTGACACCCATGCTGATGTGCTGCCGATCGCGTTCCTGCTCGGACACTGGCAGGGCAACGGCCAGGGTGCCTATCCGACCATCGAGGGCTTCACCTTCGGCCAGGAGATCGCCTTCACGCACGACGGCAGGCCCTTCCTGCACTACTTCAGCCGCACCTGGCTTCTCGACGACGACGGCAACGAGGTGCGGCCCCTCGCCCTCGAGACTGGGTTCTTCCGGCCCAAGACAGACGGCGCGCTCGAGGTGGTCCTTGCCCACCCGACCGGCTTCGTCGAGATCTACTACGGCACCGTCGACGGAGCCAAGATCGAAATGGCGACGGATGCGGTGGCGCGCACCGAGTCGGCCAAGGAGTACGTCGCCGGACAGCGGCTCTATGGACTCGTGGAGGGCGACCTGCTCTGGACGTTCGACATGGCGGCAGTGGGGCAGCCGCTGCAGTCCCACATCTGGGCTCGCCTGCAGCGCCAATGACAAGATTCTGCCCGCACCGGGCTGAGGGCGCGGCGGACCTAGACTGGCCGGATGGACCCGTTGCGGACCGAGCTGCGCTCGCGTGGCTACCGGCTGACACCGCAGCGCCAGCTCGTGCTCGAGGCCGTCACCACATTGGGTCACGCCACGCCTGAGGACGTGCACGGCTGGATAAGGCAGCGCTCGACAGCCGTCAACATCTCCACCGTCTACCGCACTCTGGAGCTCCTCGAGGGAGTCGGTCTCGTTAAGCATGCTCATCTAACCCATGGCGCTCCGACGTACCACGCTGCGGCAGCACCAGAGCACGTGCACCTCGTCTGTCGGGGCTGCGGCTCGGTGACTGAGGTGACCCCCAGCGCGGTAACCCCTCTGGTCGACAACCTGCGGGACGACCACGGCTTCGTCTGCGACGTCGGGCACCTGACCGTGTTCGGCTCCTGCCGGGAGTGCGCTTGATGACCTGGCGCAGTCCGCTGCTCGACATCGCGGGTGCAGTCGAGGCAGAGGGCGTCGACGCCGGGGTCGCCGCTCACTACGGCGATCCGCTGCGCGAGCAGAGGTCGCTGCTCTCGGGCGCGGGTTTCGTCGACCTGTCGCACCGCGGGGTCGTCCAGGTCAGCGGACCTGACCGGCTGAGCTGGCTGCACTCCTTGACGACTCAGTCCTTCGAGGGCCTGGCACCGCACATGTCGGTCAAGGCGCTCGTGCTGTCGCCGCAGGGACACGTCGAGCACGAGCTCACGGGCCACGACGACGGCGAGTCCTTCTGGGCGCACCTCGAACCGGGATTCGTGGCACCGCTGGTCGCCTGGCTGGACTCGATGCGCTTCATGCTGCGCGTCGAGGTGCATGACGTCAGCAACGAGTGGGCTGCGATGGCATCGGCACCCGACGTCGTGCAGCTCCTCCCACGAGCCGACCTGGCGGCTGCGTCAGCCGCGGCCCCTTGCGGCATCTGGGCTTTTGAGGCACTGCGCATCGAACGAGCTGAGCCGCGGCTCGGCCTCGACACCGACCACCGGACCATTCCCAACGAGGTGGGGTGGATCGGGTCGGCGGTGCACCTCGACAAGGGTTGCTACCGAGGCCAGGAGACGGTGGCCCGGGTGCACACGCTTGGGAGACCACCCCGCAGGCTCGTGCTGCTGCACCTCGACGGGTCGGTCGACCGACTGCCTCAGGCGGGTTCGGAGCTGACCAGTGACGGCCGTGCGGTCGGTCGCGTCGGCTCCTCGGCGCGCCACTTCGAGCTCGGACCCATTGCTTTGGGGCTGGTCAAGCGGAACGTGGGCTCCGATGTGGTACTGCTGGCTGACGGAGTGCCTGCCACCCAGCAGCTGGTCGTCGACCCCGAGGTGGGGCTGCACGTCCGACCGCGACTTTGATGACGGTTGAGGGGCCAGCTAGCGTCTGTCGAGAGGGCCAACACCCGTCCGTTGAGAGGCCAACACCCGTCCGTTGAGAGGCCACCGCGAGTCTGTTGAGAGGCCAAAGATCTTGTCCGAACACTCCCTCTTCATGCGACGCTCATCTCGCGGCCACGGCATGGACACCTCACGGCAGGAGGCTGAGGACACACCCACTTGATGCCGAGGAGACCTCATGCGTGCTCGCCGCGTCGCTGTACCGATCGCTCTGCTTTCGAGTCTGACCATCCTGCCTTTGACAATGATCAGCGCAACCGCCGATAGCGCAGGACTTGCCGCCGAACGAACGGCCAAGGCGCGGGACTACACCGTGGCCGTTATCGGCGACCTCCCTTATACCAGCGACCAGCTCACCAACTTTCCGGCGCGTATCCGCGAGATCAACGCTGACCCCCAGGTACGCGCGGTGGTTCATCTGGGCGACATCAAGAGTGGATCCAGCGTCTGCAGCGACGAGTACTTCGCACAGATCCGCACCGACTTCGACCTGTTCATCGACCCGCTCGTCTACACCCCGGGTGACAACGAGTGGACCGACTGCCACCGACCTGATGACGGCTCCTACAACCCCCTCGAGCGGCTTGACCGGGTCAGGGAGGTCTTCTTCCCGACCGCCGGTTCCACGCTCGGCCAGCGGCAGATCAGCGTACGGTCCCAGGCGGCGCTGGGATTTCCCGAGAACGTCATGTGGACGCGCGCAAGGGTGACCTTCAGCGCGGTGCACATCGTTGGTAGCAACAACGATCTATCGCCATGGACCGGCAACACTTCCCCGACACCCGAGCAGAACGCCGAAGTGATCGCCCGAGTCTCCGCCGACGTGCAACAGATCCACGACGCCTTCGACCACGCCAAGAGCGTCGATTCACGGGCCGTGGCATTGATGACCCAGGCCGACGTGTTCGACCCGACGAACCTCTCTCCGACTTTCGCCGATTACTACGGCTTCCAGGCGATCGTCCAGGCAATGGCCCAGGAGGCAGCTGACTTCGATCACCCCGTCTACTTGTTCAACGGCGACAGCCACGTCTTCAGGCATGACAACCCGCTCGCTACGGGATCGGCCTGGCTGGATCTTTACGACGTTGCGCCGGTCGAGAATCTGACCCGGTACACCGTCGAGGGCTCCACCGCCGACGACGAGTGGCTCAAGGTGACGGTGCACGCCGCGGACCCCAGGTCCTGTCGACGCAACGCATTCTCTTCGAACACTGACTCGGACGACGGCTCGGGGAGCGGCGGGCCAGCCAGCAAAACTCATGCTGACCGCTCAGCGAGCGCTTGGTGACCGCTCAACGTGCACTTGGCGACCGCTCAACGTGAGTTTGGGGGGCTCGACGGGAGCTAGTGGTGTGTCGCCTAAATGTCTATGCGGTTTTGACCTAGACTTGGGGCATGACGGAGCCCGCTGCCGCGCTGGTCGTTTCTGAGGGTCAGCGCGAGGTGCTGCAAACGCTGTCGGTCTCTCGGA
>JBPCRX010000023.1:0-9352 GCA_050996395.1 Nocardioidaceae bacterium
CGAAGGTGCGGAGGCAGCGCGGGCTACCGCCGGACCGCCGCAGCTTGGGGTGTTCCGGCATGCGATCGAGGAGGCGTTCGTGGTGGACGGCTACGTCGGCTACCGCGAGATGTACGACTACACGACCAACATCGACTCCGTGCTCGACTCGTTGCAGGACCTGCTCGACGAGGGGCACGCCGAAGCCGTCATCGACCTGGCCGAGCACGCGATCGCCCGGGCCGAGGATGCCGTCGGGTACGTCGACGACTCAGACGGGTCGATGTCGGGAATCGCGGAGCGGCTCCAGGAGCTGCACCTCGCTGCCTGCGTGGCGGTGAAGCCCGACCCTGTGACGTTGGCCCACACCCTGTTCGACCGGGAGCGGCACTCCGGGGATCTGGACGTCTTCCACGGAGCCGCCGGTGCGTACGCCGAGGTGCTTGGCCCGGAGGGCCTTGCAGACTACCGCCGGCTGGCTCACGCGGAGTGGGATGCCCTGCCGCCGCTGAGCCCGAACGACGAGAAGCGCAGCTGGTCGTCGCAGCGGTTATGGATCACCCAGATCATGCAGCCCTGGCCGAGCTGACCGGTGACGTCGACGCGGTCGTCGAGGTGCTGGCACGCGACCAGTCCTCGGCGTACCAGTTCGTGCGCATCGCCGAGGTCTTGCGCGAGGCCAAACGGTACGACGACGCGCTGGCGTGGGCGGTGAAGGGCCTGGCACTGCACGGCGGCTCGGATTCCCGGTTGGTCGGGGTCGCGGCCGAGGAGTACCACCGCTCCGGTCGTGGTGAGGACGCGGTGAGGGTGCCCTGGGATGCCTACGGTGAGGCGCCGGGGCTGCGCACCTACCGTCAGTTGGCCGAGCATGCGCAGCGCGCCGGCCTGTGGCCCGCCTGGCACGACAAGGCCCTCGAGCTGCTGAGATCCCGGACCGCCCGGGGCCGGCGCAAGCCGGCGCGCGGGCGCGTCACGTGTTGGCCGGCGCCGGGGCCCGACAGCTCGACGCTGGTCGAGGTGCTCCTGTTTGACGGCGACGTCGAGACGGCTTGGGCGCAGGCGAGCGCCGCCGGGTGTCGGCGCGACCTGTGGCTGGAGCTGGCCCGGCGCAGAGGAGCGGAGCACCCGCTGGACGCAATCCCGATCTGGCAGGCTGAGGTGGAGCGGCTCATCGACGCGAAGAACAACCAGGCCTGCGCCGAGGCGGTCGAGCTGATCGTGCGCGTCGGTGGGCTGATGAGGGTGGCGGCCCGGGAGGCGGACTTCACGCCGTACGTCGCGAAGCTGCGGGTGGTCTGGTGGCCGCGACCCGGGTGGCGCCGCCGTTCAAGATGGTTGAAGCGTGTCGACGGACCCAGGTTTCGGCGGCTGGGTCGCCCTCTTTGTGGAGGCAACAGGCGGCTTTCCATACGTATTCCAAGACGTGGACGAAGTCGATGGTGATCGCCACCGGCACCTGGCGTGCGCGGCTTCGTCGCTGGATCCGGTTGATCTGGTGGTTGTTGTGTCCATCAGCACCACCCTCGCAGAACCATGCGCCGCTGTCGCTGGCCACCGCCGCGAACGGCTCGCTCTCGGTGAGACGGCCCAAGAACTGGGGCATGACCCGCTCAGACCCGGCTCAGCAGGAACGAGAGAGTGAATCCGAGCGCCGTCACCAAGCCGGTCGTCGGACCGCCCCGCTTGTACGCCTCGGGCATCATCGTGTCCGCGAGCATCGTGATGATCGCGCCGGCGGCGAACGCCTGGACACCACCGACCACGACGTCGGAGGCCTGTCCCAGTACGACGTAACCCAGCAGCGAGGCGATCGCCGCGGCCACTGTGACGGCCAGCCACAGCGACAGAATGGATCGCGTCGACCTGCCGCTCTTGCGCATCCCGGCGGAGGACGACCAACCCTCGGGAACGTTGGACAAGAACACCGCCGCGACCACCGGGATGCCGACCGAGCCGCCATCCAGCAACGTGATCCCGATCGCCGCCGACTCCGGGATGCCGTCGAGCAGTGCGCCGAGCGCGAGCGCCATGCCGCCTCCACCAGCTTTTGCCTGCGCCGCCTGCTGGTCGCCGGAGCGCTTGCGGTCCCGACCACCGTGGTGGTTCAGGACCCAGTCACCAGCGAAGAAGGTCAGCGCTCCCAGGGCCAGGCCGACCGTCACCGCAACCGCGCCGCCCTTGTCGAACGCCTCGCGCGTCAGCGAGAAGGCCATCGCGCTGATCAGCACTCCGGCGCCGAACGCCATCACCGCGCCGATCAGCCTCGACGAATCCTTGAGATAGATCCCGGCGATCGCGCCCAAGAGCACGGCGCCACCGGCAACAGCTCCCCACAACAATGCCCACCACACGGTCGATCCCATCCCTATATCGCGCCTCAGCGCCTGACGGCTGGTCGTAGTCAGCAACTCTGCGGTGATGACACGAGAGATCTAGCTGGTGCCCTGCTGAGTCTCACCTTGGCCGGCGGCGGACGATTCGGATCGCTGGGTGCTGGAGATGTCGATCTGATGCTGGCTCTGGTCGCTCTGGACCTCGATGCGGAGAGGCTTCGCGGACTGGGCGATGGGGATCGTCAGGTTCAGCACTTCGTTGCTGTAGGACGCTTGGACGTTCTGCCCGTCCAGGGCGTCGCCGACCTGCAGGCGACGGGTGAAGTTTCCCTGCGGTCGTTCGGCGACCAGGACGTTCTGGCGCTCCTCGTACTGCGGCTTGCGTTCGGCGCTGATGGTCAGCACATTGCGCTCGGAGGTGATCTCCACGCTGTCGGGATCCACGCCTGGCAAATCCAGGGCCACGTGATAGCCGTCCCCGGATTGCCACACGTCCATCGGCATCCCCATCGTGGTGCGGGTGCCGGACATCAGCTGACTGGTCAGACGGTCGATGTGCCGGAACGGGTCACCGAACGGCTCGAAGTGCATGACGCTCATGATCCTCTCCTTCAGATTCTCTGGGCTGACGCGGCCGGGCGACAGCGCCTTGGTCTTGGTCACTGGTATCTACCCAGCGTTCCTCACCGCAAGCGCGACAGCTTCAACAAGCGGCAGGTCGGGATGACCGGACACCCCGCTCCAATGCGTCACCGGCGTGGTTATCGCGGCGCTGCCCCCGGCATCGACGCCTTCCTCCGATCGGGCATCCGACGTCGCGGCGAGTGGCGCCGTCGGCGGCCGGGTGTGGGCAATAACAGCCCCCGGATACCCCGCCGGGCCATCGCCAGAGCATGTTCAGGCGCCGATGGCCGCGCTGGTGGCCAGAGCCAAGCGCGGCACGCAGCGGCAGCGACAGGCTCAGGCAGACCGCGAAGATGACCGGGAGGTTCAGCACCCGCGTCGGCGCGTCCCAGCAGCGGTCTGGTCACGGGAACCGCGAGTGGGCTGCATCTGGGCTTGGCTCGGCCGGCTGGTCGGCTTTGTCATCGCCATCGCGCTTGACGTCGGCCTGTTCATCGCTGCCTTAAAGTGGCTCACCGACCGCGACGTCAACGTCAAGGACGTGCTGCCCGGAGCAGCCTTGTCCGGCGTCGTCTTCTGGCTGCTGCAGCAGCTGTCCGGCTTCATCATCAGCAACCGACTGCAGACTCGTCGAGCACCTACGGCAGCTTCGCCACCGCCATCACGATGCTGTGGTGGTTCTACATTGAGGGCATCGTTACGGTGCTGAGCGCGCAGATCAACGTCGTGCTCAAGCACCGGCTGTGGCCGCGTGGCCTCATCGAGGGGCCCGACACCCAGGCCGACGAGCGTGCCTACGAGGCGTACGCCAACGAACGCACGTACCACGACAACGAGCAGATCGAGACCGAGTTCCGAGGCGAGGGCAAGGGCGGCGCGCCGGCAGGGCAGCCTCGAGGCTGACGGAGCCCGGGCGGCGGGCGGGTTGAGTTCAACACCAGGCGGCACCTGAGGCGACACGACGCGACGCCCGGTCGCGGGCGACGGGGGGCCGAAAGTGGCCCGAGCACCGACCTGCTCGAGTAGCTGGGGGGTAGACCTCCGCGCCCGGCCCACTTATAGGTCTCACATGGCCCAGTTTCGGCTTCGCCGTTGCAGTTTGGCGACATGCCATCAGTGACCAAGGGCCGCTGAGGGCTGGCTGGGAGCCGGCGGACGCGACCTGCGCGAGCGCATGACGCCACCACTATCGGGCGCTTGCCACGGTCAGCTGGTTGGCGGCACCGAACTGTGCTGGTCCTGACGCAGGCCGAAAGTCACCAACTTGCGGACGAGGATGATCACGGCCGCCGTGGAGATCGTGCGGTAGGTCTGGTGATCGGACAGACGCAGGAGTCCGGCGGCGAGCAGGAACTCTAGGAGCACGGACACCGCCTGCTGGATGTCCTGCTGGCGGACCAAGACGAGGAGGCCGCACACCAGCCCGACGACCGTCAGCAGCAGGGCGCCGCCCTGCAGGAGCGTGCTCACCGTCGTTGGTCTCGTCTCACGGGGCCCGTGTCGAATGCGGCCGAGCGGGCGCTCTGTCCGTCGCGCTCCTGCTCCACTTCTGCCCGCTCGTGGTCGATCTCCTTGCCCAGAAAGTAGTTCAGCGCCGTACGAATGGCGGCGATCGCGGCGAGCTTGCCGATTTCCTTGAAGCTCGGGGCGATGGCGGTGCTCAGCACATCGCTGGCAAGCTGGAATTCCAGGCCCAAAGTCAGGTAGCGGCCGAGGCCGAGGCGCACCCGCACGAACTCCTCGCCAGGTTGACCCCGGAAGGCGGCCCGAACGAAATGAATGGCGGCCAGCACCGCGCCGACGAAGATGACGATGGCGCCCACGGCCTCGACGAACCGGACCAGCAGGTCCACGTAGCTTCGAAGCAGGTCCTCGGAAAGGATCGAGTCAGGGACTCCCGTCGCGTTCTCCGCCAGGCTCACGATCGTCATCGGCGTCGCCATCATGAGTCAAGTATCTCCACCCAACCCGGACCCGCTTCGGCAGGGGACTCCTCCATCCGGCCATCGCAGCCGGGCCGGATGTGCCGTTATCATCCCTCTGTGGCACGAGATCACGGATGGCTCGGGGCCGCGGTCGATGGCGGCGTTGACCACGGATTGGCAGATGTCGCGGATCTTGACGTTGGATTGCTGCGAGATCTCTCGCAAGAACGCGAAGGCCTCGTCGGCGGTGCACGCGCGCTGGCCCATGATCAGGCCCTTGGCCTGGTTCGATCAGGGCACGCGAATCCATTGCCGTCTGCAGGAGTCCGTGGCGTCGTCTGCAGCGGTGGCGTACAAGGCGGCGTTGGCCGTGGCGACCCCCGCGTAACTGGCGAAGGCGTGCCACCAGTTCGACGTCCTGCTCGCTGAACGCCTGGATGCCGCCATAGACGTTCAACGCGCCGACGGTGCGATCGGGCGTGGGCAGGGCTACCGACAGGCTGTGACCGACGCCACGGCGACGGGCCAGGGAAGAGAAATCAGGGTGGCGCTCGTCGTGTGCGGTGTCCACGGTGATGGTGCCGCCGGTGTGGGCGGCTTCCATGCAGGGGTCCGAAGCCAGCCTCGTACTGCCGCTCGTCCAGGTCCACGGCCAGGTTGCCGCGGAACGCGACCGTTCGTGCCTGCTGGGGGCGGGGAGATCGCCCCTCCGGCTCGTGCAACAGCGTCATGGACACATCCATGGCAGTGCGGAAGGGCTTGCTGGGCGAGTACGGCAACCCGCTGCAGAATCTGTGGCAGCGGCTCGCCGAGCAGGAGCCGGCCAAGCTGGGCGAAGGCGTCAGTCGGGCCAGTGGACCCATCGGCGGAAGAGGTTGGAACCATCGTGCACAACCCTTCAAGAACGCGCAGCACGGCCCCAAGAGAGTTGGCCGGCAGCCCGATCGTGGCTGGCGCCCACGCACCCGCATCTGTGAGGACATGGCGGGGCTGGTGGACCGCTGAGCGGGCAGTTTCGACGAGCGGAGCTGGCTCGGTCGTTGAGTTCTGTCGGCGGCAGAAGCGACGATGGATTCGCGTGGGGTTTGGGGACGTGCCCTGCGTCTGCTGCCAGACTGGCGTAGAAGCACGAACGGCGAAACGAGGTGAGTGCCATGAGCAAGGAAATCGAGTTGCGTCTGATTGATGCTCCCGTTCCCGACGACGAGATCGTCGTGAAGGATCTCGCTGCGCTCACGACCGCCCTTCAGGAGCTCACCACCCGCATCGGCCGCGAGGTCATCAACACCCCTTGGCCGGGCCGAACGAAGCAGTTCATGGAGGAGTTCGCACAGTTGCGGCTCCGAGGCATCGAAGCAGGCAGCACCGTTCTCGTCTTCAGCAAGGGGCCTACCGACAAGCTCCACGTGGACCTGCCGGAGCAGAAGACCGCCGACGATCGCTTCTGGGAGATCGCCAGGGCAATCGGCGAGGATCACAGGCCGGAGTGGGTCACCGACCTGATCGCCGAGAGTGCCGGGAAGTTCGTTGACGCGCTCCTAGCAGCAGCGCCGAAGGCGGTGCTTCGTGGTCCGTCGAGAGACGACGTTGCGATCGAGTCGGCCCACATCCACGCCGAGACCTGGACCTCGAAGCGGTTGCAGACCGACACGGTGATGACTGCCAAGGGCAGGCTTGAAGAGGTCGACCTCCGCTCCCACGAGTTCCGTGTGCGCGACGACGTAGGCCAAGCCGTCGACCTCAAACATGTCGAGGACGACGCGAGCGTTGGCCAGTTCGTTGGCCAGTGGGTCGTTGCCCGAGGCGCAGGGATTTTGCTCTCGTCAGGCCGGCTGGTCGCTCTGGACAACGCCGCCATCGAGCCGGTCATTGATCCCGTGTCGTCGCTGCCCCGAGCCCATCGAAACTGATCTCCAATCGATCCTGGCGTCGGCACCCGGACCTGATCCCGACGGCGGTGTAGACGTGAGTGACGAGGAGTTCGCCGCCTTCCTCGAGGCCTTGCGTTCGTGACGACGCTCGAGGCAGTCGTCATCGACACCGATGTCTAGAGTGTGCTGTTCACGCGTAGACGCCGCGGTGACCACAGGCGCGACGAGTGGGTGGCGCGACTGCTAGGAAGGCGGATCGTTATCTCGTTCCAGACGGGAGCGGAGGTGCTAGCGGGCGCCGTCGCGGCCGGCTGGGGTGACCGAACGCTCCGCGACCTACGACGCCAGCTTGACGACACGCCGACCATTCACGAGAGTCCCGAGGTCACGGACAGCTATGCCACACTCACCGCCTGCAAGAACGCAGGCCACCCGTTGCACGGCAAGATCCACACCGGCGATCGCTGGATCGCGGCCTGTGCAATCACGCTCGGCCTCAGACTTCTCGCGGGAGACAGCATCTACGCCGACACTCCCGGCCTGTCCCGTCTGTGAAGTGCGAGACTGCGTCCGTGTCTGAATCGCGTCGTCTCGTCGACAAGCTGTGGTCGTACTGCAATGTCCTGCGCGACGACGGCGTCGGCGTCATTGAGTACACCGAGCAGCTCACGTACCTGCTGTTCTTGAAGATGGCGCATGAGCGGGCGACACGGAGGCTCAACCCGCAGCAGATCGTTCCGGCCGAGTACTCCTGGCAGAAACTCCTCGACGCCGAGGGCATCGAGCTCGAAGTCGTCTACACACAGATCCTTGTCGGGCTCGCGCAGCAACCGGGCACGCTCGGCACGATCTTCCGCAAGGCACAGAACCGCATCCAGGATCCGGCGAAGCTCAATAGGCTCATCGTCGACCTGATCGACCAGGAGAACTGGTCGGCCTCGGGAACCGACCTCAAGGGCGACGCCTACGAGGAGTTGCTCTCCAAGGGCGCCTCGGACAAGGGCTCGGGTGCGGGGCAGTACTTCACCCCGCGTGACCTGATCGCCGGCAGCGTCGACGTCGTCGACCCGTTGCCCGGCGACACGGTGGTCGACCCGGCCTGCGGCACCGGCGGCTTCCTCCTGGTCGCACACGAGCACGCAGCCCGCGACGCCGAGAACCTCACACCGACCCAGCGCGCGCACTTGCGCGACGAGTTCGCGTCCGGCTACGAGCTGGTCGACGGTACGGCGCGACTGGCGGCGATGAACCTGCTGCTGCACGGCATCGGCACGCCCGCCGGCGCCTCGCTCATCGAGGTGCGGGACGCGCTGATCGCCGACCCGGGCCAGCGCTGGAGCGTCGTGCTCTCCAACCCGCCGTTCGGCCGCAAGTCGTCGCTGACGATGGTCGGCGCCGATGGGCGGGGGCTGCGCGAGGACCGCGAGATCGAGCGCCAGGACTTCGTCGTCACCACGAGCAACAAGCAGCTCAACTTCGTGCAGCACATCATGACGATCCTCGACATCAACGGCCGCGCCGCCGTCGTACTCCCCGACAACGTGCTCTTCGAGGGAGGCGCCGGTGAGACATTGCGCCGCAAGCTGCTGGCTGACTTCGACCTGCACACCATGCTGCGCCTGCCAACTGGCATCTTCTACGCCCAGGGCGTGAAGGCCAATGTGCTGTTCTTCGACAAGAAGCCCGCCTCCGAGCAGCCGTGGACGCAGCGGCTGTGGGTGTACGACCTGCGCACGAACCAGCACTTCACGCTCAAGCAGAGCCCGCTGCGTCGCCACCACCTCGACGACTTCGTCGAGTCCTACCTACCCGCGAAGGATCGGTCCGAGCGGGTCGAGTCCGAGCGCTGGAAGTCGTTCGCGTACGACGAGCTCGTCGCTCGCGACAAGGCGAACCTGGACATCACCTGGTTGCGCGACGAGTCGCTCGAGGACATGGACAACCTGCCGGCGCCCGAGGTCATCGCCCGCGAGATCGTCGAAGACCTTACCGCCGCCCTCGCCGAGTTCGAGGCCGTCGCGGCAGCGCTCGAAGCCTCGGCAGCCGGTACGGTCGACTGATGGCGCTCCCTGAGACCGACGTACACCGGATCCGGCTCTGGTGTCGGAAGCGGGTGCCGGAGCACCTGTGGGCGCAACTGCGGGTGGAGGCCGACGTCGAGACCCAACACGTCACGATCGTCGAGGTGCGGCCACCTTGGGACGGGGTTGGCGAGCCCACCCGGTTCCCCATCGCGCGACTGAGGTACGCCGCGACGACCGGGCTGTGGAGCCTCTACTGGCGCGATCGGAACCTGAAGTTCCACGTCTACGACCGGAAACGGCCGACCAAATCCGTGCAGGCACTGCTGGACTACCTCGACGACAGCGGCGACCCGATCTTCTGGGGCTAGAGAGTCAGGCCGACGGCAGGGCAGATCCCAGCCTCCGATGGAGCGCGGCGATGCCGTTGGAGTCCAGTGACCCCTCAGTGGACAGGCGGGCGTAGAGCCGCTTGGGCCGGAGGGCTTCGACGCCACGGGTGGTGAACGAGCCACCGATCAATGGCCAGTCAGCCTCGACGAAGCAGAGAACTCCGCGGATCGGAACCTCGTCACCGAGAAGGGCGCGCACCACAT
>JBPCRX010000129.1:0-16589 GCA_050996395.1 Nocardioidaceae bacterium
CTCCTGCCTCGTGCGAACAGCTCGACCGCCTGGCTCTTCCTCAACAGCGCCTTGCTCCGTGAGCGACCCATCAGTTCCTCCTGTGCCAGCCGACACATCGATCATCTCCTCGCCGGCAAGTCAGAGAAGGAGCGTCGTCTGGTACGGCCGAGGAAGACCTGCCAGCCACGCAACTTGAAGCGCTGGCGCGAAATATCGAGGTCGGTGACGGTGCTGCGGTCAGATCTGACGACGACGTGGCTGGGTCATCGATGATGTTGCACAAGCCTCGTAGGACGTCGTTCAGCCGGTCGTTCTCCATCATCCGCAACAAGTCGATGTCCTCGGCCACACGGGCCTCCAGCGCCTTCATGACCACCCTGTGAGCAGTCCCTCGGTTTGCGTGGCCGACGTGTCTGGCGATCTCGTCGAAGTTCCTGCCCTCGGCGGTCAGCTCGACCGCCTTGCTGGTCTTCAAAAGTGCCTTGCTCATCGAGCGACCCACGATGACTCCTCTCAGCGACCCGATGAACCCATCATCGGTGGATGCGCAAGCCACCCCGCTTGAACGTTTCAGAACGTCTGCGCGCGTGAGGTGCATTTAGCCGCGAGCCAGTCGGGCTGCATGTCCGTAGTCCCCGTTGAGGCCGCCGGTCGTCGCACGTACCGTCGCTGTCCGTCGACGAGTCTTAGACACCGCTGCGGGACTGAGATGAGAACGAGGTTGTCAGCGGCGACCCACTGCGCGGTGAAGTGGCACGAGCGGGTTGAGACGTCCTGCATCGGTGCTCTCCTGGTGAACATCGTTTCGATGAGGGCAATGGCCTCACATCCTCGACCGCGGTCGTCAGATGGGCCAACGCTTCGGTGTCGGTATCTACGAGCCAGTTTGATCGATCAACTGTGCAAGTAGCAGTCCATGTGATCAATACACACCCCCCAAGGCAGGACGTGGACTACTACTTGATCCCTCTAGGAGCTCTCGTTCTCTCAACTTCATAGAGCGAGTGCTGCTTGTCGGGTCTCTCTGCACACCCAAGGCGATCTGCTACCTCATCTAAGAGGTCGACTAACGAGCCATTGGCTGCCTCCCACCGATGACCGTGCTTTGTGGCTAGACCATGCTCGGCCAAGGAGCGCAAAGCAGTACGCACCCGAGACCTGGACTGCCCTGACCGCTGTGCCAGGTAGGCGACCGTCGTCTCCTGAGTCAGCCGAAGGAGATCGAAGACGTGCTGCGTCGTCTTGCCCAACCCACCTCGTTCGGAGAAGGCGGGATGATTGAGGTGATCGAGCATAGAGGTGTCTACTAGCGGGTCATGCTCGTACTGAGGCTGGAGCTGCCAGGAGGACGAGTGACGCGCACCGTCTCTGATTGCTCCGCGACTGACCAGCGTGACCAGTCCAGCGCGCTCGAGTCGGCGAAGGCGATCACTGACCGTCGCACGAGAGACTCCCGCTAGCTCGGCGAGTTCCCTTTCAGAGGCGTTGAACGGCATCCAACCGCACTTAAGATACTTCGCTATCAACGCCAAGTAGACCACCCGGACGATCGCATCCAGCTCGCCGTGCCACGGCATCGCGCTGGCCCCTGCCAACATCCTGCGAACCGGCCGATCCGAGACCTGGCTCCTCGCCGGGTTCTCCTCCACCTCCCGCACTGCCTTCGGCCAAACCTCCTTCGCGATCCACAGCCGGGATCGTCCTCTACCGCGGTCTTCGACGCGCGACGCGTAGATGCGACTGACCGCACGACCAGGTGTTTCCAGGAGCAGGAAGAACTCCTCGAGGGTCCAGCCGGCATTCACCAGACTCTTAGCGACCGAGAAGCAGTAGCTCGACTTGTCCTGAGGTTGACCTCGTTCGATCATCCGACGGATGTCGTCGCTTGGCGTCCTTGCGATCCAGCCGGGCTCCAGCCGAAGCAGCGCCTCCTCGACGCTTACTGGAGCAAGGATTGACGTCGGCTCACCGAACCGGTGGGGCGCCAGCGGGGGACGGATCGTTCTGCGAGCGTCGTAGTGGTAGGTGGACCTGTTCGCCTCAACACCCTCCCGTCGTTCCTTTCCCAGGCGGGAGAACACGTGCCTGCGGCCGGCTTGACCGGACGCCACCAGCACGGGCCCATACCCGTTAAGGCGCAGGTCGAGGTAGAGCCGATCAGCGTCCGCCTCGGCGGTGGGTCCATCGAAGTCCGCTGCAAGCATGCCCTCGTGGACCATGACGAAGAACGGCTTGCCCGAACGCACCGCTCCGTCGCGCTCAATGTGCCCGACGACCTTGTTGTCAGCATCGATGAGGTAGGCCGAGTGGCCACTGGCCGCTACCGCCCGCGCTAACGCCAAACGAAGACCAAGCCTGGCCGGCGTAGCCTGACCGGCGCTCGGCGGCGAGGACTTGGTCGCATGAGTGTCTTCGCCAGTTCGCGCCTTCATCATTCCTGGGCACCTGAGGCCCATGACCCGTCAATGTGGGAACATTGTGGGAACGGACGTCCCAGCAACCGGGGGTCATGAGCGACACCAACTGGCACCAGATCGCCGTGATTGCAGCACTGCCAGGCCACGACCGTCACTGCTCGTCACCGTCCGACAACGGCTCGGGCTGACTTTTAATCCGCGGGTTGTGGGTTCGAGTCCCACGGGGCCCACCCGGCTGAGCGTGACGCTGAAGCCCTGTTTCCCGTCGTCAGCGGCCAGGTCCTCATCGACGGCCGACGTTCGAAAGCTCGTTCTCATGCTGGTGCTCGGCGATTCGGCGGTGCTGGCGAGCGACCACCGACACGACGGCGACCAAGAGGATTCCGGTGACGAGGCTGATCCGTCCCGTCCCGTCCCGAGCTGGAGTTCGTCGCCGTACCGGGCCGGCACTCCCAGCCAGTCGGCGAAGGACGCCCCGAGCGGACGGGTGATCGTGTAGGCGAACCAGAAGGTGAGGACCTCGTTGAGCCTGAACCGCTGGTAGCCGAGGGTGGGAACCAAGATGATCTCGAGGAAGACGAAGGTCGAGGCCAGCGTGCCCAAGCCGAGCGTTTCAGCCGCGAAGTCGCCGGCAGCGGTTCCCAGGGCGAAGGTGATGAGCACGGTCAGCCAGTAGAAGATCTCCCGGCGGCGGCGGGTGTTGATGCTGCGCACGTCCAGGGTCCTCTTGGTGGCGTACCAGAGGACGAACACGGTGGTCTGGAGCACCAGGAGCATCACGGTGGACGCCCGTAGCGGCATCCCCGCGTCCTTGTTCAAGAAGTCCGCGGACATGGTGCCGAAGATGCTCACGGCGCTCACGTCGAGCCAGTACACCCCCACGGGGTGTGCTCCTGGTCGCGAACTGCAAGGTCAAGGGCCAGCCCCATGAGGATCGCCAGATGCTGGCCGATGTGTGGTCGTTGAAGAAGACGTAGTCCGAGAAGGCCTCGGCAAAACCGGTCGTGCACAGCTTCCTCGAGGCCGTTGCACAGAGGCGGACGGTGTGACCGTGACCCTGGTGCGCCCCCCGGCGAAGTCGAGAACGGTTCGCCACAGCTGCCAAGTTCAGTCGCTGGTCGGCGAAATCACGCTTGACGGAGGGTCTCCCGCACGGTCATGTCGCAGAATGCGACGTCCAAGGCAGCGTCGCTCATCGCCAGCAGCTGCTCGTTGCTAAGTCCCATCTGCTCAGTGACGATCCGTCGCTCGTGGGACAGGGCGGCGCCCGTGGTCACGGGGTCGTCGTCGCCCAGTACGACTCGGGCGCCGGCGTTCAGCATCTCCCTCAGCGGGTGTGTGGCGAGCCCAGCAACAGCACCGGTCATCAGGTTGGACGTCGGGCACACTTCGAAGCACAGGCCTGCCGCTGCAGCCCAGTTCAGCACATCGGTGTCGAGGACCACCCGGCTGCCGTGCCCGATGCGCATTACCCCGAGAAGCTCGTGAGCACTTCTAGCAGCCGCCGCGGGCCCCGCCTCCGCAGCATGCGCGGTGACCCCGAGCCCCTCCGCCATAGCCGTAGCAAACGCGCGCACGAAAGGCGCAAGGTCGGGGAAGCGGTGCTCGTCCCCGGCGAGGTCAATCGCAACGACCCCGTCGTCGCGGTATCGAGCTGCCGCCTTCGCCACCTCCATGGCGGCGGCCTCATCGAACTCACGGAGCATCGCCAGCACGAGCACCGCCGGCATGCCAGTCGAAGCAATGCCATCGGACAAGCCCTCGCACATCGCCGACACGACTCCGTCAAGCGGAAGAGTGTCGCGCACGTGAATAGTCGGTCCCGCGCGCAGCTCGAGAAAAGCCGTGCCATCGGCGGCTGCGTCTTCCACCGCCTCTCGCGTGACGCGTGCCAGTGCGGAATAGGACCCGAGCAGCGGGTACGCGGCGGCCACATGGGCAAGGAATTGGGTGAGGTTGCCTCGGGCGGGCATGCGAAGAGCGGGCCCCCATCCCCCCGCTGGCTCAGCCACACGAGCGGAGCGGGCTAGCTCGCTGGCGGTCGAGGGTCGCACCCAACCCTCGAGATGGGTGTGCAGGTTCATTCGCAGGCCGATCACGCTCCGAGCTCCAGCCGGTATGCCGCCTCCAACGCGATGTCGATGCTGTGCTCCCACCCAGTCGTGAGACGTGGGTCACGCCCTCCGCCGTACTCCGCGTCACCGGTGACCAGATTGCCCGATACCCCGCAGATCATCCCGGCCCGCAGCCCGCGCAGGCGTGCAACGGTGAAGATCGCCGAGCTCTCCATCTCGACATTGAGCAGACCGAGCGCCGACATACGCGTGAGCCAGTCCATACCCTCGGCGTAAAACGCGTCATCGGACACGTTGATCCCAACGTGCGTGCGCACATCGTGGAACTGGGCTGTCTCGCGGGCGACCTGAGTTAACACCATGGTGAGCTCTGTGTCCGGGACCGCCGGATAGCCCAATGGCGCGTACGCCTGTGATGTTCCGTCGTTGCGATAGGTCCCCGTGTTCACCACAAGGTCACCCACCGCGACGTCCGCCTGCAGCGCCGCCGTGCTGCCGACCCGGATGAACGTATGCACGCCGCACCGCGCGAGCTCCTCCACGGCGATGGCTGCGGACGGGCAGCCGATGCCGGTGGACATGCCCGCGACACGCAAGCCCTTGTAGGTGCCGACCACGGTGCGGTACTCCCTCGCGTGGGCGACCTCCACCGGGTCCTCGAGCCGGTCGGCGATTAGCTGCACGCGGAACGGGTCACCCGGCATGAGGACAATGCCGCCGACCTCACCAGGTGCCACCTTGATGTGGTACTGCCTCCCGAGCGAACCCTTGGGCGCCTCGGGCTCTCTGACGTCTTCATTACTCACGTGCCTTCCCCCTCACTTGTCTGGGTCGATGACAGGGCCCGGTACGCCGCCACTGCCATGTCGCCGACCTCGTACGGGTCGACCCCGCCCCTGGTCGCGTCGACTCGGTCGGGATCGATCAGCAGCGCAGCGGCACGCACGCCCCGGGCCGCCGCAGTGACGAAGAGGGCCGCGCATCGCAGATCCCGCGCGACGACATGAGCGGCGGGCGGAAGACGACCGTCCTCCACATCCACACTTTCGACCAGGCCGTACGAGGCCGCGTTACCGGCTGCAGACGCCAGTCGAGCCCTCAACAGCGGGTCAGGAACGGCAGGAAACGGAAGCGGGGCGTACTGCGCACTCGTGCCATCGCCTCGCACTGCCCCGTGGGGGAGCAGCGTCGAGCTGGTCACGGCGTCGCTGAATGTCGCCGTCCCGAGCAGCAGGAAGGCTTTGACTCCGGAGCGAGCCAGCTCTTCGACGGCGATCGCGAGCGGGGGTGCCCCGATGCCGACGGTCGTCAGCAGCACCTCGTGGCCGTCCCAAGCACCCAAGTGGCTCACGTACTCACGCCGCGACGCGAGCGGTCTTCCCGTCATCACCTCCACAGCTGGTCGGCTCGGGAGCAGAGGGTCCAGGAGGACTGCCAGCCGTGGCACCGTGGATGTCGCAACTCCTAGGTGGTAGAGCTCAAGCACGGTCGCCCCTCATCACTTCGGCCATGCCCGCAACGGCCAGGTGGCACAAGTCCCAGTCATCGGTCCAAGCAGAGCCGTCGTGGTCGCCAACGTCATTCACCTTCACCACGGCTCCTGCCCTCAATCCCCGCTTGGTCGCGAGACAAAACAGGACGGATGCCTCCATCTCCGACGCGAGCACGTCGAGACGTTGCCACGACCGCCACGCAGTACGCAGCTCCTGCTCGATCGGACTGCTCGCCGGGTCGACCTCACCGAAGAAGGAGTCCTTGGTGTGGAGCACGCCGCACCTCACAGAGCGACTCTCGGAGGATGCAGCCCGCAGCAAGGCGTCGACCAGGTCAGGATCAGCGACGGCTGGCCAGGAAAGTGGCAGCGCATGAGTCGACGCCCCCTCGTGCCGCACCGCTCCGGATGCGACAACGATCTCGGATGCGGCGACGCTGTGAGCAACCGGCCCGGCGCCACCGACACGGAGGAAGGTGTCGACCCCGCGCTCGGCGAGCTGGTTGAAGCGAACTGCGACGCTCGGACCGCCCATCCCGGTCGCTGCCACGAGCACGGGTGCGCCGTCCACGCGGCCTACGGCCTCGACGAAGGGCGGGGCGTGCTGGGTGACCACCGTGTCCTCCATGTGCTCGAGCAGCCGCCGCACCCGGCCAGGATCGCCGGGCAGCAGCGCGTAGCGAGTCGGAGGGACCGGTGGCAGCACGCTCACAATTCACCTTCTGGATGACCGTCGAATTGCCGAGCTGCAGCGAGCCGCCACGCTCGTACGTCCACCGGGGGCTCCGGCGGCGGGTGCTCGGCGAGCATCCGGGCCAGGACCTCGGCGAGGATCCGCACCGCGTCGTCGAACAGGCGGCTCCCCTCTTCGGCGGTTGCTCGGCTCACCCCGCGACCGATCGAACCGGACGACGATTTGCGAATCATGCCGTAGGTGAACTCCCAAGGACGCTCGTCCTGGTCCACCGCTCGGTCCATGCGTACGAGGTCCGGTCGCAGGTGCAGCATCATCGCGGTCTCGGCCCAGTTCGCATGAAACTCAGATCGCGCCGATTGCGTATCCGAGGTGACCGTGTCCCACAATGCCGGACTCAGGTCCCACCAGCTCCGCCCGCAGACGCTCACATCGGGATTGAGCGCTGCGATCAGGTCGTCGACGGCGGTCCACAGAACACCAGCGTTACCGAGGTGACCGTTGAGGATGAATACCTTCCGGAAGCCAGCAGACGCGAGCCACTGACCCAGCTCTACCAGGACGGAATGGACAGTGCCTGGCTTCAGCGCAAGCGTTCCCGGATAGACGCTGCCATGCCCCTGGGAGGAGGAGTACATGACCGTTGGCGCAACCACCACGCCGGTACGCCGGGCAGCCTCGACGGCGAGCGCCTCGACCACGATGCTGTCCACCAACAGCGGCAGGTGCGGTCCATGCTGTTCCACTGACCCCACCGGCAACACTACGAGAGGCATTGCGTCACTGCGGGTGACGATGTCCACCCAGCTCAGCTCGCCGAGAAGCAGGCGCTCGCTCATTGTGACCTCCACTCGTTGCCTGCACACTTCTGCCGACAACTACCGAGACATGAGGTTGTCATGTTAACCTCCCCACCTGTCAACCATCCCGCGCCAGGACTGCTACCCAGCTGCCGGCCGGCCAGCCCCTCCCCGGGGCCACCGAGCGAGAGGACCTCATCAGGTGAAAGCGGTAGGAAGTTCGAGCCGCCGCGGCTGGTTCGTCGCCGTCGGCCTGGCCACATCAGTGATTGCCGCTGGATGCGCCAACGATCAGAGCACAACCAGCGACGCCACCACGCCTGCCTCGACCTCGGCATCGTCGTCCACCGGTGGGCAGGCGGAGCCGGTCCAGCCCGCGGTCACCTTGAAGGACCTCTGCGCGTCTGACTACTCCGACATCAAGGCACCCGCCGGATTCAAGGCCGGGCTGGTCACCGACGTTGGAACGGTCAACGACGGTAGCTTCAACCAATTCGCCTATGAAGGCCTCAAGGCCGCCGAGGCATGCTTTGGCATTGAGACTGACTTCATCGAGACTGCGAGCCAGGCCGACTACAACAACAACCTCACGACCATCCTGACCAACGACCCGGACGTCGTGGTGACGACCGGGTTCCTGCTCGCAGACTCCACCTTGAAGTACGCCAATGACAACCCGGACGTGGACTGGATCGGGATCGACCAGTTCCAGGAGGCATACCCGGACAACTACGAGGGCATCTTGTTCCGGGAGGACCAGGGCGGTTACCTCGCCGGCGCGCTGGCCGCATTGCTGACTGAGTCTGACGTCATCGGAGTCGTCGCCGGTCGCGAGGACGTGCCGCCGGTGGTGCGGTACGTCAACGGCTACGAGGCTGGAGCCAAGTCGATCAATCCCGACGTCCAGGTTCTCCGCGTCTACAACTCGTCCTTCGACGATCCGGCCAAGGGCGCCTCCGATGCCAAGCAGATGATCGGTGAGGGCGCTGACGTCATCTTCGGCGCCGGCGGCATCACCGGCTCGGGTGGAGTACGAGCGGCGGCAGAGTCGGGCGCCTGGGCGATCGGCGTGGACCAGGATCAGTACGCCACCATCTTTGGCAGCGGATCGGCGAACGGCGCCGACCGCATCGCCTCATCGGCCGTGAAGCGCGTCGATCTCGGAGTGTTCACCCAGATCGCTGCTGCGATAGAGGGCAAGTTCAAGGGTGGCATCTTCCAGTTGACTGCCCAGAACGACGGCATCACCTATGCGCCTCCGCATGACGCCGCAGTCCCCGCTGACGTCTCGCAGAAGCTCGAAGATATCCGGGCGGGCCTTGCCGACGGCAGCATCGAGACGGGCGTCGACCCGGTCACCGGTGAGCCCCAGTAGCGACAGACGGACGTGCGGGGCGGGCGAGCCATTGCTCAACGGCTCGCCGCCTCGCGCCCCGAGCAGATTGGGTCACATGAACGTCGTCACCGGCCAACAGCAGTCGAGTGCCCGCGTGCCTGTCCTGCAGGTCGTAGGGCTCACCAAGCGCTTCCCGGGCGTGACTGCCAACTCGGGCGTGGACCTGACACTGCACCGTGGGGAGATCCTCTGCTTGCTCGGCGAGAACGGTGCCGGGAAGAGCACGCTGATGAACGTGGTCTACGGCCTCTATCAACCAGATGAGGGTCGCATCGAGGTCGATGGTCAGCCAGTGTCCTTTGAGTCGTCGGCAGACGCGATCACCAGCGGTATCGGGATGGTGCATCAACACTTCCAGCTCATCCCTGTCATGACCGTCGCGGAAAACGTTGTCCTCGGGATGGAGAGCCGTCGCGGGCCCTTTCTCGACATCGAGAAGGCACGCCGCGCCGTGCGGGACCTCTCCAGCAGATATGGGCTGGACGTCGACCCTGACGCCATCATCGGCGACCTGTCGGTCGGAGCGCAGCAGCGGGTGGAGCTGGTCAAGGCGCTGTACCGCGACGCTGAGATTCTCATCCTCGATGAACCGACCGCGGTCCTCACACCGCAGGAAGTCGTGGAGTTCTTCGGTGTCGTGCGCAACCTCGTCGACGGTGGGAAGTCAGTCATCTTCATCACTCACAAGCTGCGGGAGGTCATGGCAGTGGCCGACACGGTGGTGATCATGCGCGCAGGCAAAGCCGTCAGTAGCATGCCGGCCGCTGGCGCGACCGAGCAGTCGCTTGCCACACTGATGGTTGGACGCGAGGTCGGTTTCGAGGTGGTCAAGTCCGCCGCGACCCCTGGGGAAATCGTTCTGTCCGTCAAGGACCTGCACGTCGCCGACGACCGTGGACACACGACCGTGCGAGGGCTCGACATCACCGTCCGAGCGGGGGAGATCCTCGGGATCGCCGGAGTCGAGGGCAACGGCCAGCGCGAGCTCGTCGAGGCCCTCGCGGGCATGCGCGCCCCGCTCGCGGGAACCATCGAGATCCTGGGTCGGGACACGACGCGGTACTCCCCGCGCCAGGTTGAGATGCTCGGCGTCGGGCACGTGCCCGAAGACCGCAGCAAGCACGGCCTCGTCGGCTCGTACCCGATCACCGACAACCTGGTCCTGAATCGCTACCACCGCCGTCAGTTCTCTCGTCGGCTGCTGATGAACCGGCGAGCCATGAACCGCAACGCTCACGATCTGATCGAGCGGTTCGACGTCCGGACCTCCTCGTCACACGTCCTCGCAGGCACTCTCTCCGGCGGGAACCAACAGAAGCTGGTGATGGCGCGCGAGCTCACCGGCGACCTGCGGCTTCTTCTCATCGCGCAACCCACCCGCGGACTGGACGTGGGTTCGATCGAGTTCATCCACCGCCAGGTGATCGAACGACGCGATGCTGGAGTCGCCGTCCTCCTGGTGTCAGCCGAGCTCGACGAGATCTTGTCGCTCGCCGACCGAATAGGAGTGCTTTACCGAGGTTCGCTCACCGCGACCCTGGAACGGAGCGCCGCTGGGCGAGAAGAGATCGGGCTGCTGATGGCCGGCGGAGGAAGGGACGCATGAGCTCATCGGCACTCAACAGACGCAACCTGCTCGAGGCCTACTTCCGACTGGCCCCGCTGACGGTCCCGCTGTACGCCATAGTGCTTGCCAGTCTGCTCGGCAGCCTCTTCATCCTGGGTGCCGGTGGCAATCCACTGGTCGCCTACTCGGCGCTGTTGCACGGCGCGTTAGGGTCCCCGGATCGGGTCGCTGCCACCGTCGCGCGCGCGACGCCTTACATGATTGCGTCGCTCGCGGTCGTCGTAGGATTCAAGGCCGGGTTGTTCAACATCGGAGCCGAGGGTCAGCTCCTGCTCGGCGCACTCACCGCCGCATGGGTCGGTACCTGGAGCTGGCTGGCCGGCACACCGCCGTTGCTAGCGGTTCCGTTCGTGTTGCTCGCGGGCGTGGTCGGTGGCATGTTCTGGGGCGGGATCCCCGGCATCCTGAAGGCAAGGACCGGGGCCCACGAAGTGATCACCACCATCATGCTCAACGCGATCGCGGCGGGCCTGGCCCAATTCCTGATCACCTCGCGAAACCCTGCGCTCCTCATCGATGAAGCCGGTTCGACGCCGCACAGTCGGCAGGTGGTCGACTCGGTTCGGCTCCCCACCCTCGTCGAAGGCACAGGCCTCCACCTCGGGATCTTTCTGGCCGTCGCGCTGTGTTTCGTCACGTGGTTCGTCCTACAACGCACGACCCCCGGCTTCGAGATCCGCACTGTGGGCGTCAACCGCGACGCTGCGCGCTACGCGGGCATGCGCGTCAACCGAACGGTCGTCATCGTCATGGTCGCCTCCGGAGCGCTTGCCGGAATCGCAGGCGCAGCGGAAGTGATCGGAGGCGCGTCCGGCTACCTCACCCCCGGCGCATACACCAACATTGGATTCGACTCGATCGCCATTGCACTTCTTGCGCGCGGCAACCCGTTGGCAGTCATACCCGCAGCATTACTGTGGGGGGCGCTGCTCTCAGGCGCACCGCTGATGCAGGTGCAGGCCGACCTGTCCGTCAATCTCGTCCGCATCGTTCAGGCCCTCATCATCTTGTTCGTGGCGGCGGACGCCATCGTCCGCCTGCTCTTTCGGATCCGGGCGCCTCGAGGAGTCGAGCCGAGCGACTCCGCGGTGTTCGCGCGAGGATGGGGCAGCTGAGTGACGACCAGGGACACGTCCTCGCAACCGGCCGGGCGGCTAGAGGATCCGGTGTCGCCGATCCGGCGGTCCGCCCGCCTTCAGAGTCTTGGGATCTTCTTCCTGATGCTGGGCGTATGCCTGCTGTGGGTCTCAGGACGGATGCCGGTCGAGGACGTCACCCTTGTGTTCGGACTGGGCGATCTCGCGCCGCGCATCCCTCTCGACCCCGCGAACGCCATCCTCGCGATCGGACTTCTGTACCTGGTCGCCGGTGGGATCGCCCTCGCCGAGCGCCGAGCCCGCCGCTACGCGAGGGTCGCCCTGGTCGTGGCGGCGGTCCTCGTCGTGCCGCTGGTGCTCATCTTGAGCGTGTCCCTGGGAACGTCGACCCAGACCAACCTGCTGCCCCTGCTCACCGAAGCCCTGCGTCTGTCGACGCCCATCGCACTGGGGGCGCTAGCCGGACTGTGGTGTGAGCGAGCCGGTGTCGTCAACATCGGGATCGAGGGCATGATGCTCGCCTCGGCTGGAGTCGGCTTCACCTTCTACGCGCTTGTAGGGGGAGCAGCAGGTGGTGCCTGGTTGATCGTTGCCGTCCTGGTCTCGATTGCGGTCGGAGGACTGCTCGGCCTTCTGCACGCCGTTCTCTGCGTCACGTTCCGAACGGATCAGATCATCAGCGGGGTCGCGATCAATCTACTGGCGATCGGCGTTACCAGCTTCCTTCGACGCCAGGTCCTGCTGCCCTTGGGCGTCGGGACCGGCGTCACGCTGTCCACCATCGAGATTCCGCTGCTGTCATCTATTCCCGTTGTCGGTCAGAGCCTGTTCACGGGCAAGCCCATCTTCTTCATGATGTTCGTGATCTTCGCCCTTACTCGGCTCACCCTCTTCCGAACTCCATGGGGCCTGCGGGTGAGAGCAGTCGGGGAGAAACCACACGCTGCCGAGACCCTCGGGATCAACGTGATCCGTACCCGTTACCAGTCAGTCGTGCTCGGTGGCCTGATCGCGGGTCTGGCCGGTGCCTGGTTCACCCTCGAGACGGTGGGATCCTTCGAGGACCTGATGACCAACGGCACCGGATTCATCGCGCTTGCGGCGCTCATCTTCGGGAAGTGGCGGCCATGGCCCGCCTTCGGGGGCGCTCTGCTGTTCGGCTTCTCCTCCGCGCTCGGCAGCCGAATCCAACTGCTCGGCGTCGAGGTGAGCGGTTTCCCCGTGCCCAGTCAGTTCCTCCAGGCCCTGCCGTACGTCGTGACCATCATCGTGCTCGCAGGCGCCATCGGTCACGCTGTGCCACCTGCCGCCGACGGCGTCCCCTACGAGCCGTCACGGTGAGCTGTGAACTCCCAACCTAGACCGCCGAGCGACGAGACCGAGCTCGTGGACGACAGCCCCGACACCGCCTCGTCCATCGTCCTCTCCGCTGCCGAGATGGTCGGCCTGACGATATCGCCAGCTGACCTGCCCGCGGTGACAGCACACCTGGCGCTCCTGCGTGGATTCGCCGCCGTCGTCGGCGCACCCGAGCCGGAGCCGGGGCCGGTGTTCAGGCCATGACCAGCGTTCCGACAGGTGCCGCGACGAGCGCGGTCGCGCTGGCCTCACGTGTGCGGTCCGGGCAGTTGAGCGCAGTGGAGACCGTCTCCGCCGCGCTGGCCGCCATCGCCGACCGAGACGGGGAGATCAACAGTGTCACCGACACCTATCCCCAGCGGTCGATCGAGGAAGCCCGACGGGTCGATGCCGCGGTCGCGGCCGGTGCCGAGCTAGGGCCGCTGGCCGGAGTCCCGTTCGTGGTGAAGAACTTGTTCGACGTCGCGGGCAGCAGGACGCGCGCAGGGTCGGTCATCGAACTCGACCGCCCAGCAGCCTCAGCCGACGCCACGGCGGTACGGCGGATGCGCGAGGCGGGGGCCGTGGTGGTGGCGTCGACAAACATGGACGAGTACGCGCACGGCTTCACCACCGAGAACGCGCACGACGGGACGACTCGGAACCCACGCGATCTGCAGCGCATCGCGGGCGGATCCTCAGGTGGCTCGGCGGCCGCCGTAGCGCGAGGCATCGTTCCGCTTGCCCTCGGTTCGGACACCAACGGCTCGATACGTGTGCCCGCCTCGTTGTGTGGCACCTTCGGATTGAAGCCGACGTACGGGCGGGTGTCCCGAGCCGGATCCACGCTGTTCGCCACGAGCCTCGATCACGTGGGACCACTTGCGGCCACTGTGGCCGATCTCGCCGCCGCCTACGATGCTGTCGCTGGCTTCGACCCAGCCGACCCAGTGTCAAGCAAGCACCCGTGTCAACCGTGCACCCCGGTCCTTGAACAGGACGCCGACGGGCTGCGCGTCGCGTTGGCGGGGGGCCACTTCGAAGACGTGGCCGATGATGACGCACGAGAGGCACTTGCGCGGGCGGCCCGGTCACTAGGCGTCGACCGACAGGTAGAGGTCGACCTGTCCCGCCAGGCGTGCGCTGCCGCGTCGGTCATCACTTCAGCTGAAGCAGGACAGCGGCATCTGCGCCAGCTACAAACGCGCGCAGACGACTACGACCCGGCCGTCAGGCCCGCGCTCATCGCTGGTGCCCTTCTCCCCGCAGCCGACTACCTCGCGGCTCAGCGCTTGAGAGCGGCGTACCGCGCGGTGACGCACGCGCTCTTCGAGGACACCGACGTCCTCCTTACCGCCACCACCCCGTGCTGTGCTCCCCTGGTCGGGCAGCGGACCATGCAGGTGCAGGGTGAGGCGCTACTTGTCGGCATGAGCCTCGGGCTGCTGACCCAGCCCTGGTCACTAGTTGGCCTGCCGGCGCTGACCGTGCCGCTGACCGGCCGCGGGGGCCTCCCGATCGGAGTACAGCTGGTGGCGGCGCCATTCCGCGAGGCATCACTCTTTCGAGTGGCGGCGGCACTGGAGCGAAGTGGTCTCACCATCCCCCTAGGAGCTCTTTGTGCCTGACGGACACTTGAATCTTCCCGACGTCGTGGGCGAGGTGACCGCGGCGTTCGAGCGTTACGAGCGAGCGCTGATGAGCAACGATGTCGAGACGCTCAACCGTCTCTTCTGGGATGACCCCGCCACCATTCGCTTCGGTGTGCGCGAGGAGCTCTACGGTTGGGAGGCGGTGGCCGCGTATAGACGACAACGCCCGGCCGCTGTCAACCGCCAGCTGCTCCACACCCAGATCACGACCTTCGGCCGCGACGCGGCCGTGGCCAGCACTGAATATCTCGAGGAGGGCGCTCACCAGACCGGGCGCCAGTCGCAGACCTGGGTTCGCATGGACGTGGGGTGGCGCATCGTCAACGCCCACGTCTCACTCGCTGCACTGCCGGGCTCGACCGACCAGATCTGAGGAAACGTGGGCTCGAAGCAGCGTGGCAGGAAGGGATTGTCGTGACGACATCGGTGGACCGCAAGTCACCCCTGCCGCTGTACGTACAGCTGGAACGTGCGCTGCGAGAACGAATCCGCACACAAGGTTTGAAACCGGGGGACCGCCTGCCTTCAGAAGCAGAGATCGAGGAGCAGTACGCCGTCTCCCGCGCGACGATTCGAATGTCGCTGAACCGCATGGTTGCCGACGGCCAGGTCGAACGAGTGCAGGGGCTCGGCTCGTTCGTCGCCCAACCGCGCCCGATGCACCAGTCGCTCCTCAACTCCTTCACCGAGAACATGAAGTCCCAGGGCTTCCGCCCGCACCGACGACTGCTCCGCAGTGAGACGGTGGAGCCCGAGGACGACGTGCGTGCGGCGCTGGAGCTGCGCGAGGGGCAGTGCCAATACTTGGAGCGGTTGTTGATCGCCGACGACCGGCCCATCGCTCTGGCGAGAACTTGGATGCCGGTCGACTGCCTCGCAGGACGGCTGGATCTGTTCTCGGCCCATTCCCTCGGCTCGTCCTCTCTCTACGAGCTGTTGCACGGCCCGGACATCGGCTTGGTGCTGGACTGCGGGGTCGAGACCGTCCGCGCCGCGCTCGCGGACGAGAGCGAGGCGTCACTTCTGGAGTATCCATCCGGGAGTCCGACACTCATCGTGCGCCGGACGTCGTTCATCTCCTCCGGGCGGCCAGTTGAGTGGTCAGTCATGACTTTCGCCGCAGACCGGTACGAGTACCACGTCGAGCTGACGCGACCGGCGCCGTGACCGCGCAGACCCTCGTGCACGTCGGTGAGCTGACTATCGACGACGTCGTCAGCGAGAACGGAGACGTCGACTGGAAGCAGGCGGGTGGCGGCGCGCTCTACAGCGCGGTCGGCTCCTTGGTGTGGTGCGCGGACGTTGCCATCACCGCGGCCGTCGGGGACGACTACCCCGACGAGCTGCTGAACGAGATGGCCGACGTCGGCCTGGACATCCAAGGAGTGCGCAAGTTGCCCGGTGCCCGCAGCATCGGGTTGTGGCTGCTCTACGAGGAGGGCGGTGCCCGCCGGCAGTTGGAAAAGGCCGGTGGCGGAAGCATGCGCTCTCTCGACGCGCGGCGCGGCCCCATCCCCTACGCGTGGCCACAGGTGGCCGGCGTTCACCTCGCGCCTCAATCGAGCGAGGGGCACGTCCAAGGACTCGCCGAACTTGCCCAGCGCGACGCCGTCTGCACGCTGGACATCATGTGTGAGTCGTACATCGACACGAAGCCTTACCTGGACGGGTCAGCGCTTCGCGGGGTGGACGTGTTCCTACCGAGCTTGCAGGAGGTCGCCGATGTCTGGGGCCACCAGGACACGTGCCGATTGCACGACTCGTTGGAGACGCTTGGCGTCGAGACTCGGCTCGTCGTGAAACGCGGCGCAGAGGGCGCTGACGTCCTCATGGACCGAACGGTCATCCGCGTGCCGTCGGTCACCGACCACCTTGTCGACCCCACCGGCGCCGGTGACGCCTTCTGCGGAGGCTTCCTCGCCGGTCTCCCCGAGACCGGCGATCCGGTCGAGGCCGCGGTGTTGGGCACCGTGTCAGCCTCTTTTGTCTGCCAGACCCGCGGCGCGTTCGCGGCCGCTC
>JBPCRX010000059.1:0-24056 GCA_050996395.1 Nocardioidaceae bacterium
GTTGTGACGTTGTTGCAGAACCAGATGCCAGAACACTGCAACAACGTCACAACACATCACCTTGAACAGCAAGATCGTCGGCACAGGGTGGACAGATCAGGCAGCCATGCCGCCGGAGAGCGGCCAGCCAGTGAAACGTGGTCCAAAGCGCGTAAGCCAGACCGACCCAGCTTCAGGCGAAACGGTTGACCGCGGAGATGACGGCCTTGAGGGATGCGGTGACGATGTTGGGGTCGAACCCGACCCCCCAGAGGACCTGGTCACCCACGGCACACTCCACGTACGCCGCCGCCGTCGCGTCCCCGCCGGACGACAAGGCGTGCTCGGCGTAGTCGAGCACGCGCACGTCGAAGCCGACTCCGTTGATGGCCGCCACGAACGCCGCGATCGGGCCGTTGCCGGTCCCTTTGAGCGAGGCGATCTGGCCGTCGACGTAGACGTCGACGCACAGCGCATCGTGCTCGCCCGCCGCCGACGAGGTGTGCACGGAGTTCAGCGCGAGCGGCGTACGCCGGTCGAGGTACTCCGCCTCGAACGCCGACCATATCGACTCCGCGGAGATCTCCCCACCGGTCTCGTCGGTGAGCTGCTGCACCACCCGGCTGAACTCGATCTGCAGCCGCCGTGGCAGCTCCAGTCTGTGCTCGGCCTTGAGGATGTAGGCCACCCCACCCTTGCCGGACTGGGAGTTGACCCGGATGACAGCCTCGTAGGAACGACCGACATCCTTGGGGTCGATCGGCAGGTATGGCGCCTTCCACGGCAGCCGGGCGACCGGCACTCCGGCCGCCTGCGCCACGACATCGAGGGCTTCGAGACCCTTCTTGATCGCATCCTGGTGCGAGCCGGAGAAGGCGGTGTAGACCAGGTCTCCGGCATAGGGATGACGGGGGTGCACGGGAAGCTGCGTGCAGTACTCCACCGTGCGGCGGATCTCGTCGATGTCGCTGAAGTCGATCATCGGATCGACGCCTTGGCTGAAGAGGTTCAGCCCCAGCGTGACGAGGCACACGTTGCCGGTGCGTTCCCCGTGCCCGAACAGACATCCCTCGACCCGGTCGGCGCCGGCCATCAAGGCCAGCTCGGTGGCGCCGACCGCCGTACCGCGGTCGTTGTGCGGGTGCAGCGATATCACCGCGTGCTCACGACCGCGCAGGTGCCGGGCGAACCACTCGATCTGGTCGGCGTAGACGTTTGGCGTCGACATCTCGACGGTGGCAGGCAGGTTGAGGATGATCTCTCGGTCGGCGCCCGGCTGCCAGGCATCCATCACCGACTCGCACACCTCGACGGCGAACTCGAGCTCGGTGTCGGTGAAGATCTCGGGGCTGTACTGATAGCCGACCTCGGTCGCGCCCAGATGCTCGTCGGCGTACTTCATCACCATCTCGGTGCCACGGACAGCGATCGCCCGGCACTCGTCTCGGTCGACCCCGAAGACGACACGCCGAAACAACGGCGCGGTGGCGTTGTAGAGGTGCACGGTGGCGCGGTCCGCTCCGACGAGGCTGTGCACCGTGCGCTCGATCAGGTCCTCCCGGGCCTGTGTGAGGACGGAGATGGTGACGTCATCAGGGATGAGGTCCTGCCCGACGAGCCGCCGCACGAAGTCGAAGTCGGTCTGGCTCGCGGAGGGAAAGCCGACCTCGATCTCCTTGTAGCCCATCTCGACCAGCAGGTCGAACATGCGCTGCTTGCGGTCGGGCGTCATGGGGTCGATGAGAGCCTGGTTGCCGTCACGCAGATCCGTGGACAGCCAGCGCGGCGGCGCGGTCAGCGTGCGAGACGGCCAGGCGCGGTCCGCCAGGTCGACCGGCGGGAATGGGCGGTACCGCTCGAACGGCATACCACTGGGTTGCTGGGCATGAATGGCCACGAGGCTGCTGCTTTCGGGAGAGGGCGGTGGTCACCGGGCACGGCAGCAGCTCCGCGACGAGGAGTCCGGCTGACCAGTCAGCGAGCCTCGGCGCGGCCACTAAGGGCAAGCGCACGCAACTTCATGGTGAGCACACCGTAGCACCGGCGCTGCGACGCAGTCGGCGCATCACCCCTCACCTACAGTTGGCGCGATGCCTCGACTGCTGCCACGAGTACGCTGGAATACGTCGCGCGGAGGCCGATCGGCCGGGCTCGCCGCCGTGGCGACGATGGCCTTCCTGACGGCGGCGTGCACGGGTTCGAACGGTACGCCGGCCGGCGCCTCGTCCACAAGCAGCAGCTCTGTGAGCGGCGGGCCCTCCTCGTCCGGTCAGACGTCCCCACCGACGTCGAAAGCACCTCCGACTCCACCGCCGGCTCCAACCCCCGGTGAGTGCCGGGCTCTGACCTACACCGACATCGGGCTGTACTCCAACCCGAACGAACCCGTCTCCTGCTCGAAGGACCACACCGCCTACACGTTCGCTGTGGAATCGCTGCCCGACGACGTGGCCTTCAGCGGGGTCGAGATCCAGAACGACGCCGTCCAGCAGGCCGCGTCGCAGTCGTGCGAGCACGACTTCCGGCGTTTCATCGGCGGTGACACGGCGACTCGGGCGCTCTCGAGGCTCACGGTGACCTACTTCCTGCCGAAGCAGGTTGGGTTCGATCTCGGCGCGCACTGGGTGCGTTGCGACGTGGTCGCGCTTCAGTCGGCGAACTCCCTCGCCCCCTTGCCGACCCGACCCGAGGGAATCCTCGACGACGAGGGGGCGCTGCGAGACTTCGGTGTCTGCTCTCGTGGCGAACCGGGCGCCGAGGGGGCGCTGCTGCTGATGTGCACCCAGGACCACGACTACCGGGCCGTCGCAGCACTTCGCCTGGGCACGGCCGATGCCGCCTACCCGGGTGCCGACCAGACGCTCACCCAGGGCAAGGACCAGTGCCAGCAGCTGATCGCCGAGCAGCTCGGGATCAGCGGCGGGTTCACCTTCGGGTGGACGTACCCCTCGGAGTCGGACTGGCAGTCCGGCCAGCGTTTCGGGTACTGCTGGAAGCAGACCTCGCACTAGGCGGATGCCGCAGCCGCCGAGGCTCAGCGCTGCCCTGGACGGCCTACGGCGGGCCAGACCGGACGACGGCTCAGAACCCGAGGCGCTTGAGCTGCTTGGGGTCACGCTGCCAGTTCTTGGCCACCTTGACCCTCAGGTCCAGGTAGACCGGCGTACCCAGCAGCGCCTCGATCTGCCCTCGGGCCTGGGTACCCACCTCCTTGAGCCGGGAGCCGCCCTTGCCGATGATGATCGCCTTCTGGCTGTCCCGCTCGATGAAGAGGTTGGCGGATATGTCGGTCAGCGGCCGACCTGCCGGGCGTCCTTCCCTCGCCGACATCTCCTCCACGTTGACCGCGATGGAATGCGGCAGCTCATCTCGTACACCCTCCAGCGCCGCCTCCCTGATGAGTTCGGCCACCAGGACCGCTTCGGGCTCGTCGGAGAGCTGTCCGTCGGGGTAGAGCACCGGACCGGGCGGAAGCTGCGCCACCAGCAGGTCAGAGAGGAGCGCCATCTGGTGTCCCGTCGCCGCAGACCCCGGGACGATCTCGGCCCACTCCACGCCGGTCGCCGCGCCCAGCCTCGTGATCGAGACGAGATGCCGGGCCATCGTGTCGCCGTCGACCAGGTCGCTCTTGGTGGCTATCGCGATCTTCGGTGCGCGACGCAGTGTGGCCAGCTCGTTGACGAGGAACCGGTCACCCGGCCCGATCTTCTCGTTGGCCGGCAGGCACACGGCGACGACGTCGACTTCGGACCAGGTCGTCTTCACGATCTCGTTGAGCCGTTCGCCCAGCAGGGTCCGAGGCTTGTGCAGACCGGGCGTGTCGACGAGGACGAGCTGAGCGTCGGGCCGGTTCACGATGCCGCGAATTGCGTGACGCGTCGTCTGCGGCCGCGACGACGTGATGGCGACCTTGGCACCGACCAAGGCGTTCGTCAGTGTGGACTTGCCGGCATTCGGCCGTCCCACCAGACTGGCGAAACCACTGCGGAAGCTCTCGGTGTCGGTCACAAGGTGATTGTCCTCCAGGAACCCAGTGCCCGGGCCGGACGTCCCACGACGAGCATGGTCAGTACTTTGCAGGCCGAGCGCCAGACGGCGTCCCGGCCCAGGAGAGAGCAACAAGAGGCCGGCAGAGTCGGCCCGGGAGAGGCGCCCGATGAAGACCAAGAAGAAGAAGCCGGGGTCCTCCCCGACGAAGATCTCCAAGAGCCTCTACGAGGAGGAGCTGCTCCGCCTGCAGGGTGAGCTGGTCAGTGTGCAGGAGTGGGCCAAGTCAACCGGTCAGCGGATCGTGGTGATCTTCGAAGGACGCGACGCTGCCGGCAAAGGCAGCGCGATCAAGCGCGTCACCGAGTTCCTCAACCCGCGCGTCGCCCGCGTCGTCGCGCTTCCCATGCCCACCGAGCGGCAGCGCACGCAGTGGTATTTCCAGCGTTATATCGAGCATCTGCCCGCCGCCGGCGAGATCGTCCTCTTCGACCGGTCCTGGTACAACCGGGCGGGCGTAGAAAGAGTGATGGGCTACTGCACACCGGCGGAGTATCAGCGATTTCTGCGCCAGTGCCCAGCGTTCGAGCAGATGCTCGTCGAGGACGGCATCTTGTTGCGCAAGTACTGGTTCTCGGTGAGCGACGAGGAGCAGGAGAAACGCTTTCAGTCACGCGTGAACGACCCCATGCGCAGCTGGAAGTTCTCTCCCAACGACCTGCTCACCCGCGACCGATGGGTTGACTTCTCCCGCGCCAAGGACGAGATGTTCGTCCACACTGACTTGTCAGACACTCCCTGGCACGTCGTCGAGGCAGACATCAAGAGGCACGCACGCATCAACCTGATTGCCCACTTGCTGTCGTCGCTGCCATACGAGAAGCGGCCCGCTCCTCACCTCGAGCTGCCGCCACGGCCACCCGCACAGAATTATGAGCGGCCGCCCCGCGACCTCTACAAACAGGTGCCTGACCATGCTGCCGAGCTGGCGGCGCGAGCCCACCAGGCCGACTGAGCCAGCGCCTGTCCACAGCCCGGCTCGGTCGCCTCACGCGCGTGCAACAGGTCAGGTCTTCGTCGTGGACTGCACCACTCCGGCCGTGTCGACTCGGTGGACGGGGACGCCGGCGCCCGCGAAGTCCCGCACGACTGCCACATCGGACTCGGCCAGCGAGCTCGATGCGGTGACGACCAGGGCAGCCTCGAGGCCCGTGACGCCGCTGCTGGCCGCCATGGCGACTGCAAGCTGCACCGCGGACAGTCGCAGGCCGCCCAGGGCGACGTTGGACGCACTGTAGGTGCGCCCGTCAGTGTCCCGTACCGCGGCGGCCTCGGGTGTTGGCTGTCCCCCGACGTGCCGACCACGCTGTGCCCGCGCCAAGACCAGCAGCTTCGCGTCCTCAGCATCGGTGAGCTCGAATGGCACGACCACAGGCCTACACTGCGCGTTCGGTCGCGGTGGCGCCGCTCGACTGGTCGACCAGGTCGCCGTTCTCTGCTCTCTCATCGGCAGTCGTCGCCCGCGACACCACGACGGTGACGACCTTGTTGCGGCGCCCGGCAAGCGCCTCGGCCTGGAAGTGCAGCCCCTCGCACACCACCTCCGCTCCAGGGATCGGCACTCGGCCGAGGTGCTTGGCCATCAGACCCCCCACCGTCTCCACGTCCTCGTCGTCGATCTCGACCTCGAACAGCTCGGCCAGCTCGTCGATGTCGAGACGTGAGCTGACCCGGACCGCACCGCCGGTGAGATGCTCGATGGCGACCGGCTCGACGTCATACTCGTCGGTGATCTCCCCGACGATCTCCTCGAGGATGTCCTCGATGGTCACCAGTCCCGCGGTCCCGCCGTACTCGTCGACGACGACCGCGACGTGCGTGCGACGTGCCTGCATCTCCCGCATGAGCTCCGACGCAGGCTTGGAGTCAGGCACGAAGAAGGAGGTCCGCATGACCGTCTCGATGCGTTCGGTGGTCTCCGCCTCGTGCTTGTCGTAGACCCGCTTGGTGACGTCTTTGAGGTAGGCGACGCCAACGACGTCATCGAGATCGTCACCGATGACCGGGATGCGCGAGAAGCCGCTGCGCAAAGCCAGCGACATCATCTGCCGCAGTGTCTTGTAGCGCTCGATGAACACCATGTCGGTGCGCGGCACCATGAACTCACGGGTCAACGTGTCACCTAGCTCGAAGACCGAGTGGATCATGCGACTCTCTTCGGACTCGATCACCCGGCTCGCCTCAGCGAGGTCGACCAGCTCACGGAGCTCTGCCTCAGTCGCGAAAGGTCCCTCGCGGAATCCTTGCCCAGGCGTCAACGCGTTGCCGATCATGATGAGCAGCTGCGGCAGTGGTCCCAGCACGGCGGTCAGGGCGGCGATCGGCCGGGCGGTCAGCAGCGCCACACGTTCGGCGTGCTGCCGGCCCACCGTGCGAGGGCCGACGCCGACGGCGATGTAGGACACGACGACCATCGAGCCGGCGGCGACGAGAACCTCCAGCCACATAGGGTCGAGCAGATCGGCGACAACCAAGGTCACCAGCACCACGGCGGTCATCTCACAGACGGTGCGCACGAGCAGAACCGTGTTGAGGAAGCGCGGCCGGTCACTGGCGATCACCAGCAGCCGGCCGGCCGCACCTCGGCCCTCGGCCGCCAGCTCGGCTGCTCGAACCCGTGACAACGACGAGAGCGCTGCCTCGGCGCCGGCGAGCAGGGCTGCCAACACCACGAGCCCCGCGGCTATGACCAGGGAGGCGAGGTCAGATGACGTCATTGGAGTGTCCGCCTGTGCGCTCACGCCGCCACTCGGCCAACAAGGTCGCCTGGAGCGCGAACATCTCGCGCTCCTCGTGCGGCTCGGCGTGGTCGTAACCGAGCAGGTGCAAGATGCCGTGGATCGTCAACAGGTCGAGCTCGTCGGACACCGAGCGCGCGAAGCTGGACGCCTGAGCCGCCGCGTACTGAGGGCAGAGCAACATGTCGCCGAGGATGCCCTCCTCCTCGGGTTGGCCCTCCCTGCCCGGCCGAAGCTCATCCATCGGGAACGACAAGACGTCGGTCGGGCCGTCCTTGTCCAGGTAGCGACGGTTGAACTCCGCGATCGTGCCCTCGTCGACGAGCTTGAGGCACAGTTCGGCCTGCGGATGCACCCGCAGACGGCCCATGGTGAAGCGGGCCAACCGGGCGAAGGAGGCGACGTCGAGGTCGACGCCGGACTCGTTGAGGACCTCGACGCTCATCGGCCCTCGACGACCGAGGTTGGTCCCCCCGCCTGCCGCATCGGATCGCGCGGCTGAAGCGTCGCCTCGTAGCCCTCGTACGCGGCGACGATCTTGCCGACCAGCCGGTGCCGTACGACGTCGTGCGCCGTCAGGTGGCAGAAGCTCACGTCCTGGATGCCGTCGAGAATGCCCTGCACCACCCGCAACCCGCTCTTGGTGCCGCTCGGCAGATCGACCTGTGTCACGTCACCGGTCACCACGATCCTGGAGTAGCAACCCAGCCGGGTCAGAAACATCTTCATCTGCTCCTGCGACGTGTTCTGGGCCTCGTCCAGGATGATGAAGGCGTCGTTGAGGGTACGGCCACGCATGTAGGCCAGCGGAGCGACTTCGATAGTGCCTGCGGTGAGCAGCTTCGGGATCGTCTCGGGGTCGAGCATGTCGTGCAGGGCGTCATACAGCGGCCGAAGGTAGGGGTCGATCTTCTCGCTCAACGTGCCGGGCAGGTAGCCCAGTCGCTCACCGGCCTCGACCGCCGGACGAGTCAGGATGATCCGGTTGACCTGCTTGCCCTGCAGCGCCTGCACCGCCTTGGCCATGGCGAGATAGGTCTTGCCGGTGCCGGCCGGGCCGATGCCGAAGACCACCGTGTGCTTGTCGATCGCGTCGACATAACGCTTCTGGTTGAGTGTCTTAGGACGGATGGTGCGGCCACGGTTGCTGAGGATATTGAGCGTGAGTACGTCGGCGGGGCGCTCGTTGGTCTCGGTCTTGAGCATCGTGATGACGCGCTCCACGGTCTCGGTCGTAAGCCCCTGACCGGTGCGCACCATGGTGACGAGCTCGTCGACAAGCCGCTCGACCCGAGCCACCTCGGCGGGTTCCCCGGCGACGTTGAGCTCGTTGCCCCGCAGGTGGACGTCGACCGCGAACCCTCGCTCGATGACGGGGATGAACTCGTCGCGGGCACCGAGAACAGCCACCACCGGCACACTCGAAGGAATCACGATCTTGTGCCGAGGCACCTGTTGCTCTGTCATGTTGCCCACCATCGTAGAGGGTGACGGCGACAGGCTCACCTGTGTTGAACCGGTCGCCGGAAGCGTCTCAGCATGGTGGGCCGGGTCGGCTCAGCACGGCGAGCGGGCGTGGCTCATGTCCGTCCCAGCCTTTCGGCAGTGCCGGCTTCTGTTGTCTCAGCCGGGCGGCCAGGTGAGCTCACGCCCGCCGAGCACGTGCACGTGAGCGTGGAAGACCGTCTGCTGGGCGGCTGCGCCGTTGTTGGCCACCAGCCGGTAGCCGTTGGCGATGCCTTCGCCTTCCGCGACCTGGCGCGCCAGGAGGAGCAGCTCGACGGTCTCGTCCGGATGGGTCTGGGCCAGCTCGGCCAAGCTCGGCCGGTGCACCTTGGGTATCACCAGCACATGGGTGGGCGCCTGAGGACTGATGTCGCGGAACGCCAGAGCGTCGGCCGTCTCGGCCACCGTCTCGGCCGGCACCTCACCGGCGACGATTCGGCAGAACAAGCACGCGGCGTCAGTCATTTCGTCTCTCCGATGCGGAATCATGTAAACCTCACGACCGGGTTGAGCGTGTCTGAGGCGTGACCACGCTATCGGGGACCGCCGCCATGAGAGGGACCAGCATGGCGCCGGCGCAGCGGTGGGACGCCGATGAGGCCGTGACCCAGCTCTATGCGGCGCACTATCCGTCGCTCGTCCGGCTCGCGTCGCTGCTTGTCCGCCACAGCGGTGAGGCCGAGGAGATCGTGCAGGACGCTTTCGTGGCGATGCATGGCAGGTGGCGGCGGCTCCGTGAGCCCGACAAGGCGCTGGGCTACCTCCGGCGTACGGTCGTCAACCGCGCTCGGTCGAGCCAGCGTCACCACAACGTGGCTGACAAGCACCTGCATGAGGCGCGGTCCGACTCCGACCGCGTCGCGCCCAGCGCCGAGCACTCCACGCTCGATGCCGAGACCCGGGCCTCGATGATGAGCGCCCTCGACCGGCTCCCACAGCGGCAGCGCGAAGTGCTGGTCCTCCGCTACTACAGCGACCTCACCGAGCACGACATCGCCGAGACCCTCGGCATCAGCCGCGGCGCGGTCAAGTCCCATGCCTCTCGTGGCCTAGCCGCCCTGCGAACCCTTTTCGAGGAGAACCGATGACTTCGTATGACGACAACCGCGACGCTGTCGCCGAGCTTCTCTCGCAGAGCCTCTCCGAGGAAGCGGCCACGGTGTCGCCGACTCCTGGCTCTTTGCAGTCGATCCAGCAACGCACCGCACGACGCTCTGCGGCTCGGAACCCTTGGCTGCTCGGCACTCTCGGCGCTGGGCTCGCGACCGCCGCGGTGATCACAGCGGTCGTACTCGTCGGCAACAACGGCACCGACCCTTCGAACGCCACTCCTCCGGCTGCCTCTCAGCCTTCACAGTCCGGCTCGCCGACCGCCACGGCTCAACCCACCACTTCGCCAGGGGTACCGGCGCCGCATCAGGGCGTGTATGACCCGTCCGCGCCCGCGTCAGAACAGTTCACGATGTACTACGTCGGACCGAATCCCAAGGACCTTAATCTTGAGCCACGACTGTTCACCGAGACTCATTCCGTAACCTCTGCAGACAGCGCTGACCCGGTCGCAGCCGTGCACGAGTTCCTGACCTCGACGCCGATCGACCCTGACTACAGGCGCTACTGGCCCGAGGGAATCGACGTCTCCGATATCACCGAGGGCAACGGTGTAACCACCATTGCCTTGTTCGGCGGCGCCCAGCTTGGCACCAAACCAGACCCGGTCCCTCCCTCTCAGGGGCGAGAGACCGCAGTCCAAGCGCTTCTCTGGACGGCGGGCGTCCAAGGTGAGGCAGCGTTCACCTACAACAGGAAGCCGGTCGACCTCGTCCTGTACACGACGCCCTTCGCGCGGGCACTCGTCAATGACTTCCGCGCGTTCATCACGATTGACAACATCATCGAGGGACAGACGATGACCAATCCGGTCACGGTGCAGGTGAGTGGCAACACCTTTGAAGGCAACGTCGTCTGGTCGCTGTCTCGGGCGGGCGCCGAGGTCGACAGCGGTTACACCACGACATCCCAAGGCACGTGGACGCAAGTCGGCGTCGACCTAGGCCAGCTGGATCCGGGTACCTACACCGTCAAAGCCTGGGAGCCCAGCGCCGAGAACGGCAGCCCGATCAACGTCGACGACAAGACGTTCACCGTCGAGTAGCACGACGGTGACAGGCGATGTCAGGCCCAGCGAGGAGTCCGGCTGAGCAGCGCGGCACAAGCCGCCATACCGGCCGATGACGTGCGTAAGACGGTGGGGCCGATCCGCATCGTTTGCGCTCCAGCCGCCGCGAACACGGACACCTCCTCGTCGGTGACTCCGCCTTCCGGACCCACGACCAGCACCAACTCGCCACACTCGGGAACGGCGACAGTGGCTAGGGACGCGACCGCCTCCTCATGCAGAACGAGGGCCAGGTCGGCTGCGGCCAGGAGCGAGGCGACCTGCGCGGTCGAGTGCAGGTCGGAGATGACCGGGAAACGTAACCGCCTCGACTGCTTGGCCGCGGCCTGAGCCGTCGCCCGCCAGCGGCTCAGGGCCTTGGCCTCGCGCGGCGCGTCCCAGCTGACGACGGCGCGGACAGCGGCCCACGGCACGATCTCGTCGACGCCCACCTCGGTCAGCAGGTCGACCGCACGGTGGGCGTGTTCGCCCTTGGGGATGGCCTGCACGACGGTGATTCGCGGCGCTGCGACCGGTTCGAACCGGCGTACGAGGATCTCGGCAACCAACCCTTGCTGGCCGACCACCCGCACCCGGCACTCGGCTCCGTTCCCCTGGCCGTCGGTGAGGAGTATGTGCTCTTCAGTTCGGATCCGCCGTACCGCAGCTGCGTGGCGACCCTCGTCACCCACGACCTCAACCAGGGCGCTGTCCAAAGCACCGGCTGGCACCACGAACACCGGCAGGCTCACGACCGCCATTGTGCCGCCTGCGCTCAGATGACCAAGCAACGAGCAAGCCGACCGATCAGTGGCCGGTGAACGCTTCCTTGAGGCGCCCGAACACGCCCCTGTGGGAGTCCCGCTCGGCCGATCCGGTGGGGTTCTGCTCGTCTCGGAGCTCGGCAAGCCGCCGCAGCAGGCCCTCCTGCTCGCCGTCGAGGCGAGTCGGGGTCTCGACCACCACGGTGGCCACCACGTCGCCGCGGCCTGTCCCACGCAGTCGGGGCACACCTCGCCCCCGGGCGATGAGCTGCTCGCCGGATTGGATTCCCTCGCGGATCTCCAGAGTGAGTGTGCGCTCCACCTCGGACTCCGAAGACGGTAACGAGCCGGCGACGTCTGCCTCGAGCGTCGGGATATCGACGGTGGTGCCGAGCGCAGCGGCTGTCATGGGCACCGTGATCGTGCACAGCAGGTCGTCACCGGCGCGGGTGAAGATCCGGTGCGGAGCGACGTCGATCTCGACGAACAGGTCACCGGCCGGACCACCGCCGGCTCCCACCTCGCCCTCGCCGGACAGCTGAAGCCGGATTCCCGCGTCCACCCCGGCCGGGACGTCGACGGGGATCGCGCGCCGGGCCCTGACCCGGCCTTCGCCCGAGCATTCGCCGCAGGGAGACGGGATCGTCGTACCGAAGCCACGGCAGGTCGGGCAGGCGCGCATCGTCCGCACCTCGCCCAGGAACGAGCGTTGCACGTGGCTGATCTCGCCGCGACCGCCACACGTCGTGCAGGGGACGGGCGAGGTGCCCGGTGCCGTACCGGCCCCGCTGCACACGGTGCAGATCACGGCCGTGTCGACCTTGAGCTCCTTGGACACACCGAACGCAGCGACGGCCAGGTCGAGCTCAATGCGGATCAGCGCGTCCTGGCCGCGGCGAACCCGCGGGCGCGGTCCCCGTTGCCCGGCCGTCTGACCGAAGAAGGCGTCCATGATGTCGGTGAAGGAGAATCCCTGGCCGAACCCTGCCCCGGCGGCGCCCCCCATGCCCCCGAAGGGGTCACCGCCCAGGTCATACATCTCGCGCTTCTGGGAATCGCTCAGGACGTCATAGGCCCTGGTGACCTCCTTGAACCGCTCCTGGGTCTCCGGGTCGGGATTCACGTCAGGGTGCAGCTCCCGAGCAAGCTTGCGGTAGGCCTTCTTGATCTGCTCAGGGGTCGCGTCACGCGAGACCTCGAGGATCTCGTAGAGATCTTGTGTCATTCCTCAGTTCCCAGTGGTGTCGGCGCCTGCGAAGGCGTCTGGTGCGGTGGACGGAAGCAACCGACGGTATGCCGGAGGCGCTTGCGCCCCGACGGCGATGTCACGCGTCGGCCAGGAGCTGGCTGACGTAGCGGGCCACCGCCGTGACCGCCGCCATCGACGCCGGGTAGTCCATCCGGGTCGGGCCGACGACGCCGAGGGTGGCGAGCGGCTGGTCCCCGGGCCCGTAGCCGGTGGCCACGACGGATGTGCTGACGAGCTGCTCGTGCGGCACCTCGTGCCCGATCCTCACGGTCACCAGGCTCGGGCTCGACACCTCCCCCAGCAGCTTGAGCAGCACGACATGCTCTTCGAGCATCTCGAGCAACGGCTTGATCGAGCGGTCGAAATCCTCACCGAAGCGGACGAGGTTGGCGGTTCCCCCGATCGCCACCTTCTCCTCTGACCGGTGGTCCGCCACGGCTTCTGCGAACACCGCGACCAGATGGGCCACCGTCGACCTGTCCTCGCCGAGAAAGGCATCACTGAGGTTGGCGACCTGGGCGGCCGCATCGCAGAGCTGCTGACCCACAACAGCGGTGCTGAGCCTCGCCCGGATCTCTCCCACCAGCTCGTCCTCGATCGAGGACGTGAGGTCCACGACGCGTTGCTCCACGCGACCGTTGCTGGTGATGAGCACAAGCAGCAGCCGGTTGGGCGACAGCAGCACGATCTCGACATGGCGCACCGTCGACCGAGCCAGCGAGGGGTACTGGACGATCGCCACCTGACGGGTGAGCTGGGCCAGCACCCGCACACTGCGATGCACCACGTCATCGAGGTCGACCGCGCCTTGCAAGAACGTGGCGATCGCGCGCTTCTCGGCGCCGCTCAGCGGCTTGACGCTGGTCAGCTTGTCGACGAAGAGGCGGTACCCCTTGTCCGTCGGGATCCGACCGGCGCTCGTGTGCGGCTGGGCGATGAAGCCTTCTTCTTCGAGCACCGCCATGTCGTTACGCACCGTGGCAGGCGAGACTCCGAGCCGGTGACGCTCGACGAGCGCCTTCGACCCCACTGGCTCCTGCGTCTGCACGTAGTCCTCGACGATGGCCCGCAGCACGTCGAGCTTGCGGTCGTCGAGCACGTCATACTCCTTCGTCTGATGATCTGCCGACGGACTGGCACTCGTGATCGGTGAGTGCCAACTCTACTAGGCGACCCGACTAGTCTGCCCCCATGAAGGTGACACCCGGCGAGGGCTTCGTCGAGGTTGCTGAGCGGTGTTTCGTCGCGCGCTATTCCCCATGGGACGTGTCGGTAGGTGCCGTCATCGGCACAGCCGGCATCCTCGTCATTGACACCAGAGCGTCTGTCCGCCAGGGCCGTGAGCTGCTCGACGACCTGCGTCGCCTCGAGCAAGGGGCCGATGTCCGCTGGGTCGTCAACACCCACGAGCACTTCGACCACGTCTTCGGCAATCGTGCCCTCGAGGCGGCCGACATCTACGCCCACGAGAACGCTGCCGCCGGCATCGACGCGTCCGCGGCACGGGTCAAGCAGCTGATCGCAGCTGAACCCGAGGGCGACCCGGACCGTCCAGAGATCACCGCGCAGGTGCTGGCAGACGTCATGGCGAGCGAACCGCTCCTGCCCAACGTGACGTTCTCGTCCGTCGCGACGATCGACCTGGGTGACCGGTACGTCGAGCTGGTCTATCCCGGCCGCGGCCACACAAGCGGCGACCTCGTCTTGCGAGTACCAGACGCGGACGTGTTGTTCGTGGGTGACCTGGTCGAGGAGTCCGGACCGCCGGCGTACGGCGACGACAGCTTCCCGCTGGACTGGCCAGGGTCGCTCGACCTGGTGGTGGGCATGCTGACCGCACGCAGCATGGTGGTGCCAGGACACGGCCAGCCGGTTGACAAGGTCTTCGTCGAGGCGCAGCGCTCAGACGTGGCGGACGTGGCGACCCGGATCGGGTCGCAACATCTCGAGGGAGTACCGCTCGACGACGTGTTCTCGTCGGGGTACGAGTGGCCGTTCGAGGTCGAGCACCTGAGGGCAGCCGTCGAGCGCGGCTACTCCCAGCTGGGCACCCAGGTCGCCAGTCGGCCAACACTCCCCCTCGCCTGACCCTCCTCCAATCGCGTTGAGCGGTCACTCAGGTTGCGTCGAAAGGTCGCTCAGGTTGCGTCGAAAGGTCAGCCGCGTGGCAGCCGTCGCAGCAGCAAGAGTGCAACTAACATCCTGGCTCGTGCCCAACGACCGCTATGGACCCGACGTGCTCAGCACTGACTGGCGTGCTCCTCGCGGTGGCCGGTCGACCGATGTCTCAGCGGATCGGGGGCTCGTCGTCGAGGAAGTGATGACGAACTGGTGCGGTGAGATCATGCGAGTGGACCGGGATCTGGACACCGTCGAGCTCGAGGATCGCCACGGAGTCAGACGCAGCTTCCCGCTCGGTCCCGGCTTCCTGCTCGAGGGGGCGCCGGTCGTGTTGCTCGCGCCTGCACGCACAGTGCCCGTCCGGGTGACGCGCAACGCCTCAGGGTCTCTCCCCGCTCCTCCGTCGCGAGCCAAGGTCGCCCGAGCGAGCCGGATCTTCGTCGAGGGCCGCCACGACGCAGAGCTCGTCGAAAAGGTGTGGGGCGACGACCTGCGGATCGAAGGGGTGGTCGTGGAGTACCTGAACGGCATCGACGACCTGGAGGAGGTGCTTCGCACGTTCGACCCCGCCCCAGGACGTCGGGTCGGTGTGCTGGTAGACCACCTGGTCTCAGGCTCGAAGGAGAGCAGGATTGCTCACGCAGTCACCGCAAGCGCGCTCGGCGAGCACGTGATGATCACGGGGCACGCGTACGTCGACGTCTGGCAGGCCGTCAAACCGTCCTGCCTTGGTGCTGCTGCCTGGCCGACCGTTCCCCCCGGCGTCTCCTGGAAGCACGGAGTGTGCCAGCAGCTCGGCTGGCCGCAGGGCGACCAGGCGGACATTGCACGGGCCTGGAAGCACATCTTGTCGCGCGTGTCGTCATACACCGATGTGGAGCCGGCTCTGTTGCGGGCCGTGGAGCAGCTGATCGACTTCGTGACCGCGGATGGCTGAGCCGGGTACGGCTCAGGGCAGCAGCGCGTGCACCACGGGGTCCACCAGGAGGCGGCCGCGACGAGTCAGTATCAACCGGTCAGCCCCATCGTCGTGGCGGAGCAGTCCCCGTTCCACCAGCCCGGGCACTGCCGTCCGACCCGCCTCGTCGAGTACGTCGAGCGGCAACCCGCCAGCCAGCCTGATCTCGAGCATGACGCGCTCCACCCGACGTGTGGGCGACGTCAGCAGCTCCCGGGCGGCGGCGGGACTCTGCTTGGAGATGAGTCGCTGGGCATAGGCCGTAGGGTGCTTGACGTTCCACCAGCGCACCCCGCCGACGTGTGAGTGTGCACCGGGCCCCACGCCCCACCAGTTGTCGCCGCGCCAGTAGCCGAGGTTGTGGCTGCTCACCGCTTTGTCGTCCCGGGCCCAGTTGGACACCTCGTACCAGCGATAGCCCGACGCGGTGAGCAGATCGTCAACGAGCTCGTACTTGTCGGCCTGGTCGTCGTCGTCGGGAGCGTCCACTTCGCCGCGGGCGATGTGTCGGGCGAGCGCCGTGCCCTCCTCGACAATCAGGGCATAGGCGCTGACGTGGTCGGGTTCCAGCGCGACCGCCGACTCGACGCTGTGCCGCCACGCCTGACGACTCTCCCCCGGGGTGCCGTAGATGAGATCGAGGCTGACCTGGTCGAAGCCGGCCCAGCGGGCACAGGCAACCACCTGTGGAACCCGCAGGGGGTCGTGGGTCCGGTCCAGAACTGCCAGGACCGACGGCTCGGCGGACTGCATACCGAACGAGATGCGGTTGATACCGCCTCGGCGAAGAACCTCCAGATCCTCCGCCGTCACGCTGTCCGGGTTCGCCTCGGTGGTGACCTCTGCGCCCGGGGTAAGGCCGAACTCTGCTCCGATCACTGCTAGTACCGAGACCAGGTCGGCGGCTGGCAGCATCGTCGGCGTACCGCCTCCGAAGAAGACGGTGTCGACGACGACCTCTCGGTCGCCGAGCACTCGTCTGGCGAGGCGGATCTCTTCCACCGCCGCGTGGGCATAGGTGGCCAGCGATGCGCCCGGTCGGGCGCCGAGCTCATGCGGTGTGTACGTGTTGAAGTCGCAGTAACCACAGCGGACGGCACAGAACGGCACGTGCACATAGATGCCGAACGGCCGATCCGGCAGCTCGGCCAGAGCTTCGGGCGGAAGCGCACCGTCTCGAGGGGCTGGCTCTCCGTCAGGCAGGGTCGACGGCACAACTCCATCATCCCAGAGGGCAAACGAGCGGATGGGGCGCGATGACCCGTCCAACTCAACCGGAGTGGCCGCTCAACTGAAACCGGGGTGGCCGCTCAACGCACTCGGAGTGGCCGTTCAACGTAACCGGGGTGGCCGCTCAACGTAACCGGGGTGGCCGCTCAACGCAACCGGGGTGGCCACTCGACTAGATGTAGAGCTCGTCGAGGTGCTCGCGGTAACGCTCCTCGACTACCTTGCGCTTGAGCTTGAGGCTTGGCGTCACCTCCCCCTCGTCGACCGTCAGGTCCTTGTCGAGGATGACAAAACGCTTGATCGTCTCCCACCGGTTGAGTCGGGTGTTCAGCTCGTCGACGTAGTGCTGGACCATCCCACGGGCTTCCGATGAGGTGACGATGTCGGAGTACGAACGCCCGGCCAGACCGTTCCGCACGGCCCAGCCCTCGATGGCTTCCGGGTCGAGCGTGACCAGCGCGGACACGAAGTGACGCTGATCGCCGTGGACGACGAACTGGCTGACGTAGGGACAGACCGCCTTGAACTGGCCCTCGATGATCTGTGGAGCGACGTACTTGCCACCGGACGTCTTGAAAAGGTCCTTCTTGCGATCGGTGATCCGGACGAAGTTCTCGTCATCGATCTCGGCCATGTCGCCGGTGCGCAGCCAGCCGTCGCTGAACAGGTCCTCAGTCGGCTCGAGATGGTGGTATCCCTGCATCACCCCCGGGCCGCGGATCAACAGCTCTCCGTCGTCCGCCACCCGCATCTCGGTGCCGGCGAGTGGTTGGCCGACAGTGCCGAACCGGTTGTTGTCAGGCCGGTTGAGGCAGGAGCCGGCGGACGTCTCGGTGAGCCCGTAGCCTTCGAGGATCACGATGCCCGCCGCGTCGAACCACTCGGCGATGTCACGGTTGAGCGCCGCGGCACCGGAAACAAAGAAGCGCACGCGATTGCCGAACCGCGACCGGATCTTTGCGAACACAAGCCGGTCGAAGACGCGATGCTGAAGCATCAGCGCCGGGGAGACGTGGCGGCCTTCGCGCTGCCGCTGCGCCACCTCCCTGCCGACCACGAAGGCCCGGTCGAAGATGCGCTCGCGTACGCCGCCCCCCTCGGCTGCCATCCTGCTGATCCGTGCGTGGGCCTTCTCGAAGATGCGCGGTGCTGCCCCCATAAAGGTGGGTCGGACGATCCCGAGGTTGTCGATGATCTGCTCGACACGTCCGTCCACGGCCGTCATGAAGCCGATGGCGAGCTGCGCCGTCAGCAGCACCTTGCCGAACGAGTGCGACAGAGGTAACCAGAGAAACTGCACGTCGTCGATGGTCAAGATGCCGAGCGCCTCGACGGCCGCGCCCTCGTAGGTCCAGGCCGAGTGCAGCAGTCGCACTCCCTTGGGTTGTCCGGTCGTGCCAGACGTGTAGATCAAGGTGGCCAGGTCGTCGGGACGCGTTGCCTTCAAGCGCTCGGACACTGCGCTCGGCGCGTCGCTCAGCAGCCGCTCGCCCCGACGTTCCAGCTCGTCGAGGCTGATGACCTGGTCCTCGTCGGGAGTCCCGTCGAAGGTGACGATCGTCTGCAACGCGGGTAGCTGATCCCGGTGGGCGTTGATCTTTGCGATCTGCTCGTCGTTCTCCGCGAAGATGAGGCAGGACTCCGAGTCGGACAGGATGAAGCCGACGTCCACCGGCACGCTGGAGGGGTAGACGGTCGTGGTGGCGGCACCTGCGGTCATGACGGCGAGATCGGCGAGAACCCACTCGATGCGGGTGCCCGAGGCGATGGCGACGCGCTGCTCCGAGGTGATGCCGAGGGACATGATGCCCGCCGCGAGGCGCGTCACCCGCTCACCGGTCTCTGCCCAGGTCAGGGACTGCCAGGCGCCGCCTGCAGGGAAGCGGTAGGCCTCACGGTCGGGGGTCGCGGCGACACGGTCGAAGAGCATCTGCCCCACGGTCTGCGCCCGGTCGGCAAGGCGTTCCTGCAGCTCCCGCACCTCGACCATGCCCAAACCGTAGAGCAGTGGGCTAGGTCGCGGTAGCTGTGGGCTCGGTCACGTCGCTGGCCGCAGCGGTCCATCGGGGGCGGGTTCGCTGCGCCCACCCGACGATCGGAACCAGCGCGGTTCCCGAGACGACGAACATCGCTCCCAGGATCAGCCAACCGACGCTTCCCAGGCCCAGCGGCAGCAGCGCGACCACCGACGGCGCCAGCATGAACGACATGGTCATGCCTGTGCCGGCCAGACCCTGATACTGCCCCTGGGCGTGCTCGGGTGCGAGCTCGATGTTGAGGCAGAAGGATCCGGCAGACTGCAGGATCTCGCCATAGACGTGGACGGCGGCCGCAGCAAGGAGGAGCACCGTGGCAGACATGACCCCGCGGCCTCCCGCGGCCGCGAACAATCCGCAGGCGGCGAGCAGCACCCAGCCGGCCCTCGCCATGGCTCGTGCGCCGCCGGCAGGAGTGTCGACCCCTCGACTCGCTCGCACCTGGAAGAGCACCACGGCCACCGTGTTGACGATGAACAGCAAGGAGACCAGGGAACGCGGCGCGTTCGTGTGGTTGACCACCCACAGCGGCATACCGATCTCGATGACTCCGAAGTGCATCGCGAGCACACCGGAAACGAGCACCATGGCGACGTAAGGCCGGTCGCGCAGAGCCTGCCATGGCGATGCGGCGTGCTCCGACACCACGGCAGGGACGGTCGGCATGGACCGCAGCACCACGGCAATACCCGCGTAGGTGACCGCGTCGATGACGATCAGCGTCCGGTAAGCCGCCGGCGTGTCGAGGTGCAGTGCGACACCGGCCAACGCCGCACCGAGAGTGATGCCGATGTTGGTGACCGATCGCAGGTAGGCCCGCGCGTAGACGCGGCGATCGGGCGGCACCGCACGGGCGATCAGCGCGCCTCGGGCGGAGCGGGTGCCGGCGTCGAAGAACGCGATCACCGACGCGAGCAGCGCGAACTGCCAGAACTGACCGATCACGGCGTAGCCCAGAGACAGCACGGCGATGACGCTCACCAGCGCCATCTGCATCTCGCGTGGACCGAGCCGGTCGGCCGCATGCCCGAGCGGTATGCCGGACAGCAGTCCGACCAGCCCCGCCATGCTGAGACCCGCGCCGACCTGGACCGGGCTGAGCCCGACGATGCGGGTGAAGTACAACGCACTGATGGTGAACATGAGGCCGTTGCCGAACGTGTTGACCAACGTCGCCGCGGCGAGCACCCGCAGCGGACCGGGCTCAGGCACCAGCGGCATGCTTCTCCGCCTCTGCTCGCGCCTGGTCCGACAGCGCCTCACCGGCATCGAGCAGACGTGGCATGAGCGACCGGTCCGTGGTGAACGCCCGGAACATGGTGGTGACGGTCACGTCGTGGTCCGGCCGATGGATGACGGTCAGCTCGTCGCCGGCTGCCAAGTCCCCCGGCTCGACCACCCGCAGATAGGGCCCGGGGCGTGCTTGCTCGGTGAAACGCTTGACCCAGCGCCTATTGTCGAACCCCTTCTCGCCCAGCCAGGCCTTGAAGACGTTGCACGGTATGCGCACGTCGCCTACCTGCAAGACGGTGGAGCCGATCAGCCACCGCTCACCGATCAGGCTCTCGTTGACGTCGATGCCTGTGGTGGTGAGGTTCTCACCGAACTGACCGTTGCTGATCGGCAACCGCAGCTGCTCCTGCCAGTGGTCGAGGTCCTCGCGGGCGAAGGCGTAGACCGCCTGGTTGAGCCCACCGTGGTACTTGGTGTCGGCGACCTGGTCACCGGTGACGCCGAGCGGCTCGACCCGGATCCGGCCCGAGCAGGGTCGCTTGTCGATCGCGGTACGTCCGAGCGGCTTGGCCCAGGACGCCTCGACAGGTGTAGCCACGTTGACGGAGAGGAGGGCAGGCATGTCGCCCATGCTCGCAAACACTGCCGCCCGCATCCACTCCGTTAGCGAAAGCCGGCGGTGCGAGGCCGCTGGCGACGGTCAGCGACCCCGTCGCGCCGACGAGGAGAACGCTGCAGCGCTGGTGGGACGGCCGGCGGACTGCCCGCCCCCCGAGCTGCCGCTGCGCCGTGGTGTTGTGCGGCGCTGGGACGCTCCACCGGCTGAGCCGCCTCCACGAGTCACACGTGCCGATGTCCCTCCTCGTGAGCGACGTCCGGACGACCCACCCGTGCGCGAGCGTGAGCTCGACCGAACGCCCATTTCCGTCGAGCCGAGCGGCCGCGCGGCCGTCGGCGCGGGCTTCACGTACGACCGCTCGCCGGGGGCGATCTGCACCAGTACGGCGTCCCCGGCCGAGGCGCGGGTTACCGCTGCGGAGATGCCGGCCCTGCGGGTGAGGTCGCGTACGTCCGCCACCTGGGCGTCTGTCATCAGCGTGACCACCGTGCCGGACGCTCCGGCGCGAGCGGTGCGGCCAGACCGGTGCAGGTAGGCCTTGTGCTCGACCGGCGGATCCGCGTGGATGACCAGGCCGACATCGTCGACGTGGATGCCACGAGCGGCTATGTCAGTTGCGACCAGAGTGGAGGCGCTCCCGTCGGAGAAGGCCGCAAGGTTACGCGTGCGCGCGTTCTGTGAGAGGTTGCCGTGCAGGTCCACAGCGGGGACACCGGCCGCCGTGAGCTTGCGAGCCAGCGCCTTCGCGCCGTGCTTGGTGCGGGTGAAGACCAAGGTTCGTCCAGGTGCCGACGCGAGGTCGACCAGCACCGGCAGCCGAGAGTCGGCGGCAACGTGCAGCACGTGGTGCGACATGGCAGTCACCGGGGACCGAGCCGAGTCGACGCTGTGCGTCACCGGTCGGTGCAGGTAACGCTGGACGAGCACGTCGACGCCGGCGTCCAGCGTCGCGGAGAAGAGCAGTCGTTGACCGTCGCGGGGCGTCTTGTCGAGCAGACGACGTACGACGGGGAGGAACCCGAGGTCGGCCATGTGGTCGGCCTCGTCGAGCACAGTAATCTCGACCGAGTCCAGGTTGGCGTACCCGGTCTGCATGTGGTCGGCCAGCCTCCCGGGGCAGGCGACGACCACGTCGACACCCGCACGCAGGCCGCTGATCTGGGGACCGGCGGACACGCCGCCGAAGACGGTGAGGGTGCGCAGGCCCAGGGATCTGGCCAGCGGCTTCATCGCGGCGTCGATCTGGCTCGCGAGCTCACGGGTCGGCGCCAAGATGAGGGCCCGAGGGCGGTTGGGGCGTCGAGCCGACGAACTGTCCGCGAGCCGCGCCAGGAGGGGCAGTACGAAGGCGTAGGTCTTGCCGGAGCCGGTGCGCCCCCGACCGAGGACGTCGCGTCCGTTCAGCGCATCGGGAAGTGTGGCGGTCTGGATCGGGAAAGGGGTGTCGATACCGGCGCGAGCCAGGGCATCGACCAGGACAGAGGGCAGGCCCAGCTCGGCGAATGACGCGTCGGCGCGAGCGGCTCGGGTTGGTGGGGTGGAGGAAGCATGCGTGTGGGGGCGGCTGGCCGCCATGGGAACTCCGATGAGTGAAGGGTCGTCCTGCCCGGCGCGGGCTCATGGCCGTCGCGGCGCGTGGGGGTCGACATGTGGAACCGGCCCGAGGCAGAACGGTGCGGACCGACGTGTCCAGTATGGCAGGTCATGGCGGGGTTCCCTGACATTGCGCCCCTAACGGGGACGTGATCCAGCCCACGTCCACTTCGTCCGTCGGGGCCCTTCAGGTCGCCAGTGGCCAGACCTGCGTGGATCAGCCGACGCACCTCAGCCTCGTCGTCGTCGTCACACGAGAACCGCACGTGGACGATGCTGACCCCATCGCGAGCCTCGACGTGCGTGTGGTGCGGCCAACGGCATGGGGGCGGGTGCTCCCAGTGCCCGCACAACGCCACCGTCACCGCTGCCCCGAGTGCGCTGGGATCGCCTCCCTCGTCAAGGACGACAGCGACGTCGCAAGAGAAAGAGAACTGCTGAGTCATTCCTGGACCGCCTTGGCAATCGCGATGCACTGCGTGATCCATGTCCGCTCATCCTCGTGCAGCGACCGTCGCGCTCTTTGTGCGTCCTCGACCGACCAGTGCGCGTTGAGCACAACCCGCAGGATCACCCAGTCACGTGCTCGGTCGTCGTCGAGCCCGGCGACGTCCACCAGCGTGTGGAAGCGGGAGCGCAGAGCGTTGCGAACGTTGCCTGTCGCGACGAGGTCGTCCCAGCGGTTCCACAACAGCGGCGCCGGCTCGTAATGCGGGTCGCCGGACATCGGCTTCGGGTCGATCACCAGCCATGGCTCTCGGTCGCCGGCGAGCACGTTCTCATAGTGGAGGTCACCGTGGACCATCACGCGGGCGCTGCCCGGATCGGCAACGAGCTCACTGCCCAGTGACGTCGCCTGTTCGACCAGTCGTCTCGGGATGGGCGCGTTCCGCGGGAGTTCTGTCAGGGCGTCGACCCAACGCTCGACGTACGACCTCACCGTGCGCAGCTGTGGCAGGGCGGGGAGATGCAGTCTCCGGTAGAACCCGGCAATCAGCTCACACGCCTCCAGGTCAGGCATGGCGCCGAGATCCTCGAGGTGGAGCCGTTCCAGGAGCAACGCCCGACGGTTCGGGTCGGCACGCAACAGCTGGACTGTGCCTCGACCCTGCCAGTGCTGCAGCGCCAGCCCCTCGTGCATCGACTCCTCGTCACCGTCGAAGGTGACCTTGAGGACCGCGGCCCGACCGGTGGGTGTTCGCACCGGTGCCACAAGGGAGGCGAACCCGTGGCGCGGTGCGCCGTCGTACTCCAGCTCCCAATCGACCACCATGCTGTGGAACAGGGCAGGCAGCCGGTCGAGCCAGTCGGCCCAGTCTGCGCCGAGCTCTGCCTGTTCGAGGAGGCCCGACGGGAGGTCGAAAGGGAGAAGCCTGGGCAACTAGCGCTTGGACTTCTCGGTCGGCTCAGACGTGTTGAGCGCGGTGATGAAGGCCTCCTGCGGCACCTCGACCCGGCCCACCATCTTCATCCGCTTCTTGCCCTCCTTCTGCTTCTCGAGCAGCTTGCGCTTGCGGGTGATGTCGCCGCCGTAGCACTTGGCGAGAACGTCCTTGCGGATCGCACGGATGGTCTCGCGGGCGATCACGCGCGCACCGATGGCAGCCTGGATCGGCACCTCGAACTGCTGGCGCGGGATGAGGTCCTTGAGCTTCTGGGCGAGCTGAACGCCATAGGCGTAGGCCGCATCACGGTGCACGATCGCGGAGAACGCGTCGACCGGCTCGCCGTGCAGCAGCACGTCGACCTTGACCAGGTCACCCGACTGCTCACCGATCGGTTCATAGTCGAGCGAGGCATAGCCCTTGGTACGCGACTTGAGCGC
>JBPCRX010000074.1:0-26747 GCA_050996395.1 Nocardioidaceae bacterium
GATGCATAACCCACGCGCACCGGGAGCATCGAACCGGAAATCCTCAAGGTGCGGCTGGTCGCCCAGCACTTCGTCGTAGTCCTCCCCCTGCGACATCGTGGCCTGGCCCAGCTCCTCCACCCCAGCCTCGGCCATGGCGGCCTGTACGTCCGGGTCGGCGCGGAACGACTCCACCCGCTCCTTGAGCAGCAGGTAGGTCTGCATGTTCGCCGCAGCGGACGCCCACACCCCGGTCGCGTCCTCGGTGCGCAACGGCTTGTAGTCGAAGTGTCGCGGCCCGTCGTAGGCCGAGCCACCACCCGGTGCCCCATGCTCCAACAGGTTGACGAGCCCGAACGCGCTGATCAGGTCTCCGTGGCCGAACACCAGGTCCTGGTCGAACTTCGGGCCGTGCTGACCGTTCAGGTCGATGTGGAACAACTTGCCCTGCCACAGCGCCTGCGCCACCCCGTGCACGAAGTTTAGGTTCGACATCTGCTCGTGGCCCACCTCCGGGTTGACACCCACCATCTCGGCGTGTTCGAGGCTGGAGATGAACGCCAAGGCGTGGCCGATCGTCGGCAACAGGATGTCGCCCCGCGGTTCGTTGGGCTTCGGCTCGAGCGCGAAGCGCAGGCCGTACTCGTGGTCGACGACGTACGACGCCAGCAGGTCGAGACCCTCGCGGTAGCGGTCCAGGGCCGACGAGACGTCCTTCGCCGCGTCGACCTCGGACCCCTCGCGGCCACCCCACAGCACATAGGTCTGCGCGCCTAGCTCCGCTGCTAGATCGAGGTTGCGCATGACCTTGCGCAACGCGAAACGACGTACGCCACGGTCGTTGCTGGTGAACGCGCCGTCCTTGAACATCGGGTGAGTGAACAGGTTCGTGGTGACCATCGGCACCACGAGACCCGTCTCGTCCAGCGCAGCCTTGAACCGCGACACGAGCCGCGCGCGTTCGTCGTCCGCCGCCCCGAAGGGGATCAGGTCGTCGTCGTGGAAGCTGACGCCGTAGGCGCCCAGCTCGGCCAGCCGGTGCACTGTCTCGACCGGGTCGAGCGGAGCCCGGGTGGCGTCCCCGAACGGGTCACGCGCCGGCCACCCAACTGTCCACAGACCGAAGGAGAACTTGTCCTCCGGTGTAGGTGACCGTTGCGTCACCGAGGCTGCCGCCTTTTTGCAGAATCCATAGCCACAAGCTCCTCAGCTCAGCCCCATGGGCAGCATCCCGCCAGACCGGATGCAAAACGATTGCGACCATGACGCGTGAGGAGCGTAAGCCTGTCCGGGTAGACCTGGCAAGACCCTCGAAAGGGTCAGAAGATGACCTCACCGGACTTGCGCTTGGCGCGTAGCATCTGCAACGCCTCGTTGAGGATCTCCTTGGCCTCTGCGTCGGAGCGGCGCTCCTTCACATAGGCCAGGTGCGTCTTGTATGGCTCGATCCGGGGCGGGGGCGGTGGGTTCTCACTGTCGCGGTTGGCCGGCAGGCCACAGCGAGGGCAGTCCCAGGTGTCCGGGACCTGCGCCTCGACGGCGAACGTCGGCGCAGTCTCGTGCCCGTGCGAGCAGTAGTAGGCGACGCGCTGACGTGGAGCGGCCTCACCACGCTCGGCCTCGCCCATCGGGCCGGCACCGACTCTGCTGCCCCGAATAGCACTGCCACCAGCCACGCCACCACTCCTTGAGTCGTCCTCGCATCGTGCTCGTCAGAGATTGTATGTCCCGACGCTCAGGTGTTCTTCATCAGCAGGCCGAGCGCGATGATGCAGGCGAACCAGATGACGGCCACGCCCACCGTGATCCGGTCGAGGTTCTTCTCCGCCACCGACGAGCCGCCGAGCCCGCTGGACACCCCCCCGCCGAACATGTCGGACAATCCGCCACCACGCCCCTTGTGCAGCAGGATCATCAAGATCAGGACAGCACTGGTCAGGACAAGCAGAATGCTGAATGCGGTGATCACGGGAGCCGATCCTAGCCTGGTCTGCCTCAGAGGAGCGGCATGTCGTAGAAGCGGCAGATCCCACCGAACTCGTCGGCCTGCAGGCTCGCCCCTCCGACCAGGCAGCCGTCGACGTCAGGCTGAGCCATGATGGCGGCGACGTTGCTCGCCTTGACCGACCCGCCGTACAGGACGCGCAACGTGGCGGCCGTCGCTTCGCCGTGCAGCTCGTCGACGTGGCCGCGGATCGCGGTACACACCTCCTGTGCGTCGTCGGGCGTCGCCACCTCGCCGGTACCTATTGCCCAGACCGGCTCGTAAGCGACGACGAGCCCTGCCACCTGGTCAGCGCTGAACCCGACGAGGGAGGCCTCTAGCTGCTGCACGGTGTGAGCCACCTGTCCTCCGGCCTGCCGCACAGCCAAGCCCTCCCCCACGCACACGATAGGTGTCATGCCCGCCGAGACGGCTCTCTGAGCTTTGGCGCTGACGACGTCGTTGCCCTCGAGGTGGTGTTCGCGGCGCTCGGAGTGGCCGACCACGACATAGGAGCAGCCGAGCTTCACCAGCATCGTCGCGCTGACCTCGCCGGTGAATGCTCCCCCGTCGTGCGTCGACAGGTCTTGAGCGCCGTAGCCGATCTCGAGACGGTCGCCGTCGACGAGGGTCTGAACGCTACGAAGGTCCGTGAAGGGAGGGAGCACCACGACCTCAGCCTTGGCAGGGTCGTGCTTCTTGTCCTTCAGCGCCCAAGCAAGCTTCTGGACGAGGACAACAGCTTCCTGGTGGTTGAGGTTAATCTTCCAGTTACCCGCCATCAGCGGTCTGCGGGCAGGGGGTGCCATGTCAGTCCTCCAGTACGTCGAGGCCGGGAAGGATCTTGCCCTCGAGATACTCGAGGCTCGCACCGCCGCCAGTGGAGATGTGACCGAACTGCTCGTCGGCGAAGCCGAGCTGCCGAACGGCCGCGGCGGAGTCACCGCCGCCGACGACCGATAACCCGTCGACCTCGGTCAAAGCCTGAGCGACTGCCCGGGTACCCTCGGCGAACGCCGCGAGCTCGAAGACACCCATCGGACCGTTCCAGAACACGGTGCGGGCACCTTGGAGTGCATCGGCAAACGCCCGTGCCGACTCGGGTCCGATGTCGAGGCCGAGCTGGTCGTTCGGGATCGCGTCGACGGAGACCACCGTCGACGCATCGCCTGACAGCTCCGGTGCCACCACCACGTCGCTCGGCAGCACGATCTCGACGTTGTGCGCCTGGGCCTGCCCCAGGTATCCGCGGACCGCGTCGAGCTGGGCCGGCTCGAGCAGGCTCCTGCCGACCTCATTGCCCTGAGCCTTCAAGAAGGTGAACACCATGCCGCCCCCGATCAGGAGCTTGTCGGCCTTGGTGAGCAAGGTCTCGATGACCGCTAGCTTGTCCGACACCTTGGACCCCCCGAGCACGACGACGTACGGGCGCTGGGGCTCGAGTGTGAGGCGCTGCAGCATCTCGACCTCACGAAGGACGAGACCACCCGCCGCGTGCGGCAGCAGCTTGGCCACGTCGTACACGCTGGCCTGCTTGCGGTGCACGACTCCGAAGCCGTCACTCACGAAGGCGTCCGCGAGGTCAGCGAGCTCGGCCGCGAACGTCTCTCGCTCCCGGTCGTCCTTGCTCGTCTCGCCCGGGTTGAAACGGACGTTCTCGAGCACCACCACGTCTGCGTCGTCCATCGCCTCTACCGAAGCGTGCGCCGCCTTGCCGACCGTGTCGTCGGCCAGTGCGACTGCTGCGTCGAGCAGCTCGCTCAGCCGGGCCGCCACCGGGCGCAAGGAGAGGGCCCTGTCGGGCGAGCCCTTCGGCCGACCGAGGTGGGCCATCACGATGACTCTGGCACCGCGACGGCTCAGGTCGACCAGCGTCGGCAGGCTGGCACGGATGCGACCGTCGTCAGAGATCTGCTGATCGTCGAGCGGGACGTTGAGGTCGGACCGGACCAGGACCCGTCTGCCCCTCAGCCCTCCCAGCTGATCGGAGAGCTCGTCGACTGTACGGACCACTACTGCGAGCTGCCGACAAACGTGACCAGGTCGACGAGCCGGTTGGAGTAGCCCCACTCGTTGTCGTACCAGCCGATGACTTTGACCTGGTTGCCGATCACCTTGGTAAGACCGGAGTCGAAGATGCACGAGTGCGGGTCCGTGACGATGTCGGACGAGACGATGGGCTCCTCGGTGTACTTGAGATAGCCCTTCATCTCCCCCTCAGCGGCGGCAGCGACGGCAGCGTTGACCTCGTCAACCGTCGTCTCGCGGGACGCCTCGAAGGTGAGGTCGGTCGCGGAGCCCGTCGGCACCGGCACGCGGAGGGCGAAGCCGTCGAGCTTACCTTTGAGCTCCGGAAGCACGAGACCGATCGCCTTGGCGGCTCCGGTTGACGTGGGCACGATGTTGATGGCAGCCGCTCTGGCGCGGCGGAGGTCCTTGTGGGGACCGTCCTGCAGGTTCTGGTCCGCCGTGTAGGCATGAATGGTCGTCATCAGGCCCTTGACGATGCCGAACTCGTCGTTGAGCACCTTGGCCATCGGAGCCAGGCAGTTCGTCGTGCAGGAGGCGTTGGAGATGACAGTGTGCTGCGCCGGCTCGTAGTCGTGGTGGTTGACTCCCATCACGACGGTGAAGTCCTCGTTCTTGGCCGGCGCGGAGATGATGACCTTCTTGGCGCCTGCGTCGACGTGGGCGCGGGCCTTCGTCGCATCGGTGAAGAAGCCGGTGGACTCGATCACGACATCGGCGCCGAGGTTCCCCCAGGGCAGCCGAGAAGGGTCTCGTTCCTCGAGGGTCATCATGCGCTGCCCGCCGACGGTGATCGCGTCGGTCTCGACCGCGACATCACCGTCGAGCCGGCCGAGGATGGAGTCGTACCTGAGCAGATGGGCGAGGCTCACGTTGTCGGTGAGGTCGTTGACGCCGACGATCTCGATGTCCGCGCCCGACGCGACGACAGCGCGGAAGAAGTTGCGGCCGATGCGGCCGAAGCCGTTGATGCCTACGCGGACGGTCACGCGGGAGTCTCCCTCGACGATGGGTGAAAGCTGAGACTCGACCCTACCAAGACCGATCACCGTCGCCCCCGCGCCGATCGGTCCCTGGCCACCCTGGCGTCAGGGCGTCTCCTCGAGCAGCTCAGGGGTCAGGGACGCCTCTGTGTCAGGGACGCCGAGCTCCTGGGCCCGCTTGTCAGCCATGGCGAGCAGCCTTCGGATTCGTCCCGCGATCGCGTCCTTGGTCAGGATCGGGTCGTGAAGCTGTCCGAGCTCCTCGAGACTCGCCTGCTTGTGCTCCACCCGAAGCGACCCGGCGAGCTTGAGGTGGTCGGGCACCTCGCCGTCCAGAATCTCCAGTGCCCGCTCGACCCGGGCGCCGGCGGTGACGGCGGCACGGGCGGAGCGGCGCAGGTTGGCGTCGTCGAAGTTGGCGAGCCGGTTGGCGGTGGCGCGCACCTCGCGCCGAAGCCGGCGCTCCTCCCAGGCGAGCAGCGACTCATGGGCGCCCAGCCGCGTCAGCAGTGCGCTGATCGCGTCGCCGTCCCTGATGACGAGCCGGTCGACGCCACGGACGTCGCGTGCCTTGGCAGAGATGCCGAGCCGTCTCGCGGCACCCACCAGCGCTAGGGCCGCCTCCGGGCCGGGACTGGTGACCTCGAGCGCCGATGAACGACCCGGTTCCGTCAAGGAGCCGTGGGCGAGGAAGGCACCCCGCCAGGCGGCGACCGCGTCGCAAGTCGAGCCGCCGACCACTTGAGGCGGAAGCCCTCGCACCGGCCTCCCGCGGTTGTCGAGGAGACCGGTCTGGCGGGCCAGGGCCTCACCGTCCTTGACCACCCTGACGACGTACCGGTTGCCCTTGCGCAGGCCGCCGCCACCACTGATGACCACGACGTCGCTGTGGTGGCCGTAGACCTCGAAGATGTCCTTGCGAAGACGGCGGGCGGCGGCTCCGGTGTCGAGCTCGGCCTCGACCACGATGCGGCCACCCTGGATGTGGAGCCCACCGGCGAACCGCAGCATCGAGGAGACCTCGGCCTTGCGGCAGCACGGCTTGGTGACGACCGTGTTGGCGAGCTCGGCCTTCACCTGCGCAGTCATGGCCATCAGGCCGATCCTCCCACGCCGAAGGCCGGGGTTGTCGTCGAACGTGGTGTGTTCGGCAGTCATCGCATCACCTGGGAGTACGCCGCAGCAAGACGCTCGACGTCATGACGAGCGGTCCCGTCGCGTGTCGCCATGTCTGCGATGAGCAAGTCTGCCCCCAGCCCGTTCACTGTGTCTTCCAGCATGGGCATATCTACCACACCTGTCGAGTCCGCCAGGACGACATCGACCTGCAGGTCAGGTGCATGGGCGGCCAGCACCTCGAGGTAGGTGCTCGACGAGAAGCCGTCGGTCTCCCCCTTCTGAGGAGCGACATTCAAGGTGACGCAACGGCGGGCCGAGCTCGTACACAGCGCTTCGCGGAGCTCGGGCACGAGCAGGTGGGGAAGAACGCTGGTGTACCAGGAACCAGGACCTAGCACGACCCAGTCGGCCGTCTCGACGGCCGTCACCGCCTCCGGGCAGGCGGGCGGGTCGGGCGGCATCAGCTCGACTGCCTCGACCAGCCCATGAGCCGTCGAGGCCACCTCCACCTGGCCCCGCACCGTGGTCACCTGGTCGGGCGCTCGGGGGTCCGCCCCGCGAACGCGGGCAGTGATGTCGAGGGGCACCGCCGCCATCGGCAGCACCCGCCCCTCGGCACCGAGCAGGCGCCCCACCCAGTCCAGGCCCTCGACATGACCGTCCAATAGTTCCCAGAGAGCCACGATCAGCAGGTTTCCGACCGCGTGGTTGTGCAGCTCTCCGGCGCTCTCGAAGCGGTGCTGCAGCACATTGGCCCAGGTCCGTCCCCACTCGTCGTCGCGGCACAGCGCCGCCAGGGCCTGCCGGAGGTCTCCAGGAGGCAGCACTCCGAGCTCTCGCCTCAGGCGGCCGGAAGAGCCTCCGTTGTCGGCAATGGTCACCACCGCGGTCAGCTCGGTGCAGAACGTTCGTAGCGCCCTCAGGTTCGCCGCCAGCCCATGGCCGCCGCCCAGGGCGACCACGCGCGGGGACGGCGGCGGGATCATCGTGACCTCGCGCCGGTCGACGCGCGCAGCTCGCTCACCCGCGCAGCCTGGTCACTCGCGGCCGAGGTCGCGGTGCACCACCAAGGTCTCCACACCCCTGGTGCGCATGGAGGTTCCGATGGCCTCGGCCATCGCCACGCTGCGGTGCTTGCCCCCTGTGCATCCGACGGCAAGGGTCAGGTACTGCTTGCGCTCCTGCAAGAACCCCGCATAGACCGTCTCGAGCAGCGCCTCCAGCTTGACGAGGAAGCGCTGGGCCGCCGGCTGACCCAGCACGAAGTCGCTCACGGGTGCCGTGAGGCCGGTCATCGGCCGGAGCTCAGGGTCCCAGTGCGGGTTGGGCAGGAAACGCATGTCGACCACCATGTCGGCGTCCACCGGGATGCCGTACTTGAACCCGAACGACACGACCGTCGCACGCACAGTCGGCGTCTCACCGTCGGCGAAGGCGACCTCGACCTTGCTGGCCAGCTGGTGGACGTTGAGGTTGGAGGTGTCGATCAGTACGTCGGCGTCGCCTCTCAGGTCGCTGACCATCTCTCGCTCGCGCCGGATACCGTCGAGCAGCCGCCCACCGTCCTGCAGAGGATGTGGGCGACGCGCTGCCTCCTGGCGGCGCACCAGCGCGTCGTCGGACGCCTCGAGGAACAGCAGACGTGGCCGCACACCCCCGACCGCCATGGTGTCGAGAGCACCGCGCAGGTCGGCGAAGAAGCTGCGCGAGCGGACGTCGACCACCACCGCGATACGAGCCTGGCCGTCCTCCTCGTCGTTGATCATTGTCACCACGACCGGGAGCATCTGTGGCGGCAGGTTGTCGATGACGAACCAGCCGAGGTCCTCCAGCGCCTTGGCAGCGGTGCTGCGACCCGCACCGGTCATGCCGGTGACGACGATCACGTCACCTGCCCCGTCGCTCATAGCGCCTCCGCGTCGAGGATCTCACCGGTCGTCATGTTGACCGCTGGAGCCTGACCGGTGGCGGCCGAGCCCAGCGCGGAGACGATCGCCTCGGCGGTGCGCGTGCCGAACCCCGGGAGGGCGGCTATCTCGTCGGGCCCCGCGGCCCGCAGCTTGCGCAACGAGCCGAAGTGGCGCAGCAGGACCTTGCGGCGTACCTCCCCCAGCCCCGGCACGTCGTCGAGCACGCTTTCCACCATGGTCTTCGACCGACGGCTGCGGTGGTGGGTGATGGCGAACCTGTGCGCCTCGTCGCGCACTCGCTGCAGCAGGTAGAGAGCCTCGCTCGTGCGCGCGAAGATGACCGGATCCTCGCGTCCGGGGCGCCATACCTCCTCGAGCCGCTTAGCCAGGCCGACAACTGCCACGTCGTCGATGCCCAGCTCGTCCAGCGCCCGCTGGGCGGCGGTGACCTGCGGTGGTCCGCCGTCGACGACCACCAGTCCCGGCGCGTAGGCGAACTTGCGCGCTCGCCCGGTGTCGGGGTCGATCAACGCTGGCCCCGGAGCGTCGGTGCCGGCTCCGAGGTCGGGGCTGGCATCGGCCGCTCGGTCGTCGATGAGGCGCCTGAACCGCCGGGTGATCGTCTCGTGCATGGCCGCCACGTCGTTCTGCCCGTCGACCCCGCGGATGACGAACCGTCGGTAGTCACTCTTGCGCGGCAGTCCGTCCTCGAAGACCACCATGGATGCGACCACCTCGGTCCCCTGCAGGTTCGACACGTCGAAGCACTCGATGCGCAAAGGCGCCTCGTCGAGCTCAAGCCCTTGTTGGATCTCCTCCAGCGCGCGGCTCCGAGTCGTCAGGTCGCTGGCGCGCCAGGTCTTGTGCACGGCGAGGGACTGCGAGGCGTTGCGGGCCACGGTCTCGAGCAGGGTGCGCTTGTCGCCGCGCTGCGGAACCCGCAGCGACACCCGGCTCTGTCGGGTGTCGCACAACCACGCCGTCAGCGTGTCGGCGTCGTCGGGCAGCTGAGGCACCAGCACCTCGCGCGGTATGCCCTCTGGCGACTCCGCGTCGTAGAGCTGGATGAGGAACCGGCTCAGCAGCTGCGGCAGCTCCGCGTCGTCGAACCGGTCGGCCACCCAGCCGCGTTGACCCCTCACCCGGCCACCTCGCACGTAGAACACCTGAACGGCGATCTCGAGTGGGTCCTCCGCGACGGCGATGACGTCGGCGTCCGTCCCGTCGGGAAGCACGACAGCGTTCTGCTCCAAGGCGCGCTTCAGCGCTCCGATGTCGTCTCGGAGCCGGGCGGCCCGCTCGAACTCGAGGTCGGAGGACGCCTGGTGCATCCGGCGCTCGAGGCGCCGTACGTGCTGGTTGGTCTGGCCGGCGATGAAGCTGCAGAAGTCGTCGACGATTTGCCGGTGCTCCTCGGCGGTGACGCGGCCGACGCACGGCGCCGAACACTTGCCGATGTAGCCCAGCAGGCACGGCCGGCCGATCTGTGTGCTGCGCCGGAAGACCCCGGCCGAGCACGACCGCATCGGGAACACCCGGAGCAGGAGGTCGACCGTCTCGCGGATCGCCCAGGCATGGGAGTACGGCCCGAAGTAGCGAACCCCCTTCTTCTTCGGCCCTCGACCGACCATCACCCTCGGGTACTCCTCGGCGAGCGTCACAGCCAGCCACGGGTAGGACTTGTCGTCGCGGTACTTGACGTTGAAGCGGGGGTCGTACTGCTTGATCCACGAGTACTCGAGCTGCAGCGCCTCGACCTCGGTCTGGACGACGGTCCACTCGACCGAGGACGCACTCGTCACCATCGAGCGAGTCCGTTGGTGGAGGTTGGCGAGGTCCTGGAAATACGACGAGACGCGTGAACGCAGCGACTTGGCCTTGCCGACGTAGATCACGCGGCCCTTCGCGTCGCGGAACCGGTAGACCCCTGGAGCTTCGGGGATCGCCCCTGGCGCGGGGCGATACGTTGAGGGATCCGCCACGGCTCCACCCTAACGAGGAGGAGCAAGCGGCCTCGCGCGTCGACATCGGGTCCGCGCGCCTAAGACGCCGGTTGACGTCGGGCGGAAGAGTACAGTCCGGTCAAGATCATGGGAACGCGACAAGGTAGGCCTGCGAGCCTCGACCTCTACGCTCTTCACCTGTCCACCTCGACAGCAGCGGCGACGGCGTACAACCGCGGAGTGAGTGCCGTCCTGCGCGTGCAGGAGGGCGGTCTGCGTGCCGTGTCCGAATCGATCACCCACGACCCGATGTTCGCGCTCGGTCATGCCGCGCTCGCCTTGCTGGGCCACGAGTACGGCGCCGCGGTCGACGTCGAGTCCCGCCTTGCGGCTGCCCTGCTGCACGTCCGCTCTGGCGACGGCCGCGAGCGCAGCCACGTGCACGCGGTTGCGGAGCACGTGCACGGGAACCCCGGACCGCTCGTGCGGCACCTGCAGGACTTCCCACGAGACGCGTTGCTGCTGAGCGCGGCGGTCCCCACGATCGCCTTCGCCGGCGTCACCGACGTCGCTGGGGAGTCGTGGGCTCTCGTTGAAGGCGCCGCCGACGCCTACGGTGCGGACTGGTGGTACTGCGGCTTGTTGGCGTTCATCCGCCAGGAGCAGGGACGGTTCGACGAGGCGATGGAGCTGTCCACGGCGTCGTTGTCCGTGGAGCCCTCGGCTGGGCACTCGGTTCACGCTCGCACCCACGTGCACTACGAGACCGGCGACCACGTCCGCGGACTCGAATGGCTCGACGGCTGGATGGTCGACGCCGGTGCACAGGCCGACAACCTGGCGCACTACTCCTGGCACGCAGCCCTGCACGAGCTGTCCCTGGGGGACTTCGAGGCAGTGCGCACCCGCTACGCCGACCAGCTCTCTCCGCCGACCGTCGTCGGCTGCCGCGCCCTGGTCGACTCGTGCTCGTTGCTGTGGCGATGGGTCATCACTCCGGGCGCCGTCGACGTTCCCGCCGTCGCCACGGTGGTGGAGACGGTCGACGCGCGGCTGCTCGACGAGCCGCCGACGGCGTTCATGGCGATGCACGCCGCGGTGACGCTGTGCGCTTTGCAGGACGCTGACCGGTTGGCGCGCCTGGCCGCCTGGGCTCAGCGCCAGCCCGATCCAGCTTTCGCGGAAGCGGTGGGACCCTTGGCTGCGGCCCTGCAGCGGTTAGCCGCTGGCGACGCGAGCGCAGCCGCCGACCAGCTGGGGTTTCTGCTCGGGTCGGTCTGGCGGCTGGGAGGCAGTGACGCCCAGCGCGAGGTCGTCGAGGATACGCTCATCGCCGCCCTGCTCGCGGCTGGGCGCTTCGACGAGGCGCGACCAGTGATCGATGCTCGCCTGGACCGGCGCCCCAGCCGCCGCGACGAGGTCTTCCACAGGGCGGCCTGCAGCACCTGCCGAGAGGAGTCGATGCAGTGAAGCTCGCCGTCAGGCGAGACTGATGTCCTGACCGTCGACCGCGATGGCCTTCTCCGGCAGTGGCGTGGGCGCCGGGCCGCCGACCACGCTGCCGTCGTCAATGGAGAATATGCTGCCGTGGCAGGTGCAGGTGATGGTTCCGTTGGTCACGTCGTGCAGTGGGCAACCAGCGTGGGTACAGATGTTGGAGAAGCCTTTGAAGTCCCCTGGGGTCGGCTGCGTGATCACGATCCCGGGGTCGTCGAGGATGATGCCCCCGCCGCTGGGCACATCGGACACCGACGCAATGGCGGTGCTGCCGCCGCCGGTCGAGGGCTTGTCCGCCCCGGTCGAGGGCTTGTCCGCCCCGGTCGAGGGCTTGCCTGAGCTCGACGGCTGGGTTCCGGTGGTGTCCGCGCTGGTTTTGTCGGCGCTGGTGCTGTCGGATCCCCCGCAAGCGGCCAGCAGAGGAGCTGCAACCCCTGCGACCAGAGCACCCCGCAGAACTGTCCGGCGAGGAGCGGTCACCGAGTCGACCGAGGGAGTCTGGGTAGCGGTGACGGCGCGGTCACCGAAGCGCTGGCGATGGGACATGTCACTCCTCAGCAGGCGAAACGTCCGATCTGGACGCTCTCCTGCGACAGTAGCCGCGCCCGCCGGTGCGCCCCATTGTCCGATGGTCGTAGCACCTGGTCAGGCGCCTCGCGCCACCGTCGCACGCTTCCTGCCTTTCGCGGGAGCGATTCTTGGCTCTGCGGGTGGTGGCACCTGTACCGCCCGCAGCGCCGCCGCGGCGGCGGGTGGCAGCTCGACCGGGGCACCGACCGGCACCGGGCGTCCGACGAGGACCGGCGCCAGGAACCGGCCGGTGTGGCTGGCCTGCACCGCGATGACCTCCTCGGGGGTGCCCTCGGCCACGATCAACCCGCCCTTGTTGCCGCCCTCGGGGCCGAGGTCGATCAGCCAGTCGGCCGTCTTGATCACGTCGAGGTTGTGCTCGATCACGATCACCGAGTTGCCCTGGTCGACCAGCCTCTGGAGCACTCCCAGCAGCTTGCGGATGTCCTCGAAGTGCAGTCCCGTCGTCGGCTCGTCGAGCACGTAGACGGTGCGTCCGGTGGACCGCTTCTGCAGCTCAGAGGCCAGCTTGACGCGCTGCGCCTCGCCTCCCGACAGCGTGGGGGCGGGCTGACCGAGCCGCACATAACCGAGCCCGACATCCACGAGGGTGCGCAGGTGGCGCGAGATCGCCGGGATGGCCGCAAAGAACTCGACCGCCTCCTCGATGGGCATGTCCAAGACCTCGGCGATGGTCCTGCCCTTGTAGTGCACCTCGAGCGTCTCGCGGTTGTAGCGCGCGCCGTGGCACACCTCGCAAGGGACGTAGACATCGGGAAGGAAGTTCATCTCGATCTTGATGGTGCCGTCTCCTGAGCACGCCTCGCAGCGGCCACCCTTGACGTTGAAGGAGAACCTTCCCTGCAGGTAGCCCCTCATCTTGGCCTCGGGCGTCTGGGCGAACAACTTGCGGACGTGGTCGAAGACGCCGGTGTAGGTGGCGGGGTTGGACCTCGGAGTCCTGCCGATGGGTGACTGGTCCACGTGGATGACCTTGTCGACGTTCTCCACCCCGGTGATGTCGCGGTGGCGGCCGGGGACCTCGCGGGAGTTGTAGATGCGCTTGGCCAGCGCGGCATACAGGATCGCGTTGACGAGCGTCGACTTGCCGGAGCCGGACACACCAGTGACGGCAACGAAGCAGCCGAGCGGGAACCCGACGGACACGTCCTGGAGGTTGTGCTCGCGGGCGTTGTGGACAAAGAGCTCACGACCCGGTGTCGGTGGACGCCGCACCTCGGGCAGCGGGATCTCGAGGCGGCCGGACAGGTAGGCGCCGGTCAAGGAGTCGGGGTGTTCGAGCAGGTCCGAGACGGGGCCCGAGACGACGACCTGGCCACCGTGCTCGCCGGCACCCGGCCCGATGTCGACCGCCCAGTCGCAGGAACGGATCGTGTCCTCGTCGTGCTCCACCACGATGAGGGTGTTGCCGAGGTCCCGCAGCCGCACCAACGTCTCGATCAGGCGGTGGTTGTCGCGCTGGTGCAGCCCGATGGAGGGCTCGTCGAGCACATAGAGGACTCCGACGAGCCCGGCCCCTATCTGGGTCGCGAGGCGGATCCGCTGCGCCTCACCGCCGGACAGTGAACCGCTGGGCCGGTTGAGCGTGAGGTAGTCCAGACCGACGTCGAGCAGGAAGCGCAGCCGTTCGTTGATCTCCTTGACTACCCGCTCGGCGATCTGGCGCTCTCGCGCCGAGAGGTCGAGGTCGCTGGTGAGGAAGGCAGCCGACTCGCCGACCGGCATGGAGCAGATCTCGGCGATGTTCTTGCCACCAACGGTGACCGCCAGGGAGATCGGTTTGAGCCGCGCGCCCTGGCAGTCCAGGCAGGGCACCTCACGCATGAAGCCCTCGAAGCGCTCACGCCCCGTCTCGCTCTCAGCATCGTGGTGCCGCCGCTCGATGTAGGGGATCACGCCTTCGAACTGGGCGTAGTAGGAGCGGTCGCGGCCGTAGCGGTTGCGGTAGCGCACGTGCAGCTTGGTGCTGTGGCCGTGGAGGACCGCTTCGCGGGCGCGAAGGGGAAGCGCGCGCCAGGGCACCGACGTGCTGAACGCCAGCTCGTCGGCCAACGCGTCGAGCAGCCGGGTGAAGTAGTCCGAGACGTGTGCGGCCGCCCAGGGCGAGATCGCGCCCTCGAACAGGCTCTTCTCCTCGTCGGGGACCACCAGGTCGGGGTCGACGATCATGCGGGTGCCGAGACCGTGACAGGTCGTGCAGGCACCGAAAGGAGAGTTGAAGGAGAACGAGCGTGGCTCCAGCTCCTCGAACGACAGGTCGTCATAGAGGCAGGCAAGATGCTCGGAGAAGACCCGCTCTCGGTCCGGGTGGTCCTCGGCGAGGTCGACGAAGTCGAGCGTCACGAGCCCACCGGACAACCCCAGGGCGGTCTCGACGGAGTCGGTGAGCCGCCGCTTGGCCGACTTGTTGACCGCGAGACGGTCCACCACCACCTCGATGGTGTGCTTCTTCTGCTTGTCCAGCCTGGGAGGGTCAGTGAGAGCGTGTACCTCACCGTCTACGCGCACCCGCGAGAGCCCCTGGCTCTGCAGCTGGCGGAACAGGTCGACGTACTCACCCTTGCGTCCGCGGATCACCGGTGCGAGCACCTGGAACCGTGAACCCTCCTCGAGCTCCAGTACGCGGTCGACGATCTGCTGTGGGGTCTGCCGGGCGATCGGACGCCCGCAGACCGGACAATGCGGCCGCCCGGCCCGTGCGAACAGCAGGCGCAGATAGTCGTAGACCTCGGTGATGGTGCCGACCGTCGACCGAGGGTTGCGAGAGGTCGACTTCTGGTCGATGGAGACCGCCGGGGATAAGCCTTCGATGAAGTCCACGTCGGGTTTGTCCATCTGGCCCAGGAACTGACGGGCGTATGCCGAGAGGGACTCGACGTAGCGCCGCTGGCCCTCTGCGAAGATGGTGTCGAACGCGAGGCTGGACTTGCCGGAGCCGGACAGACCCGTGAAGACGATCATGGAGTCGCGGGGCAGGTCGAGCGAGATGTCCTTGAGGTTGTGCTCGCGGGCACCTCGGATGATCAGCTGGTCGGCCACTCGTCACCCTATCGGAGAATCGTCCTGCGTTCGAACAGGTGTTCGTAGTCTAGCGAAGCCGACACAGCCGGCGGAGGTACGGGCGGCCGTGCGTGTCGGGCCGACGCCACCATGCATGGTACGTCGCGGCGCCGACGTTCCTGGGAGTAGGTTCTGCTCATGTCGGCCGACGTCACCGCGAGCATGGCAGCCCTGGCGGCCTCGACGGACTCGTTGCAGCGTTCTATCGGCACCCTCACCGACGACCAGGTGCAGGGTCCATCACTGCTGCCCGGTTGGTCGCGCGGGCACGTCCTGACTCATGTCGCCCGCAACGCCGACGCGATGGTCAACCTCGCCACCTGGGCGAGGACCGGCGTGGAGACGCCGATGTATCCCAGCCGCGAGCACCGAGACACCACCATCGCGGTGCAGTCCGGTCGGCCGGCTGCCGAGCTGGTGTCCGACGTCGACGCGTCGCACTGTCGCCTCGTGCAGACCCTCGACGAGCTCAAACCGGAGCACTGGCAGGCGCCGCTGAGCTGGGGGGCGCAGGACCGAGACACCAGAGCCTGGCTGATCCCGGCTCTGCGCCGCACCGAGGTCGAGGTGCACCACGTCGACCTCGACCTCGACTACACCCCCGCGCACTGGCCTGAGGAGTTCGTCGAAGCACTGCTCGGCGAGGTGGCGAACGAGCTCACCGCTCGCGGGGACGGTCTGGCTTGCGTGCTGGTCGGCAACGACGACGAGGGACGCTGGCAGATCGGCGCTGGGGGTCCGGAGATCAACGGTCCGCCGCCCGCGTTGCTGGGTTGGCTGCTGGGTCGCACCGACGGCACCGGTGTGCATGCCTCGGACGGCGCTCCGCTGCCGGAACCGGGCCGGTGGAGATGATGACCTACCACGGCAAGGTGACGCCAGGACGTCCAGCTGTCAGGGAGCTTGCCGAGCTCGTCATCACCAAGGCAGCGGTCGGTTCCATGGACAACAACGCCTACCTGTTGAGCACCCGCAACAGCGAAGAGCTCCTGCTCATCGACGCTGCGGCCGAGCCCGCCGTGCTGTTGGAACTGGTCGGAGGCCGGTCGCTGACCACCGTCGTCACCACGCACCGGCACCGCGACCACTGGCTCGCGCTGTCAGAGGTCGTGGCAACGACGGGGGCCGAGACGGTGGCCGGTGACGCCGATGCCGACGGCATACCGGTGGACACGGTGCGCCGGGTCGCCGACGGGGACACCATCGAGGTCGGCGACCTCTCCTTCAGTGTCATCCACGTCGTCGGTCACACGCCAGGATCCATCGCCCTGCTGTACGACGACCCCGACGGACCTCCCCACCTCTGGACCGGCGACAGCCTGTTTCCCGGCGGAGTCGGCAGGACGACCTCGCCCGAGGACTTCCGCTCACTCATCCACGACGTCGAGACCAAGCTTTTCGACCGGCTCCCCGACGAGACCTGGGTCTACCCGGGCCACGGCGACGACACCACCCTGGGCGCCGAGCGACCCCACCTGCACGAGTGGCGCACCCGCGGGTGGTGAACGCCTCCTCGCCGTACTGCCCGCTGCAACGACATCTCAGCCTGCTGGGACAGCTCGAGCCGCGAGGTGCCTTCTCGGTCTGGGTCGGCGCGCTTCAGGGGCCCCCCGTGTTCGTCCACGACGAGGACAGGTTCCACTACGCCGCCAGCACCATGAAGCTGCCGCTCGTGATGGCGGCCTACCGCGAAGCGGACCGGGGTCGGCTGGACCTCGACTCCGCTGTCCTGCTGCGCAACCGCTTTGCGTCGGCCACCGGCAACGAACCCTTCACGATGGATCCGGACGAGGACAACGACCAGGCACCGTGGCGGCGTCTCGGCTCCGAGGTCTCGGTGCGGTGGCTGGCGCTACGGGCGATCGTGGCGTCCAGCAACCTCGCCACCAACGCCCTGCTCGAGGTGGTCGGTCTGCCCGCCGTCGCGGAGCTGGTCGCCGACGCCGGCGCCGCGAAGCTGCAGGTGTTACGGGGCATCGAGGACTGGGCAGCCCGAGCAGCCGGTCTCGAGAACGTGGTCACAGCTGCCGACCTGGCGCTGCTCCTGCAGGTGCTCTGGGCGGGTGAGCTGCTATCCGCGGACTCCAACACCGAGGTCATGTCGGTGCTGGCTGCCCAGCAGGTCAACGACGCTATCCCCGCGCGGCTGCCGGCCGGCACGTTGGTGGCACACAAGTCCGGGTGGATCGAAGGCATCTCACATGACGCAGGCGTCGTGCATCCGACCGGCTCCGAGCCGTTCATCTTCGCCATGTGCACCACGTCGGCCCTGACCGCGACCGAAGCACTCGAGGCCATCGCCGTCGCGGCCGAGCTCACCTGGTCTGGCTGGGTCGGTGCGGAGTGACCAGCGCGCGACGGCGGACGGGAGCTCGACCGACTCACCGCACGTGCGTCGAGGTGGCAACCGTGTGGATGTCGCCGTCTGCCTGCCGGCCCGTCGACGCACCCGCAGTCGCTGACATCCCGGACGTTCGGGCTTGGGTCGCCGCGATGACGGACGAGCAACACCTGGACCTGCAGGGCCGGACCCTCACTCAACTGGTGCGCGATGAACCCTTACTGCTGCACGAAGTAGCAGATGGCTGGGCTCGGGTGAGCGCGCTTTGGCAGCCGTGCCCTGACGAGGCAGCTGGCTACCCGGGCTGGGTGCGCGCCGCGCATCTGGCGCTCTGGCCTCGCGAAAGCGTATGGGTGCCTGCCGCTTCGATCGCCGTCGACCGTTTGCAGGTCCTGGAGACCGCACGGGAGCACCTCGGGCTGAGGTACCTCTGGGGAGGCACCAGCCCGTCGGGCTTCGACTGCTCCGGACTGGTGCATCACAGCTACCGGCGCGCTGGTCACGTCGTGCCACGAGACGCGCATGCGCAGTTCACGGCCGCCGAGCCGGTCGAGCTTGGTGCGGAGGAGCCAGGCGATCTGTACTTCTTCGCGCCTCCCGGAGGGGAGATGACCCACGTCGGCTTCGTCACCCATCCCGGGCACCTGCTGCACGCGCCAGGCGGAGCCGTCATCGAGGAGGTCGAGCTGTCCCGGCAGCTGGTTGGCATCCTGGCCGCGGTGGGTAGGTTCACGACTGAGGCGGTTGTCGCCGTTCCCGCGTCGTTGACCGCTTGACGTCGCCAGGTCGACCGGTTAGTCGTCCTCGTTGTCTCGCCGTGGACCGGTCCGGGCGTCCAGCTCGGCCTCGGACATGTTCCGCGCGGCGACCAGGCTGAGCCCAGTGGTGACGGTCAGGATGCCCACGATGACGACCATCGAGAGCCAGATCGGGATGTCTGGCGCCCACTCCAGGTGCTCCCCGCCATTGACGAACGGGAGCTCGTTGTCATGCATGGCGTGCAGGATGAGCTTGACGCCGATGAAGGCGAGCAGCACCGCGAGGCCGTAGGACAGGTAGACGAGGCGCTCGAGCAGCCCGCCGATGAGGAAGTACAGCTGCCGCAGGCCCATCAGGGCGAACACGTTGGCCGCGAAAACCAGATAGGGCTCCTTCGTAAGCCCGTAGATGGCCGGTATCGAGTCCAGTGCGAACAGCAGGTCGGTGGTGCCGAGAGCCACGACCACCACGAACATCGGCGTGATCAGCCGCTTGCCGTTCTCGACCACCAAGAGCTTGGCGCCGGAGAACTCCTTGGTGGCCGGGAATCGCTTCTCCACCCACCGGACCAGTCGGCTCTCCTCGAACTCGTCCTCGTCCTCGACCCCCTCCTGCACGAGCCGGAAGGCGGTGTAGACCAAGAAGACGCCGAACAGATAGAAGATCCAGCTGAACTGGTTGATGGCCGCCGCTCCGACCGCGATGAACAGCCCGCGCATCACCAGCGCGAGCACGATCCCGATGAGCAGCGCGGACTGTTGCAGCTTGCGCGGCACGGCAAGCTTGTTGAGGATGATGATGAAGATGAACAGGTTGTCCACCGACAGGGAGTACTCGGTGAGCCACCCGGCGAAGAACTCCGTGCCATAACGCGAGCCGGCGAAGACGTAGACGCCGATCCCGAAGGCCACCGCAGCGCCGATGAAGAAGATGAGGTCCCGGGTCACCTCGCGCATCGAGGGCTCGTGCGGGCGGCGACCGATCACCAGCACGTCGACGGCGAGCAGTACTGACGTCACCGAGACGGTCGTCCACCAGACCCAAGGGTCAACGTGCATGCTTGCCTCCGGAGTTCTCGGACACGTACGCGAGCACGATGACAGAACTGCTCCAGAGGTCTCTTCCGCTCAGACGCAGGTCTGGCCAGGGGCACCGGGACGCCACCGAGACCGTGGTCGACCGTGATGACGACACCCCTGCGAAGGAATACTCCCCTCCACGTGCCGCCATCCTGTCACGCCAGGCAGCTCCTTGCCCAGAACCGAATGCCTCAGTCGAGACAGAACTCGTTGTCCTCCGGATCGGTCATCACGATGAAGCCTGCACTCGTCGCCCCGTCAGGCTCGAATCGCTGCAGCCGCTGTGCGCCAAGCGCGAGGAGCCGCACGCACTCCGCTTCCAGAGCAGCCATCCGGCCGTCACCGGTGAGACCCGGGGCGGCGCGCACGTCGACATGGACCCGGTTCTTCGCGGTCTTGCCCTCCGGAACCTTCTGGAACCACAGGCGAGGCCCGTTCCCCTCCGGATCGACCGCCGCAGAAGCGTCATTGCGGCGCTCTGGCGGAACACCGAAGGCCTCAAGCGCGTCATCCCAGGTCACGAACCCTTCAGGTGGCGCGTCGTACTGGTAACCGAGAACCTCGTTCCAGAAACCGGCGAGCGAGTTCGGGTCGCTGCAGTCGAAGCTGACTTGGATCTGCCGGGCCATGCCCTGCTCCCTTCATGTCTGCGCGGCAACCGCGCGGCTGACGATGCGGTGCACCCCTGCGGTGACTGGCAGGAGCAGTGCCGCAAGCAGTGCCACGACGGCCGAGGCGGCAGCGACGGGCCGCGTCACCGGGCACCGGCCTGGACCATCTGGCGCAGCTCCTTCTTGAGCTCGGAGATCTCGTCACGCAGGCGCGCGGCAAGCTCGAAGTGGAGCTCGGCCGCGGCCGCGTGCATCTGGTCGGTGAGCTGTTGGACGAGGTCGGCGAGATCCCGAGACGGCATGCCTGCGAGGTCCTTGGCGTGAGTCCCCGCGGTCCGACTGGACAGGCCGGGTACGGGTGCCTTGCCGCGCGACTGCTGGCGGCCACCACCGCCGAGCATCTCGGCGGTGTCGGCATCCTCTCGGGCCAGCATGTCGGTGATGTCGGCGATCCTCTTGCGCAGCGGTTGCGGGTCGACGCCATGGGCACGGTTGTAGGCGACCTGCTTGGCTCGGCGGCGGTTCGTCTCGTCGATCGCCTTGGCCATCGAGTCGGTCACCCGGTCGGCGTACATGATGACCTGGCCCGAGACGTTACGGGCCGCGCGCCCGATGGTCTGGATCAACGACGTGCCGGAGCGCAGGAAACCCTCCTTGTCGGCGTCAAGGATCGCCACCAAGGAGACCTCAGGCAGGTCGAGGCCCTCCCGCAGCAGGTTGATGCCCACCAGCACGTCGTACTGTCCGAGTCTCAGCTCTCTGAGCAGCTCGATGCGTCGCAGCGTGTCGACCTCGCTGTGCAGGTAGCGGGTCCGCACCCCCGACTCGAGCAGGTAGTCAGTCAGGTCCTCCGACATCTTCTTGGTGAGCGTCGTGACCAGCACGCGCTCGTTGCGCTCGGCACGCACCTGGATCTCGGCGATGAGGTCGTCGATCTGGCCCTTGGTCGGTTTGACGATCACCTCGGGGTCGACGAGTCCGGTCGGCCGGATGATCTGCTCCACGGTGTCGTGGACCTTGCCCAGCTCGTAGGGTCCCGGGGTGGCGGAGAGGTACACTTTCTGGCCGATGCGCTCGAGGAACTCCTCCCAGCGCAACGGGCGGTTGTCCATCGCGCTGGGCAGCCGGAAGCCGTGCTCGACGAGTGTGCGCTTGCGTGACATGTCGCCCTCGTACATGCCGCCGATCTGCGGCACGGTGACGTGCGACTCGTCGAGCACGAGCAGGAAGTCCTCCGGAAAGTAGTCGAGCAGGCAGCTCGGAGCACTTCCCGGAGCTCGGCCGTCGGTGTGGCGGGAGTAGTTCTCGATGCCGGAACAGGTGCCGATCTGCCGCATCATCTCGATGTCGTAGTTGGTGCGCATGCGTAACCGCTGGGCCTCCAGCAGCTGACCGCCGCGCTCGAGCTCGGCCAGTCGCTGCTCGAGCTCCTCCTCGATGCCGGTAATGGCCCGCTCCATGCGCTCGGGCGCCGTGACGTAGTGCGTCGCCGCACCGATGTAGAGCTCACTCTCCTCACTGAGCACCTCACCGGTGAGCGGGTGCAGCGTCATGAGCCGCTCGATCTCGTCGCCGAAGAACTCCACCCTGATGGCGAGCTCCTGGTAGACGGGAAAGACCTCGAGGGTGTCACCTCGCACCCGGAAAGTGCCGCGGGTGCCAGCCAGGTCGTTGCGGGCATACTGCACCTGGACCAGTCGGCGCAGCAGGCCGTCGCGGTCCATCTCGGTGCCGACCTCGACGTGGATCATGCGGTTCATGTACTCCTCGGCGGAGCCCAGACCGTAGATGCAGGAGACGGTCGACACCACGATCACGTCACGCCTGGTGAGCAGCGACCAGGTCGCTGAGTGGCGAAGCCGCTCGACCTCCTCGTTGATCGAGGAGTCCTTCTCTATGTAGGTGTCGGTCTGAGGCACGTAGGCCTCGGGCTGGTAGTATTCGTAGTAGTAGACGAAGTACTCGATCGCGTTCTTGGGGAAGAGCTCGCGCAGCTCGTTGGCGAACTGTGCCGCAAGCGTCTTGTTGGGCAGCATCACGAGTGTGGGCCGCTGGATCCGCTCGACCAGCCAGGCCACCGTGGCGGTCTTGCCGGTGCCGGTGGCGCCCAGCAGCACCATGTCCTGCTCGCCATCGGTGACGCGTCGCTCGAGGTCGTCGATCGCGGCGGGCTGGTCACCCGAGGCGGAGTAGTCGGACATCACCGTGAACGGCGCCACCGTGCGGGCGAGTTCTGTTGCTGCTCTCATGGCTCGAGCCTACGGGCCGGCGCCGACAGCCAGCGGCAGGCGAAGGCGACACCGATGGTTGCGACCAGCACCCCGATCGCCAGCCCGCCCACGCAGTCCGTGGCCCAGTGGAAGTCACCGACGACGGCGTACACCGACGCCGCCAAGCCGAGACCTGCCCCTGTCCACAGGCTGGTGGTGGCGTGCCTCTCGAGCTCGGCCCGTGCGCCCGGGCGACGGCCGACGAGTACCAGGAAGCACACGATGGCCCCGCAGACCGTGGCCGAAGCGACGTGGCCGGACGGGTAGTAGCCGGGATAGCCCGGATCAGGAACTTGGTCAGCCGGACCCGGCCTGCTCACGGCCGCCTTGACCAGCCACACCAGGGCCTCAGAGACAGACCAGGCTCCGGCAGCGAGCACCAGCGGCCACCACCGCCACGAGGCCTGGGAGACCACGATGGCGACGATCGCCGTCACCCCAACGGAGAATCCGGGGGAACCAAGCTGCCCAACGGCCGAGAGCCAACCGGGACTGCGCACGGTGTGGGACTGCACTCCGCTTCGCACCATGGCGTCGAGATGGCTGAGCAGCCCTCCGAGCAGCACGTCGGCCGTGACCAGGAAGAGAACGGCGAGGCACAGGCCGGCCACCCGCCAGCGCCCGGCGGACAACGTGAGGTAACCGGTGGTGGAGACAGTCGGACGGCTCATCAGGGCAGGTGCCGCCGGGGCGCACTTCGGGGGCCGCGACGAGGCCGTCCCGGCAGCCGGGCGATGACGAGATGCTGCACGCGGTACCGGTGCGGCTTCTCGGCCTCGAGGAGGTCAGCCAGCTGGGCGTCGTCGAGCTCAGCGCCTGTCAGCGCCCAGCCGACGTGACGGGCGACGTGGTAGTCGCCGAAGCTCACAGCGTCGGGGTCGCCATGGGCGCGCTGCCGTACCTCCGCCGCCGTCCACACGCCCACTCCTGGCAGTGAGGTCAATCGGCGCTCGACCTCCTCGGAGGGCAGGTCGAGCGTGCGCTCCAGAGCGGGAGCACGCCTCGCCGCAGCGACGATGGTGTTCGACCGCGCGGGGTCGATCGAGCACCGCAGCCACTCCCAGGAGGGGATCAGGGCCAGCGCTCGCGGCGACGGCAGCACTCGCATGGCTCGGTCTGCGCCCGGGCCGGGCGCCGGCTCACCATGGCGGACCAGCAGCCGGCGCCAGCCGAGCCAGGCCTCCTGCCCGGTGACCTTCTGCTCGATGGCGGCAGCGACGAGGGCTTCGAGAACAAGACCGCTGCGCCCGATGCGCCAGTGCGGATGCCGGCGCCAGACCGCGCTCACCCGCGGGTGCCGAGGGGAGAAGCGGGTGACGTCGTCGGAGCCGCCCAGCAGAGCCGGGGCTCTCTCAAGCATCCAGCCCGAGCCGCCGCCCCATGCCTCCAACTCCACCTCACCGAGCCTCGGGCGGACCTGCACGCGCAACGTGACGGCACCCTGAGGTGTGAGCGCACTGCGCCAGACCTCCCCGTCGGGGTCACGCTGCAACGCCGGATCGCGGGCCCCCCGACGCAGCGAGCGCAGGACGTCATAGGGGTCGCAGGGCCAGTCCGGCCGCCAGATGCGCAGCGAGCCGCGGGCCGGTTCCACCAGGCCAGGCTAGTAGGGACGGGCGACGATCAGCGACAGTCGGCGACCGACGTGACAATGGTGCCGTGAAGCTCGAAGCGTTGGTGAGTACGTCGCGTCACGTCGCCTCGACGCGGTCCCGTATCGCCAAACGGGACGCGTTGGCGGGTCTGCTGTCACGTGTCGAGACCGAAGACGTGGCGATCTGTGTCGCATGGCTCGCGGGCGAGCTGCGACAGCGGCGCACCGGCATCGGCTGGGCGGCGTTGCGAACGCTTCCGCCAGCGGCGAGCGCCTCCGGCCTCACGGTGCAGGAGGTCGACGACATGCTCGAGGCCATCAGCGGCCTGGCCGGACCGGGGTCGGCGGCGGCTCGGTCGCAGGCGGTGCGGTCCTTGTGGGGTCGCGCCACCGTCCTCGAGCAGGAGTTCCTGCGAGCACTCGTGTTGGGCGAGCCGCGTCAAGGTGCTTTGGACTCCGCGGTCCTGGACGCGGTGGCGGTCGCCTCGAGGGTGCCGTTGGACGTCGTTCGCCGGGCGGTGATGCTGCGGGGCGCCACCGGACCAGTGGCGGTGGCAGCGCTCACGTCGGGCATCGAGGCGGTTCGCGGCTTCGGCTTGCAGGTCGGCCAACCGGTACGTCCCATGCTCGCCTCCAGCGCGGGCGACGTCGCGGAGGCGTTCGCGGCGTCCGCTGACGGCGCCCAGGTCGCCGTGGATGTGAAGCTCGACGGCATCCGCATCCAGGTTCACAAGTCGGGTGGGGACGTGCACGTCTACACGCGATCCCTCGACGACATCACGAGCCGGCTGCCCGAGGTGGTCGCCCTGGTGCGTAGCCTCCCGGCGCAGGAGGTGATCCTGGACGGCGAGGCCGTGACCCTCGATGCGGACGGTCGGCCCCGCCCCTTCCAGGAGACCGCCTCGCGCACGGCATCTGCCGGTCGGGCGGAGCACGGCGGGACCGGCAGCGTGGTGACGCCGGTCTTCTTCGACCTGCTCCACCTCGACGGGTCGGACCTCGTTGACCTGCCGTTACGAGACAGGGGCCGCCTTCTCGACGGGCTCGCCCCGGCATCCAACCTCGTCGAGCGACTCGTCACGGCCGACGCGGCCGCGGCCCGCCGGTTCCTCGACGCAAGCGTCACGCGGGGTCAAGAGGGTGTCGTGGTCAAGGCGCTCGACGCGGTCTACGACGCCGGTCGGCGAGGAGGCGCGTGGATCAAGGTCAAGCCGCACCACACGCTGGATCTGGTGGTGCTGGCGGTGGAGTGGGGAAGTGGGCGGCGACAGGGATGGCTCTCCAACATCCACCTGGGTGCGCGTGTGCCCGACACCGGTGGTTTCGTGATGTTGGGCAAGACCTTCAAGGGCATGACCGACGACATGCTCCGGTGGCAGACCGAGCGTTTCCTGCAGCTGGAGGTGTCCCGCCGGAGCTCAGTCGTGACTGTGCGGCCGGAGCAGGTGGTCGAGGTCGCCTTCGACGGGCTGCAGACGTCGCGCCGCTACGCCGGCGGCGTGGCGCTCCGCTTCGCCCGCGTGGTCCGCTACCGAGACGACAAGTCGGCAGGCGAAGCCGATGACCTCACCAGCGTGCTGGCTCTGGGGAGCGCTAGCCGGTCCCGGGGTGGAGCAGGTCACGCGCCGGCCGCAGCTCCGGACGCTTCGCGCTGATGCGGTCCCCCGACGACACCCCACGCAGGCGCCGTCCCACCCATGGCGCCAGGTGACGGCGGGCCCATTGAGCGTCCTGCGCCGTCCGGATGCGCCAGGCCTGTCGCTCCTGAACGCCCATCGCCGCGGCCCAATGGTGGTCACCGAGGCCGAGCGCCTCGAGAGCCGCCCCCGTCACCCGAGCATGTCCTTCGGCGCTGAGGTGCAGGCGGTCCTCACTCCAGGCAGCCGGATGCTGGAAGACCGGCGCGCCCCACAGACGCACCAGCACGCACTCGTAGCGCTCGGCCACCTCCTCGACGATGGTCGTCAGGGCGCTGATCCTCGGCAGGGCCCGGCCCAGGAGGCGCGAGCCTGACCAGGGTGCTACGGACTGGAACAGCAGCACTTGCGACCCGTTCGCCCGCAGGGCGTGCACGGCGTCCTCGAGCGATGCCGCCAAGGCGTCGAGGTCGACCGACGGCCGCAGTACGTCGTTGGTGCCTCCAGCCAGGCTCACCAGCTCCGGGCGTAGCTCGAGCGCCTGTGGCAGCTGCTCGCCGATGATGGCACCGAGCTTCCTGCCCCTGATGGCGAGGTTGGCATAGGTCGTCCGCGCGTCGAGGGTGGCGAACTCTTCGGCGAGCCGGTCCGCCCAGCCCCGACAACGTCCCGGGACCGCGGTCGACGGGTCGTCGAGGCCCTCGGTGAAGCTGTCCCCCACCGCGACGTAGCTCCTCGGCACGGTTGCTGTCACCTGGGCACCTCAGCGCACGTGACCGTACTTGATCGTGCGGCTGCGGTGGTGGCGCAGCCGCTCCGAGAACGTCGCGGTCGACGGGTTCCAGACCCCGAGGTCCGTGACCGCGTCGGAGTTCCAGCTACCCACCGCAGGCAGGCAACCGGGCACGCCGTACGTCACATGCCGGGTGGAACCGCCCGGCAGAGCCAGGGAGAAGACGGCGGTGGCGGCGTCGTACACGCCGACCTCGAAGCGTCCGTCACCATTCCAGTCACCGGCGACCGGCCAGCTCGACACGGAGCCGAACTTGCGGGTGGTGACGTTGCCGTGCGCATCGCGTAGCGAGAACATCGCGGTGGCCGGGTGGAATACGCCGACATCGTCGCGACCGTCGCCGTTCCAGTCACCCGCCACCGGCAGGTCACCGGCCCTCCCGAAGGAGAACACGTGCGAACCGCCCGTGGCGGTCGCCAGGCTGAAGGTGTGCGTCGTCGGCCGCCAGACACCGACATCGGAGGCGCCGTCGCCCTTCCAGTCGCCGACGACCGCCTCATCGGTGGGCCCGCCGTAGCTGGTGGTCGAGGTGCGTCCGCCAGGCAGCCGCTCGCGGAACACCCCCGAGG
>JBPCRX010000002.1:0-11316 GCA_050996395.1 Nocardioidaceae bacterium
GACGGTGTGCACCACCGCCAGCAGGTCGACCGTCTCGGCCGGGTCGATGTCGACCAACGTCGGCAGGACCAGCGGGTCTACCAGCTCGTCGGCGGCCGCGCACAAGTCGCCCAGGATCAGCGTCGGCAGCCGGTCAGCGTGTCGGCGCAGCACCGCCCGCAACAGCTCCCGGTCGACCTCCATCTGCCGGTCCAGCAACGCTGACCCGGCCTCCTCCGACTCACCCATCCCGCTCCCTTCTCATCCATCTACAGCGCGCGCTGCCAGGTCGGTGGCCTTCCCGAAGGCCGCCACCAACCGGGGCGGCCCGGCACACCAGACCCGCCAACGGCCCTTCACGGGGAGACGACGAACCAGTCCGACCGCCGAAAAGTGCTGCTGGCCTTAGGGGGCGGCTCAGATGTGCAGCCACATCTGCTCCTGAATGCCGGCGCGGTCCACCGCCGACCGCAACACGGCGATGACCGGTTCAGGCGTCGACAGCGGCACCCGACCGCAGGTGAGGTCGTCCAGCGCCACGGTCAGCGCGCCCACCAGCTGCGGCAGGCAGTCATGGATCGGCTGATCGCCAGGCAGAGCCGCCAAGGCGGCGGCGCTGCCCGCAGCAGTGCCGACGGCGGCGTCCCGGGTGACAGCCGGCAGGGTGGACAGCAGCTCGGCCAGCTCGTTATGCAAGATCTGCATGCTGCCGGCGAGCAGGCTCCCCCAGCCGAAGACGACCATCCGGCCGGCGAGATCAATCACCGCCGCGAGCGCCGCACCGAACGTCCCCGGCCGCGGCTCCAGCGTGGGCTCATGACCCATCATCGGCTCGCCCCCATCACGCTGACAGATCGGCCACCTATCGGAGCACCGTCAGTGAGACCGTCGGTGGCGGCGTCATGCCCGCCGTGCCCGGCCCGGACGACCGCGGCTATGGCGTCGCGTTCGCTGCGGAAGTTCCTGCGGGCCGCGCGGAGCCGCTGGACGCTAACCCCCAACACCGCGGCCGCGTCCTCCGGCCGCAGCACCCACCCGGCGACCGCCAGCAACCGATCCCGCTCGGCATCGGCCGCCACCGCTTGGGCGTGCCGCTCCTCCGCCGCGATCATCGCCGCCCCGGCCCGGGTAAGTACGTCCTCCTCAAGCTGACGTCGCTGCGCCAACCGCTCCCGGATCTGTGCAGCTGCGACACGATTCTGTGCCCGCTGACTCGCCACCACCTACCCCCTTCGAAACGTTCCGTGGTCACCGCACCTGCACCGAAGGCCTCAAGCCGCTCCGCGGCTTTCAAGCCACTGCCAGTCAACCCAGCAGCCGAACTGACAGACCACCCGGTGCTGAGCACTGTCGACACACATATGCATCATCGACGCATCGGCCTTGAAACGGCTACAGGCTGCACGCCGTGGGCGGAAGGCAGCCCAACAGAAAGCCCGCCGTGTGACCACCGAAAACACGCGCACCAGCCCGGCACAGACGACAACAGCAGGGCGGCCGGGCGGCAGGAAGCGTTCCTCGAAGCAACGCCCTACTCGTGCGATGACAGACGCCTGCAGCTCACGCGCATCCGACCCAGCCTTCGTGTAAGTCGCACCCCGGCGGGACGCGTGACCGGGCGGGCCATACGGGACGACTACGCAAGCGCGCCCACCATTGCGGTGCGGGCTTACGCCCACAAAACGCAAGAAGGTCTTCAGAGAAACCCCGTCAGCCCGAGCCCTGTCCGCCCCCCTCGCGAGCGAAGCTGCGGGTCACAACGAATGCCTCGTGCCATCGGCAACCGGATCGTCGCAGACCACTTCAACCTGGTGCGGCTGGCTAATCAAGGCCGTCGCCGACGTCCGCCGCCGTGTCACTCTTCGACCTCCACGGCCGGCGAGGACGCAAGCCCGGCCCGGCCTGGGCGGCGCCGGCGGCCGCTCCGCGGCCGCGAACGCCTCTCCGACCTGCAATTCGCCTGCATGTCGAACGACCTCAGCGACGGCGACCCCACCGGTCGAGTGCTCACCGCCTGGGTCGCCAAAGAAGAACTACGAGCACTGCTGGCAATCGCCCGCACCGGTGGCCAACGCCACTACAACTCTCACCGGCTGCACCGGTTCAACAGCTGGTACGCTCGCCAACCTGCACGAGCTCCAACGCCTCGACGCGACGGTCCAAGCGCGGTGGCCGAGACTCTCGCCTTCCTGCAGGCTCGCGTCACCAACGCCGGCACCGAAGCCACCAACCGCACCGTCAAAACCGCGGCACCGCCTGCGGCTTCGGTAACCTTGATAACCAACGCAGCCGAGTACTGGAGACTGTTCCTTGACCAGACCGGCTCGTAAGCCGGTCTGGTAGCGACTCCAGCGACGCTTTCCATCCCGTGCTGGGCGACGTTCAGTCGCAGCGGACTGATCACCCCACCTTACGGGGTGCCTTCCTTGGTAGGGGGGACGCCCTCGATCGACCACACCTGTTGCAAGCCAATCCGCGATCATGCCCCGTGCGGGGAACGTCCCGAACTGGTTCAGGAGGTGGCCGTGGTGGTCGATTCGGTCGAGCGCCGCCGCCGGGTCCGCGTCCAGCGCCTGGCCTTGACCCCGGTTCGTGGACGCGGGGTTATGCGGCTGTCTGATCTGCCGCGGTCTGTTGCAGTGTTGCAACTCGAAGGTGACGGGGCTGATCTGTCCCATTGAGGAGTGTCTCCGGGGCGGTTGTAACGCTCCTCGATCCAGGCCCCGACCTCAAGTCGAGCGCGGGTCTTGGTGGGCCATACTCGTCGGTAGTAGAACTCGGTCTTCAAGGTCGCGAAGAACGACTCGGCCATCGCCACGAAGGGCGTGAGACGTTGCACGATCGGGCCGCGATCATCGTCCAGCCGCGATGCGCGGTCGACATACGGGATGACCCAGCGGCCGCCAGCTTCGACGGCGCAGAAGACGTGACCGGGGTCGTGAGATGGCGGTGAACGCCACCTGTCTGTCGGCTGCGGTCAGTCGAGCGGCGATGGAGTAGAGCCAGGGCTCGGTAGGCAGCTTCAGAACCACTCGGTCACGGCCCTGCCCTGCGGCGTCGTCGAGTTCACCGATCTCGGCCCAGGCGCCAGAGCTGGTGTCAGAGGTGAGTTGATAGAAGACCGGACCATCCTCGAACGCGTCAAGCCGCGACCGTAAGTGCGCCGGACCGTTCGTCGTGTGCTGGTTCATGATCGCTGGGTTCGTGGTGATGCCCGAGACGACGCCGCTGGCGGAGACTGCGGCAGACAGCTTCAGGCCGAGGCTGCGGCAGCCAGCTTCAGATCTGCGGAGTCCAGGAACAGGCGGCTGATTCTCATCGTAGCTCCTCGATGACGTCCATGATCTTTCGGGTGTTCGCGACGGATACCGGGTTCCACCAGGCGCCGTCCTGCTTCATGGCACTGCCGACGATGGCTCCGTGGGCGTGTTCCAGTAGCTCTCGGGCGTTGTCGGCGTTCAGGCCGCTTCCGACCAGCACCGGGCGCTTCGCGACGTCGGAGATGGCGGTGATCTCTTCGACAAGTGTCGGGTCGCCGGTGCGCTGTCCTGTGGCGATGACGGCATCGGCGTCGAATGCCTCTGCGTCGTGCGTCAGCTCAGCGATGGTCCGGTCCGCGACGATCGCGTGACTGCCGTGTTTGACGTGCACGTCGGCGAGCACCCGAATGTCCTGCGCTTGCAGTTGTGCGCGGTAGCGCAACGCTGCGGCGGCAGTGCCTTCGAGGAATCCCTCGTTCGCGATGTAGGCGTTCACCCATTGGTTGGCTCTCACGAACCGCGCACCGGATGCCTTGGCGACGGCGATGCTGTGGAGCGTGGCATTCGCGAGGACGAGGACGCCGGTGGGCAGAGCGACGGCGTCAACGATCGATGCCGTCGCCACTGCCATGCAGGCGGACGTCTCCGGTCCGAGCTGGTCCGGCTTCAGGAACGGGATGTCGCCCTCGTTCTCGACGATCAACCCGTCGACACCGCCGTCGGCGTAGCGGCGAGCGTCCTCGATGGCACGCGCGTAGATGGTCTGCACAGGCTCACCGCTGTAGCGAGGGGCTCCCGGAAGCGGAGGCAAATGGATGGTGCCGATGATCGGCTTCGCCACACCGAACAGTTCCAGTAGTGCGTCGGGGCGGTCGGTAGGCGTGACCGAGAGACTGCTCACGAGCTTCTCCTCAGAGACTTGAGCACTATGTCGAGTCGGCACGTCGCCCGAGCGGCGTCCAGAGACGCCAGCGCGGCGATGGCGCCACGGGTCTCGACCACGAACGATGCGCTGACCACGCCGTATGCCGCAGCGGTGACCGGGTCCTCGGTAGCGATCAACCCGGCCAAGAAGCCACCGCAGAAGGCGTCACCGGCGCCGGTGACGTCCAGCACGTCAGCTGACGCAGCCGGTACACGGACGACCTCATCTTGGGTGGCGACGTCGACTCCGTCGGCGCCGCGCTTGACGACCAGTGTGCCGTCGAAGCCGAGGCGGGACAGCTGCGTCTTCAGGATGTCGATGCTCTCGTGGCCCCACAGCGCGAGCACTTCCGCGCTGCTCGGCAGGAAGGCGTCGACGCGGTCGAGGAACGACGGCTGCGTGTAGGGCGTCGTGTCGATGTACGGCTCGACGAGTAGGTCGAGCGTCAATAACACCGGTGCGGCGCCAAAGTCGCGCAATGCGGCGGCGTGCCCGTCGCTGGACTGGGGCGCCAAGTGGACACCCGACGGGCTGTCGGAGAGCTCAGCCACGGTCGGGCGCAGCGCGTCGAGCTGCTGGAAGCTTCCGCCAGCCACCTTCTCGAACTGGTGCCGCGCACCAGACTGCTCGTACAGGAGCCACAGGCCGAGGCTGGCGCACTCGGTGGTCCGGCGGACGGCCGAGGTGTCGATCCCCGCCGAGGTGAGTCGGTCCAGAAGGAGGCTGGGGTAGTCCTGGCCCACCGTGGAACAAATGGCGGACCGGGTCCACAGCCTGGCTCCCACGGCACTGTAGAGCGCGCCACCGCCGGGTTGCTTCCAGTCGACGTCCTGGTCCTCGACGACGACGTCGTCCAGAGTCATCTCACCGACGGTCAGGACAGGTCCGGTCATGCCCGGCCGTCAGGGGGTTTGGGTGCAACCATCGCACCCACCAGGACCAAGGCTCGCGCCAGGTCCACGAGATCGTGCACGTTCACCGTCGGGAGTCCGCGGTCGAAATGCCGGTTTACTCCGGGGTAGCCGAGGACGACGACCCGGTTGCTGTGCAGCATGGCGACGACATCGTCGGAACGGGGTACGTGGCCGCCGAGGTTCGACCGCACACGGATACCACGATCAGCAAGAGGGGCGAAGGCCTGAAGGAGACCAGCGAGGATGTCCGGTCGGGCTACTGATCCCTTGCCCCCGCTGGAGTACTCGGCGAGTGAGGCGCCCCAGGGGCGTCGATGGTTGTCACAGCTGTCGAGCTCGGCTCGGCTTAGCCCGTGGATATCGACGACCACCGTCAGGGGAGCCGGCTCGAAATGGCGCAACACCCGAGCAGCTCCCCGCGAGATCGTCTGACTCGAGCCTCCACTGGGACCTTCCTCCTCGTCGGTCAGGTATGTGCTGAACGGGATGCCGAGGCGCAGCATCACCTCACTGGCTATCAATGCGGCGGCTACACCCGCCGCATTATCCAGCGAACCGGTGACTAGACCCGAGCCCACGTCGTGGGTGAGCGGCGACGTCAGCACGACACGGTCGGCAGGGCGAAGCGATACGTCGGTCGGGTGCGTCACCACGTGTTGGCCCTCTTTGATGCAGACCTGCGCGTTGCAGACGACTTGCCAGCTTCCATCGGCTGCGAACCGCACGATCCGGGCGGGCGCCGACTCTTCGGCAAGGTGGTAGCAGTACGGCGTCACACGGGACAGGCCGGGCTCGACGGGTTCGCGCAGGAGGTAGGAGACCTCGTCCAGGTGGGCGAGGATACCCAGGCCGCCCTCGCCGTTGCTCAGTACGTCGGTCCCACTGTCGAAGGCGTCGCGATGCACGGTCACGCCCGAGGTCAGTAGTCCTCTGGACTCGCACCAGGACTGGACGACGGTGCCTCGGGTCATTGACGAGGCGCCGGACGGTGCCGGGGTGTCTGCGATCTGCAGCAGCGCCCCGAGCACGGAGTCGTGGTCAACCGCGTCGACGATGTCCTGAACCAGGGTGGGCCGGTCAGCGAGCATGGCGTCGAGACGGCGCATCAGTGGCCTCGCCCGTCGCGACGCTGCAACAGGACCGCCGCGACGATGAGGCCACCGCGAAACAGGTACTGGACGTACGGCGAGACGCCGCTGAGATTGAGGATGTTCGAGAGAACACCGAGGATGGCCGCTCCTATGAAGGTTCCGCCGATTGTGCCGACGCCACCGAACAGGCTCGTCCCCCCGACCACTGTGGCTGCTATGGCGTCCAGCTCCTTGCCGTCGCCGGCCACGGGCGTTCCAACGCCGAGCTGACTTGCGTAGAGGATGCCGGCCAGCCCTACCATGACGCCAGCGATCACGTATACGGCGCACTTGACCCGGCGGACCGGGATGCCGGAGAGACGGGCCGCCTCCTCGTTGGAGCCGACGGCGTAGACCGAGCGGCCGAACACCGTACCGCGCAAGACGAACATGCATACTGCAAGGAGTACGAGGAAGACGATCGCCGGGTTCGGCAGGCCGAACGTACGGCCGTTGCCGAAGGCCAAGAAGCTGTCGTTGGTGATCGGAACGGGTTGGCCATTAGTGAAGATTAGGGCGACACCCTTGGCGAAGGCCAGCATGCCGAGGGTCATCACGAACGGTTGCACCCTGCCCACTGCCACGCCCACACCGTTGATGAGGCCGAACAGGGCCCCGAGGCCGAGCGCCATCGCGATACCGGCAAGGACTCCGCGGGTTTGTACGGTGTTGGCGGTGTAGACCACCACCACCGAGAGGATCGAGCCGACTGACAGGTCGATGCCGGCAGTGAGGATGACGAACGTCATTCCCAGCGCGAGCACACCGACGATGGAGATCTGCCGTAGGACGTTCAGGACATTGTCAACTTGCAAGAAACGGTCGGAGGCCAGACTGGAGAACACGAGCAGGAGAATGAGCGCCACGCCCGCGCCGTACTTGCGCACGTTCGCTGCTGCGGCGGGACCGCGTTCACGGATGCTCGTCCTGGTCGGCTTGGCAAGTGCCGCTGTTGATGACTCGTTCATCGCACCTGTTCCCGGTTCGTCGGCGCGTCGAGCAGCGCCGAACGGCTGATGTTGTCCTCGGTAATTTCCTCGCCGGTGTACTCGGCGACGAGGCGTCCCTGGCTCATCACCAGGACGCGGTCGGACATAGCGACGATCTCCTCAATCTCGCTGGAGATCATCAGGATGCCTCGGCCCGAGTCGGTGAGCTGGCGCATCAGCGTGTAGATCTCGCTCTTGCCGCCAACGTCGACCCCTCGCGTGGGCTCGTCGAGCATCAGGACCGTCGGTGAGGCGGCCAGCCACCGCGCGAGCATCACCTTCTGCTGATTGCCGCCTGACAGAGTGGAAGGCGGCGCCTCGAGGCTGGAGGACTTCAACCGCACCGTGTCGGTCACCTCCTTCACGGCAGCGCGATCCCTCGCCGGCCGCAGGATCCCCGCCACGGAGCGAAGCTTGAGGCTCGCCACTCCGACGTTCTCCCGGATCGAGCGGTTCATCAGAAGACCCTGGTCCTTGCGGTCCTCAGGCAGGTATGCGATTCCGGCCCGGCGGACGGAGCGAGGTGAACGGCGTCCAAGCAGCTTGCCGGCCATCTTGACCTCGTAGGAGCCGGGATCGGCGCCGAAGACGGCCCGAGCCAGCTCGGTACGTCCGGAACCGACCAGGCCGGCCAGCCCGACGATCTCACCGGCGTGGACCGTGACCCCCGTCGGTCGGCCCGGGGCCGTGCGTGTGCCTCCGATGAGCGGCCGGACCTCGAGGAGTGTGGCTGCCCCGGCAGGGAGGGCAGAGCGCTGCGGGGCGGCGAGCTGCCGGCCGGTCATCATCGTGACCAGGCGCTCCTCGTCCAGCTCGCTGGCGGCCAGCGTTCCTTGCAGCCTGCCGTCCTTGAGCACCGAGACCCTGTCGCTGAGCGAGAGAACCTCCTTCAGGCGGTGCGAGATATAGACGATCGCCACACCGCGGTCGCGCAGCGAGCGCACCACGTCGTACAGCACGTCGAGGTCCTTGCCGCCCAGGATCGCGGACGGCTCGTCGAGCACCAGCACCTTGGCATCGCGTACCAGAGCGCGAGCGATCTCGACGAGCTGCTGCTGACCCAAACTGAGGCGGCTCATCGACGTGCGTACGTCGGCTTCGAGCCCGACCCGGTTCAGCGCGTCCTGGGCGCGCGAGCGAGCCCTTCTCCAGCGGACCCGCCCGAGGCCGTCGCGCGGCAGTCGGCCGAGCAGCACGTTCTCCAACACCGAGAGCTCGGGCGCGCTGACCAGCTCCTGGTGCACGACGCTGATCCCGTGTTCGATAGCCGCGTGCGGGGAGCTGAGACGAACCGGGGCGCCGTCGAGCAGGATCTCTCCCGCATCCGGGCTGACCGCCCCTCCGAGGATCTTTATGAGCGTCGACTTGCCGGCGCCGTTCTCACCCGCGAGAGCATGGATCTCACCCGCGCGTACAGTTACCCCGACGTTGTCGAGCGCGAGGACACCGGGGTACCGCTTGGTGATCCCGCGCAGTTCCGCAACATAAGACACCTCAGCGCCTCCAGATGTGTTCGTTCCGGTGATGCATGAGGGGTCATGCATCACCGGAAGGGGAGCCTTACTTGCAGGGATCCTTGGGCATCTCGAAGGTGCCCCAACCCTTCGGAATCCACTCTTTCGCGTTCTCAGGCGTCACAAGCGGCAGATTGGGCAGCTGCAGGTACTGGCCCGGCTCGCTGTAAGACTTGGCGCCCTCTACCGGCTTGCCCTCGAGGGCCGTCAGGGCTGCGCGTACGCCGATGTCCCCGATGAACGGGCTGTAGTTTCCGTCACCCTTGAACTGGCCCGCTTGCACTGCCTTGAAGCCTGGTGAGGAACCATCGTGCGTGTACTGCTTGATGTGTTCCCCGCATCGGTTAGCGTTCTTGATCGCCTGCATGGCTCCCCACGAGGACTCTTCGGCGTGGGAGAACACCGCGTCGATCTTCGGGTACTTGGTGAGCCAGTCGTCCATCACCTTGACGGCGGGCTCGCGAACCCATTGACCGTCACCGACGGCGAGCAGCTTCATCCCAGGGGCCGCGGCGAGAGCCTTCTTCAGTCCCGCGGCCCGGTCGGTCGCGGGCGATGAACCGGACAGACCGGTGATCTCCACGATGTTTCCCTTGCCGTGCATGTCGGAGATCATCTTCTTCGCCGTCTCGTAGGCCATCTCAACGTTCGACTGGCCGATAAAGATGGTCTTGTCCGCGGGTACGTCTCGGTCGAGAAGAATGAGCGGGATCTTCTTGGCCATGACGCGGCGTGCTGCCGGCGCCAGTCCTGCTGACTCCACCGGGCTCATGATGATGGCGTCGACGCCGCGGGCCATCAGGTCGTCGATGTCGTTGGACTGCTTGGCGACGTCACAGTTGCCGTCGACGGTCACGACGCTGACGTTCGGGTGGCGCTTGACCTCGGCCAGGACGCTTTCAAGCATGGCCTTGCGCCACGGGTGGTTGAAGCAGGTTTGGGAGAAGCCGATCGTGATCTTGTCCTTGCCGGCCACCTTCACGTTGCCCGAAGGCATGGCCAGGATGTCCTTGAACGGGAGACTGTCGTATCCCTGGAGCGTCGTGCTTCCGGCGAGCTTGTCGCTTCCGTCGGCGGCCTTGTTACCTGAGCCGGACGAGGAGACGGTGGCTGCCTTGCCGCAACTTGCGGCGGCCAAGGCCACCACGATGAGCAGTGGAGCGAACTTGGGTGAGACCTTCAACGCTTCCTCCTAGCAGGGGGAACTGCACTCGGATGGGTGATGACCGGTCTGGCCCGCAACGGGCTAGCGAGCGGGAGGGAACAGGTCAACGCGGTACTCGTACCGGTCCGCGGCAAAGGTCATCACCGTGGACTCGATTGGCCGGTCGGACTGCGTGTAGGTGACACGACGGACGATCAGCGTGGGACTGTTGGGTGGGCTCTCGAGCAGCGAAGCCTCCTCTTCGCTCGCCCGGCCGCCGCGAATCGTCTCCGTCCCGCGGTGCAGACGCAGACCGATCTCCGGGCCCTGGAGGAGGTCGTACAAGGATCCAGACTCCAGTGCGGCGGGGTTGAACAGGTCCAGTCGACCTCCCAGAGCTTCTCGTGGGAGCCAGGTCTCCGAGATGCCCACCGGACGATCATCGGCGAGCAGCAGCCGGCAGAGGTATTGGCATTCCAGCGTCTGCGATCCGAACACACTGGCTTGATCGTCCGGGGTCGGCACAGTCTCGCTGCGCAAGACCCTTCGTAGCGGCCTGAAGCCCTGAGCGCGCATGTTCTGGGTGAAGGACGTCAGCAAGGGTTTGTGCGTCGGCCGGGGGCGGGCCACGAACGAGCCGAGGCCCTGAACCCGCTCGACGTGTCCATCCTTGACCAACCGCATCAACGCCTGCCTGATGGTCGCACGCGAGACGGAGTACATGACGGCGATCTCGGCCTCGGTGGGCAGCCGGTCCCCGGGCTGAAGGCCGCCTTGGTCGATGTGGGACAGCAGCGCCCGCTCCAGCTGGGCATACAGCGGCATAGGCTGCGTGCGGTCCATCATCGTCATGACAACCGTTCTACCGGACCTTCGGTTGTCCCGTCAAGGGTCAGATGTCCCTGGGTTGCCGTTGCTCATGTTGGGACAGTCGCTCGTGGCGTAGGCCCGCTCACGCCAGTGTCAAGCAGGGTGCGGGGGTCAAGTAGCGGCATCGTCCTCCTTGGACCTATCCGAGGGGGGCCTCTCGTGACAGCCAGGACCGGACGGCACCCTCGACCCGCACCTGCGACCCGACCACGTCGGCGGCGGTGCTGGAGCTGGCGGCCGCGTTGCAGCGGGACGTCCCCGGCCCCCACAGCGGCGCAGGTCAATGGGATCCTGCTCGCGCACGCCAGCCGGCAGGCTCGGTGCCGTCCTCGCGGACCTTGCAGCGACATTTCGCGCGCCTGGAGCTCAACACCCGCCCCCGACGGCATGGCACCGCGGGCGTCCGACCGGTTCGAGGCCGCCGCACAGAATAAGCGGTGGACCGGCGATGCCCTGCATGGCCCCGCGGTCACGGGCCGAAAGACCTTCTTGTTCGCCTTCATCGACGACCATTCACGCGCCCTCGTCGGCTATCGCTGGGCCCCAGCGAGGACACCGTCCGGACCACGACCGAGCGGGAACGACGACCCC
>JBPCRX010000153.1:0-29950 GCA_050996395.1 Nocardioidaceae bacterium
TGACGGGGCTGGCCGATACCGGGGAAGGGTGGCAGCCGATCGTCACCGACCGGGAGGAGATCTCAGCGCTCGTAGACCTGCGCCAGCCCGAGACCCTGTCCGGCCTCTCGTTCGGTTACGGCGCGGACGGCTCTGGTGCTGAGGTGCGGCTCAGTGGGGTCAGAGCCGGCCCGTTCGGCATGGCCGGTCTCCGGGACCCGCATCTGGTCCAGCGCCCGGACGGCTCTGCCTACACCCGGGAAGGCAAGGCATATCTGACCGTCACCTGCGCCGGGCTGGGGTTCTTCCAACAGGCTCATTGGGGCGTCTTCACGCTCGATCTGGACCAGCCGACTCGGCTGGAGCAGGTCGCGCACCTGTACACCCGACGGGACGGACTCGTCCTCGGCGACCATGCCGGACAGGTGGTGGTAGACGAGGAGAACGGCGAGTTCATCGTGCTGAACAGCGCATGGGGCGACTTCGACGGTGACGGTGTCCACGTCCGGCATGCCGTCACGCGTGATGACCCCCTTGCGGGCGTACACCTGGTCGAGACCGACAAGCTCGACCTTCCCACCACTGTCAGCAGCTGGGACCCGGCGGCGACCCGGATCGACGACCGATGGCATCTCGCCTTCGTCGAGAGTCCGTCCCAGGACCCGTTCGACTTCCACCCGGCACTGGCGTCAGGGGCGGCCGCGGGCTCGTACGACGAGGGACTGGAACTGGTCGCAGCCGACAAGTCTCGGCACATGTGCGAGGGCCCGATCCTGCAGCGCGTGGACGGTCAGTGGTACCTGCTGGCCAGCGACGGGGACCGGCACGAATACCCCGTGTACGACCTCGCTGTGAAACAGCTCGGCACCCTGGACGCGCCCTACGGCACCAACATCCCGCATCCGCAGGTGGTGGAACGGCCCGGTGGTGGCTACCTCATGGTCACTTTCGACGGGACCCAGTACGCCGAGGACGTGTTGGGCTACGGCACCCACGGCGATGTGGTGATCATGACCTCGACCGAGGCGACGTAGCCCGCGATCAGCGGCGCCTCCCTGTTGCGCTCTGATGGAAGGGGGGGGACAGTGGGCGCATGCTGGCTCTTCGTCGTCGCGCCCTGCCCCTGCTCGTGGCTGCCGTCCTGCTTCCGCTGGTCGGCGCCTCGTCCGTCGCCGCTGACGCCGACAGCTATCGAAACCCCTTGCGCCCGCGGATCCCGAGCGGCGGCGTGGTCGAGAGTTGCGCCGACCCGACGGTCATCCACAGCCAGCAGCCGGACGACCGGGCCTGGTACATGTACTGCACGACAGACCCGCTGAATGACAGCGACACCGCTGGATCCGGTGACGTGGTCTTCCACCCGGTGCCCATGATGCGCAGCACAGACCTGGTGAACTGGACGTATATCGGTGACGCTCTGCCGGAGCCCCCTTCATGGGCGGCCGACGGTGCAGGCCTGTGGGCGCCGGACGTCGTCTACTCGAAGGCGACCGACCGCTACTACATGACGTTCGTGGTCACCGATGTGAAGGACGGGGTGAGCGGTGAGCCGGGCTGCCCGACCGACAGCGCACTCGGCGTCGCCACCAGCCGCAACGCCTCAGGACCGTGGCGGGTCAGTAACGTCCCCGTCGTCAAGCCCAGGCGGGCCGGCGACGGCTGCAACTTCTTCTGGACGTACGACCCTGACGTGCTGGGGGACACCATCGGGGCCCATGGTGTGCTCTACTACGGCAGCTACTACTGCGGCATCTTCGGCACTCACATCGCCGTCTATCCCAATCGGCTTGCGACCGTCGGCGAGCCCACGAGGATCACGATCCCCAACCGGTACGAGGGAGCCAACGTCGTGCACCATGGCGACTGGTACTACCTGTTCGCCTCGGCCACCAACTGCTGCAACGGTCCTCTGACCGGTTACAGCGTGTTCGCCGGTAGGTCGAAGACGCCACTCGGCACCTATGTGGACCGCGACGGCAACTCCCTGCTCGCAGGCCGGGTTGGCGGTACGCCGGTGGTGAGCATGAATGGCAACAGGTGGGTCGGCACCGGGCACAACACCGTCTTCCGCGACTTCGACGGGCAGTGGTGGACCGTCTACCACGCGGTCAACCGCCTGGACCCGTACTTCGAGAGCGAGCCCGGCTTCACTCGGCGTCCGCCGTTGCTCGACCCGTTGGACTGGGTCCATGGCTGGCCGACTGTACGTGCCGGCCGATGGGCGTCCAACCATCGGATGCCCGCGCCTGCTGCACAGCCTGGCGAGACGTCGACGTACACGCCTGATCCGATCGCCAACGACCGAGTCGGACAGCGGATCGGGCACCTCTCCGACGAGTTCAGCTCCTCCACCTTGACCGACCGCTGGTCATGGGCAGGAGAGCCCGCGCCGACCGGGGTCGGCGTCGCCAACGGCTACTTCCGCTTCGACACCCAGCAGGGCGACCTCTCGAATGACACCAACAACGCCGCGGTCCTCGTCGAGAACGCGCCCAACCGCGACTACGTGGTGCAGACCAGGGTCAAGTTGCCGGTCCCGCCCGAGGGTTGCTGCTACAACTTCGTGCAAGCCGGCCTGGCGATCTATGCCGGTGACGACCGCTTCATCAAGCTGGTGCATGTGTCCATCTATGAGACGCGTCAGACCGAGTTCGCCAAAGAGGTCGCACGTGCTCCTGAGGGTTATCCCCGTTACGGCAACACGGTGGTGGGCACTCCCGGGAACTGGACGTCGCTGCGGATCGTGAAGCGCAACGCCCTCACGTCGACCGGCCGTACCGTCGGGCGCTACACCGCCTACACCAAGCAGGGCAGCCAACGTTGGGTCCGTGGCGGCACGTGGACGCACCACCTCGGCGATGACGCGCGCATCGGGCTGGTGTCGATGGGTGCTGGCGGCGGCGAAGTCTTCAAGGCCAAGTTCGACTACGTGCGGGTCTGGACCGCGGCTCCTCGGGGCTGACAGGGGCTGACAGGGGCTGTGAGCCCCCCGACCAAAGGGCTTACGAGCCGTCGAACAAGTATCTGTCGACGAAGTCGTTGCGGAACTTGCCCGTCGGATCGTAGGCGCGGGCCAGCTGCTGGAAGTCCGGGAGCCGTTCGTACTGGCCTGCGATGAGGCTGAAGTCGCGTCCGAATACCTTGCCCCAGTGCGGTCGGGCGCCGAACGCGGACAACCGCTCCTCGATGCGGCGTACGACCGGGGCGACAGCGGACATGTCCTTGACCCAGGTGAAATGGAAGGCAGCGGTGTCGCGCCGGTAGCAGGGGCTCATCCACAGGTTGTCACCGGCCACAGTGCGGATCTCACCGATCTGGAGCACCGGCGCGATGAGGTCGCCCACCGTACTGAGCGCCCCGACCGCCGCGGCTGCATGCTCTCGAGGTAGCAGGTACTCCGACTGCAGCTCCTCGCCGCTGCTGGGAGTGAACTCGAGCCGGAAGTGGGGCAGTCGCTCATGCCACGGGCCGGGTACGCCCGCTTGTAGCGTGCAGTTCACCGGCGACATCCCTGGCACCGGATGGCGTGCGCGAGTAGCCAGTCGTGCGCCGAGCCAGCTGGGCTCCGGCACCCACGAACCGTCGCCCGACGTTGCGTCGGCGTCCGTTCTGACCTTGACCCAGACCTGCTTGACCCGCGGACCGCCCCAGTCGGTGAAGGCGCTGACGCTGTAGGCGGTGGAGAAGATGTCGTCGAAAGCCTCGACGAGTGTTGCCTCGGGGAGGTCCTCGTAGACGTACTGGGCGATGTCGAAGGCCGGCACCGTGTCCAGGGTCAGCCGCGTCACGATGCCCAGCGAGCCGAGCGCCACCACGGCACCGTCGAAGGCCTCGTCGTTCCCACGACTCAACGTCGCGGTCTCCCCGGAAGCTGTGACCAGCTCCATCCCCGACACGGCTGTCGACAGGTTGCCGTTGGAGTCGCCGGAGCCGTGCGTACCCGTCGCGCACGCGCCGGCGACGGAGATGTGCGGCAGCGAGCCCAGGTTCCTCAAAGCGCGCCCGCGCTCATGCAGGTACCTCGCCAGCTCGCCGTAGCGAACGCCGGCGCTCACGTTCACCGTGTTTCGTTGGGAGTCCAGCTCCATGTCGACCGGCAGACCGGCCACGGACACCAGGTCTCCAGTGGTGTCGGCGATCCGGTTGAACGAGTGCCCCGTGCCGAGGCCGCGCACCCGCTCGCTGGAGGCCACCAGCTGTTGGAGCTCCTGGAGTGAGCTCGGATGATTGATCCGTCGCGCCCCGAAGGTGATGTTGCCGGCCCAGTTTGTCGCCGTCATCGCCTCGTCACCGTGAGCCTTCCTGCGTCCTGCGCTCGTCGGCTTCTCAAGGCGCATACTCAAGCATGACGACTCGACGACGTGCAGTACGCGCTTCACTCGGCATCTCGACCTTGGTTCTGGCGGGGGCAGCTCTCAGCGGACCGGCAACCGCCGAGCCGTTCGCGCTTGCGAGCAGCCCGACCACGGCTAGCCCGATCACGGCCAGTGCGCCGTGCAGCGGCAGGGCCGACGTCTCGATCAGGCTGACCGACGACCCACTCCCGCATCGGGCCACCAAGGTGGTGGTCCGGGTGACGAACGCCCGACCAGGCAGCAGATGGGATACCTATGTCTCGGTTGAGTGGAGCGACTCGGGGCAGGGCCAAGTCGGCTACTTCTACGCCAACGACGCTGGCGTAGTGCGGATAAGGACGTATGGCGAAAGCGGACGCAACACTGTTGAGGTGCGGATGACGTCGCGCGCTGGTCAGACCTGCGGCCTGAGCCTGTCCGGAGTGGTATCGCGGGCCTGACAGCGCAGCGACCCGTAGCTGCTCAGCGACGCCCGGACGGCTGGGACAACCCTACGAGTGGCGCTGGCGGCCACAGCGCTTTGAGGCGAGAACGCAGACGTGCCAGCCGCGCGCTCGAGAAGTTCGAGCGAGGCATTGCGTAGACGAAACGATGCCCGGGGTACTCGGAGCAGCTCCAGATCTCGTCACGCTGCGGCCAGTACGCGAGGTCCTCGCACCCGACCGCGAGACTGGCCGCGTGTTCGCGCCAGCCGCCCGACTCCTCGAGCTCTCGCATGCCGCCCCGGCGGAACCGACCCCGACTCGTCGACACGTACCACGAGTCCCCGATCCGGAGCACACCCTGCGAGTGGGGCAACCCCTCGCGCAGCTCAAGCGCCGCACCATCGGCGAGGGAACCGTCGGCGGTTGGGTCCAGGCTGCAACTGGCTAGTCTGCGGGTCTGGCCTTCGGCGCCATACTCACCCATCACGAGCCGGTGATCCGGTTGGCTGCGGTCCACTGACAGGAACGAAAAGCGGAAGGGGCTCGTGCCCTCGTCGGCGACAGCACGAAACGACGTGCGCTGCGGCAGCACATAGCGGCAACCGTCATGCGGATCGCCGTCGAGGCGCAGTACGTCGTCCCAACCGAAGACGCGAATGCCGCCATGCGTGTCGGCGACCAGCAGCGACGAGCCGTACCAGCCGATGCCACCGGCATGGACCCGCACCGGCTCGAGCCCGACCACGCCGGACTTCTCGTCGAGCCGCGGCTGTACCAGCCGCACATGGCGGTAGCGAGGTGAGTCCTCGTCCGTCACGTCGACCACGCTGACGCGGCTACCGTGCGACGGTGTCCCGGCGAGCTTCTTGGCGTACCAGCCGACCACCACGACGCTGCGACCGAACTCCTCACCTGAGTCGCGGGCGTCGGCGGACGTGGTGATGCCCTGTGGCCACCACTCCTGGTCCACCCCGTCGGCAGCCGCCCAGCTGAAGCCATAGCGCGCGGTGCTCACCGGCACCGGCCCGACACGGGCGACTGCGTCGAGGTCTCCCAGCAACCCGGACAGCCCCACTCGAGAACCTTGCTGGTCGGCCACCTGCCGGATCCAGTCGACGCGATCTGGCTGCTGGTGCAGCCGGACGGTCGGCGTCACACGTCGGAGCGGCTCGCTCGATCCCCGCGCCGCATAATCTTCTCGCCCAGCCACACCACGGGATCGTACTTGCGGTCGGCGACGCGCTCCTTCATCGGGATGATCGCGTTGTCGGTGATCTTGATGCCTTCGGGGCACACCTCGGAGCAGCACTTGGTGATGTTGCACATGCCCAGCCCGGCTGCGTCCTGCGCCAGCTTGCGCCGGTCGTTGGTGTCGAGCGGGTGCATGTCGAGCTCGGCGTAGCGCAGGAAGAAGCGTGGCCCCGCGAAGACCTGCTTGTTGTCCTCGTGGTCGCGCACCACGTGGCAGGTGTCCTGGCACAAGAAGCACTCAATGCACTTGCGGAACTCCTGGCCGCGCTCGACGTCGACCTGCATCATGCGGCGCTTGCCGTCGGCGTCGCGCGGCGTGGGCGAGAAGGCCGGCAGCTGCTTGGCCTTCTCGTAGTTGTAGGAGACGTCGGTGACGAGGTCGCGGATGACCGGGAACGCGCGCATCGGTGTCACGGTGATGGTCTCGTCCGGCTCGAAGTCGGCAAGCCGGGTCATGCACATGAGCCTCGGCCGGCCGTTGATCTCGGCGCTGCAGGAGCCGCACTTGCCTGCCTTGCAGTTCCAGCGCACTGCCAGGTCACCGGCCTGAGTCGCCTGCAGGCGGTGGATGGCGTCGAGAACAACCTCGCCCTCCTCCACCTGAACGACGTAGTCGCCGAGGTCGCCTCCGGTCTGGTCGCCTCGCCAGATCCGCATCGTGAGGTCGTACGCCATCAGCCGATCTCCTTCACTTGGCCTCGAACAGGGTCTTCAGCTCGTCGGGCATGACCGGCAGTGGCTGATGCGCGAGCTCCACCTGGCCGCCCGCCCCCTCGACGAGCACCAGGTTGCGGCTGCCCCAGTGGTCGTCGGCACCGGGGAAGTCGTCCCTCGTGTGGCCGCCGCGTGACTCCTGCCGTTCGAGGGCCGCTTTGGCGATGCACTCTGACACCGTGAGCATGTTGACCAGGTCGAGCGCGAGGTGCCAACCCGGGTTGTACTGACGGTGGCCCTCGACCGACAGTCGCGAAGCGCGTTGCTTGAGCGCCTCGATCTCCGCGAGGGACTCCTCCAGCTCCTCGCGAGTGCGGATGATGCCAACGAGGCGCTGCATCACGTCCTGAAGGTCGTGCTGGATCGTGTACGGGTTCTCCCCGCCTGCGACGGAGAAGGGGGCGACGGCGTGCTCGGCCGCCGCCTTGACCTGTGCGTCGTCCACCCGCGGCCGTGCCGACGTCGTACGTTGGGCGAAGTACGCCGCGTTGAGCCCCGCCCGGCGCCCGAAGACGAGCAGGTCCGACAGTGAGTTGCCGCCGAGCCGGTTGGACCCGTGCATCCCTCCCGCGACCTCGCCGGCGGCATACAGCCCTTCGACGATGCTGCGCCCGGTGTCCGGATCGACCTCGACACCACCCATGACGTAGTGACAGGTGGGTCCGACTTCCATCGCTTCGGCGGTGATGTCGACGTCAGCCAGCTCTTTGAACTGGTGGTACATGGACGGCAACCGGCGCCGGATGAACTCCGGCGTACGGCGTGACGCGATGTCGAGGAAGACCCCGCCGTGCGGGGATCCACGCCCGGCCTTGATCTCGGAGTTGATCGCCCGCGCCACCTCGTCGCGGGGGAGCAGCTCGGGCGGACGACGGTTGTTCTTCTTGTCGTCGTACCAGCGGTCGGCCTCGTCCTCGGTGTCGGCCGTCTCGCCCTTGAAGAACTCGGGGATGTAGTCGAACATGAACCGCTTGCCCTCGGAGTTGCGCAGGACGCCGCCGTCGCCGCGCACGGACTCGGTGACGAGGATGCCGCGCACCGACGGCGGCCACACCATGCCCGTCGGGTGGAACTGGACGAACTCCATGTTGATGAGCGACGCGCCCGTGCGCAGGGCCAACGCGTGTCCGTCGCCGGTGTACTCCCACGAGTTGCTGGTGACCTGGTAGGACTTGCCGATCCCACCGGTCGCGAGTACGACGCTGGGCGTCTTGAACACGACGAACCGGCCCGACTCGCGCCAGTAGCCGAACGCCCCGGCGACACGGTCGGAGTCCTTGAAGATCTCGGTGACGGTGCACTCCATGAACACGTCGATGCCGAGCTCGACCGCCCGCTGCTGCAGCGTGCGGATCATCTCCAGACCCGTCCTGTCGCCTACGTGGGCCAGCCGCGCGAAACGGTGGCCGCCGAAGTCGCGCTGCGAGATCAGCCCGTCGGGGGTGCGGTCGAACAGCGCACCCCACTCCTCGAGCTCGAGCACCCGCTCAGGTGCCTCCTGGGCGTGCAGCTCGGCCATCCGCCAGTGGTTGAGCATCTTGCCGCCACGCATCGTGTCGCGGAAGTGGACCTGCCAGTTGTCGTCGGCGTAGACGTTGCCCATGGCGGCGGCGATCCCGCCCTCGGCCATCACCGTGTGGGCCTTGCCGAGCAGCGACTTGCACACGATCGCTACCTTGGCGCCGGCGTCGTGGGCAGCGATCGCCGCGCGCAGGCCGGCTCCGCCCGCGCCCACCACCACGACGTCGTACTCGTGCTCCTCCATGCCGTGACCGCTCTCGGCGGCGGCACTGGTCATCTTGTTGCCGGTCATCGGGTGCCGGTCGCTCGACCCGGGCGCACTGCTTCCGGTGCCCGGATCCCCCTGGCTCGAGCCGGCCGCGCTGCTGCCCGTGGGCTCGGCGCTCATCAGAAGAACCTCGGGTCGTCGAACGCGCCGCTCGCCAAGAAGTAGATGTAGAGGTCGACCAGGGCGACGGAGAACAAGGACAGCCAGGCGTACTGGGCGTGCTTGCTGTTGAGCTTGGAAACCGCGGTCCAGGCGCGGTAACGGATCGGGTGCTTGGAGAAGTGCCGGAGCCGTCCGCCGACCGCATGTCGGCAGGAGTGGCAGGACAGCGTGTAGAGCCAGATCAGCACGATGTTGACGAGCATGAGGACGGTTCCCAGCCCCATGTGCCCCCAATCGTCGTCCGCGTCACGGAAGGCCAGCACAGTGTCATAGGTCAAGACCGCGGCCACCACCATGGCGGCGTACCAGAAGTACCGGTGGATGTTCTGCAGGATCAGAGGCAACCGAGTCTCGCCGCTGTAGCCACCATGGGGCTCGGCGACCCCGCATGCCGGGGGAGAGAGCCAGAACGCCTGGTAGTAGGCCTTGCGGTAGTAGTAGCAGGTCATCCGAAAGCCCAGGGGAAAGATCAGCACCACAAGTGCGGGTGAGAGCTGCCACCACGAGAAGGGAGAGCCGAAGTCATGGGAACCTGATACGCAGTCGCCAGTCAGACACGGGGAGTAGAAAGGTGACAAGTAGGGCGCCGAGTAGTAGTTGCTACCGGAGAAGGCGCGCCACGTGGCGTAGACCACGAACGCGGCGAAGACCACGAACGTCGTCAACGGCGGCAGCCACCATCGGTCCTGTCTCAGCGTCCGCGTCTCGACCCGGGCGCGCTGCGAACCCATCACTCCAGTGGACATCCAGCCTGTTCCTCCTACGGTGCGCCGGCCGGGCTGTATGAAGCCATCGTGCTCGGCGTCGGACCACACCTACTCGACATAGGGGTCGTCGCGAATCTTCGAGGTCTTCCTCGCAGACTCTACCGGTCACCTCGTGGGCGGCCCCACCGTGGAGGTCCCGACCAGCGGCAGCAACGCGTAGGAGGTGACGCGATTCACGTGCTTGGCCGCCCCAGCGGTGCGGTATGAGTGGACCATGACGGTCGAGGTGGTGGCGGCAGCTGTCGTGCAGCACGGACGCGTGCTCGCTGCACGTCGTACCCGCCCGCCTGCGTCGGCCGGTCGTTGGGAGCTGCCCGGCGGCAAGGTCGAGCCAGGGGAGTCGAGCGAGGCGGCGCTGACGCGGGAGGTTCACGAAGAGCTCGGCTGCACCGTCGAGGTGGTGCAGCGCTTGGACGGCCGGGTGGCGGTGGCTCCCGACCTGGAGATGACGGCGTACGTCGTCCGGCTGGTCGACGGGAAACCCATTCCGCGTGAGCACGACGTCGTGCGTTGGCTGGCAGCCGACGAGCTGGATGAGGTCGACTGGGAGGTCGCAGACCGAGACTTCCTGGCCGAGCTACGCGCGCTGTTGGTCGATGGTGAGCGGCTCGTGGGCGGCAACGTCTCAGGAGCGGCAAGAGTCGGGCGCACCGTTCGGCGTTCGACCGGTCCGTGGTCACCCGCGGTGCACGCGCTGCTTCGCCACCTGTCCAGCCGTGGCCTGCCGGGCGTCCCGGAGGTGTTGGGCACTGACCGGCTCGGCCGCGAGGTGCTGACCTACCTGCCCGGACGGGTCCTCGACGTCAACGAGGAGATGTCGTCGCCGGAACTGCTCGCGGACGCGATGCGGTGGCTGAGGCGCTTCCACGACACGGTCGAGGGTTTCGTTCATCCCGGACCTTGGCGCAGCGACCAACCTGGGGCGCCCGGACAGCTCGTCTGCCACAACGACTTCGCCCCGTACAACGTCGCCACCAATGGTGAAGGTCGCAGCGAGAAGGTCGTGGGCGTCTTCGACTGGGACATGGCCGGTCCGGGCACGCGGTTGGAGGATCTCGCCTTCGCTGCCTGGAACTGGGTGCCGCTGCACCAGGCGCTGTCAGTCGACGAGGCCGCTACGCGCCTCGAGCTGATGGCGGGCAGCTACGCCGGTGACATGACTGCGCTGGACATCCTGGGTGCCGTGGTGCCGCGCATCGAGAGCGCGCTCCAGCGGATCAGGTCCGGCCAGGAAGCGGGTGATCCGGGCATGCTCAACTTGGCGCTCGTGGGCGAACCCGGGAACACCCAGTGGGCGGTGGAGCAGCTGAGCCGCCGGGTCCCGGACATGAGGTCTCGGCTGGTGTCTGCGCCACGTCGTACTGTGTCGCCATGACGACCGATGACTCATCCGGTGCTCTCGGGTTGCCTGACCGCCGGATGCTGCTGGTGCATGCCCACCCCGACGACGAGTCGATCGGCAACGGCGCCTCGATGGCCAAGGACGTAGCCGAAGGGACCCACGGCACTCTTGTGACGTGCACGCTCGGCGAGGAGGGAGAGGTGCTCGTCGACGAGCTGGCCCATCTGGCCGCCGACCGTGACGACTCCCTCGGTCAGCACCGCATCGGCGAGCTCGAGGAGGCGTTGGCGGCCCTGGGCGTGACGGACCACCGTTTCCTCGGCGGTCCGGGTCACTACCGAGACACCGGCATGGCCACCGACGAGCAGGGCTTTGCGATCGCTCCGGCAGAGGTCCGCGACGGCACCTTCTGGCGCGCGGACCTGGTCGACGCCGCCAACCACTTGGTCGAGGTCATCCGTGAGATCCGACCCCAGGTGCTCGTCACCTATGACGAGAACGGCGGCTACGGTCACCCCGACCACGTACAGGCACATCGCGTCGCCATGTACGCGAGCCTGCTCGCCGCAGCGCCTTCCTACCGCCTCGACCTCGGAGCGGCGTGGGACGTCCCAAAGATCTACTGGAACGCCGTGTCGGAGACGCGGATGCGCGACGGCCTTCGCCACCTCAGGGCCATGGGGGACGAGACGTCGTTCTTCGGCCTCGACCCCGAGGGTCCACTGCCGTCGTTCGTCGTCGCCGACGAGCTCCTGACCGCGGAGATCGACGCCAACGACCACGTCGACCAGAAACTCGCAGCCATGGCCGCCCACGCCACCCAGATCACCCTCGACGGCCCCTTCTTCTCCCTGTCCAACAACGTCGGCAACCACGTTTGGGGCACGGAGTTCTACCGGCTCGTCAAGGGCGAGGCCGTTTGTGACGACGGTGAGCTCGAGTCCGACCTCTTCGCGGGCGTGGCCTGAACCGGTGACGCCGGCCCGTGCCCCCGCTGTCACGGTCGCGCTGCTGGCGCTGACCTTGGCGGGGGCGGTCGTCGTGGCGGTGTGTGCGGGGCTGGTGTCGCGGCAGGTGTGGCGGCCCGGCGGCGTACTCGTCCCGTGGGGACTTGCCCTCTCCATCGGCGGGTCGGTGTCGTTCGTGGGTGTCGCCCGACTGGCAGGTCGCTGGATGGGCTTCGTTGCGGCCGGCGCCTGGTTGTTCGTCGTCTTCGGCGGGTTGCTGAGCGGTCCTGGCGGTGACTACGTCGTGATGGAGGACTTCCTGGGGTGGGGCTTTCTCCTCGCAGCCTCTGCGGCGGTGCTTGTGGTCGCAGGCTGGGGGAGCGGCGGCTCGTGAGGCTATGGCCACGCCGGCGGGTCTATCTCGACGACCTCCCGAAGACCCACGACCTGCGGTTCGGGATGTTCTTCCTCGTCGGACTGCTCGCATTAGGTGGCGCCCTCTACGGAGTCGGGCACGTCGTTGCAGGTGACACCGTGCCGACGGGCACGACGGTCTCCGGTGTCGACATCGGCGGCATGAGCAGCGGACAGGCTGCCACGGTGCTCCGCGAGAGGATGTCGCCGCGGCTGTCGCGGTCCGTCACAGTGCTCGCAGGGGGTCGCACGTTCCACTTCACACCCCAACAGGCCGGTCTGACGTTTGACGTCGACCAGACAGTGGCCGACGCCCTCGGCGGCAACAGCTGGGACCCTCGGCACATGCTTGAGGTCCTTACCGGTGGCGGTGCGGTCGAGCCCGTCGTCGACGTCGACCGCCACGATCTCGAGACCCGGCTCGACACGATGGCGAAGCAGGTCGCGGTGCCGGCGGTGGACGCGTCGGTGTCCTTCCGTGGGGGGCAACCTCAGCTCGTCGCGGGCCAGACCGGCACCCGCCTGGATCTCGGTGTGGCGCGGGCCAACCTCCTCGCGGCGCTCATCGAGGGTCAGGCGACGGTGAGAGCTCCGCTGCAGGCGGTGCAGCCTGGCGTTACCACGTCGCAGGCGGCGGACTTCGTAGCCGGCCCGGCAACCCGCTCGACTGCCGGGCCCGTTGTCGTCGACGTGGCCGACACCGCTGTGACGCTTCAGCCTCGGCGCTATGCGCCGGCACTTCGGGTTCTCACCCAGGATTCGGGTCTGCACCTCGACCTCGATCCACATGTGCTGTTCGCACGCACTCGGTCGATGATCCACTCCCTTCCCAATCACCCCGTGGACGCCCAGTTCCGCTTTGAAGACGGCAGGCCGGTTGTCGTTCCCAGTCGAAGTGGCGCCACGGTCTCGCGGACGGACTGGGCGGATGCGGTGCTCGAGGCGGTGCTGCGACCAGCGGGCAAGCGCGAGGTCGCCGCCGGGGTCGTCGCCGAGCCCGCAGACTTCACGACGGCGCAGGCGCGTCAGCTGCAGATCAAGGAGCGTCTCAGCGCATCCGTCGCGCCGTACCCGCCTCACGTCGACCCCGCGGCTGTACGACGTTCAGCGCAACGCCTCGACGGCACGGTGCTGAGACCCCGCTGGTCCTTCAGCTTCCTGCACCGGGTTGGTGTGGACGACCCGGTGGCGGCATCCACGGTGGCCAGTGCGGCGTACGAGGCAGCGTTGCAGGCGGGCATGACGGGCATCGTCCGCTCGGCCTGGAGTTCGCGCCCACCCGGGTTCGTGGCTGGCTTCGACGCCAGGGTCGATTCCCCAGAGCCTGATCTGCGTTGGGACGACGACACCCCGTACGGCGTGTACGTGCGGTCCTGGGTCGACCAGGCGCCGTCCGAAGGAGCGGTGCACGTGGAGATCTGGAGCTCGCGGTACTGGCGGGTCGAGCTGCACGCGGGGGACCGTCATGACTTCGTCGAGCCGCCGGTGCAGGTCGGATCGGGTGGCTCGTGTGAGCCCCTCGCGGGCGCGCCGGGTTACACGGTCGACGTGGTCCGCACTCTGACGCGACACGGTCAGCAGCATCGGGAGAACTTCCGGAGCAGCTACCGCCCGCGGGCCGAGCGGATCTGCTCCACCATCGGCCCCTGAGGCCGCTAACGCCGGGCGCGCCGCACTGGTCGCGGCGGCACCGGCTTGGCGGCCACCACGTCGGCCTGGTCGATAGTCGCGACCGTGCCGTCGGCGAGCGTCACGGCCAGGGAGTCGCTGTTCCACTCCTCGAGGACGCCGAGCAGGTCCGTCATCGCCGGACCACCGGATGGCCCCAGCTCACCCCGCACCAGGCGGCGCACCACCACTCGGCTGCCCACCAAGTCTTCGCTGAGGGTCATGAGGCCACCGTCTTCCGGGCGGGTGGGGAGGGGAACGTGCCGCTCGTCACGTGGGCTGAACGTGTGAGAACGGGCCACACGATAGATACTAGAGATGCGTCGCGGGGCACCGCGGACAGCGTCGTGCAACGAGGAGGACGAAGGTGACCTACGTCATCGCGCAGCCATGTGTGGACCTCAAGGACCGCGCATGCGTCGATGAGTGCCCGGTGGACTGCATCTACGAGGGCAAGCGGATGCTCTACATCCACCCCGACGAGTGCGTGGACTGTGGTGCCTGTGAGCCGGTCTGCCCGGTCGAGGCGATCTTCTACGAGGACGACACCCCCGACAAGTGGAAGGACTACTACAACGCGAACGTGGACTTCTTCAACGACCTGGGGTCCCCCGGTGGCGCGGCCAAGCTCGGCATCATCGACAAGGACCACCCGCTGATCGCCGATCTTCCACCGCAGGAGACCGAGGACTGACGCGGGCCCGACGGCGGTGAGGCCCCTGCTGCCCGACTTCCCCTGGGATCGGTTGCTGCCGTTCAAGGCCGAGGCGTCGGCGCATCCCGACGGGCTGGTGGATCTGTCGATCGGCACTCCGGTCGACCCGACTCCCGTGAGCGTCCGAAAGGCGCTCAGTGAAGCGGTCGACGCGCCCGGTTATCCGACTGTCCGGGGCACGGCCCCGCTCCGCGACTCGATCGTCGACTACCTGCGGCGTCGGGTCGGCTCCGTCGAGCTGGACCACGACTGGGTGCTTCCGACGATCGGCTCGAAGGAGCTGGTTGCCTCACTGCCATCCCAGCTCGGCGTCGGCCCGGGCGACACTGTGCTGATCCCGGAGATCGCCTACCCGACGTACGCCGTCGGAGCTCTGCTCGCCGGTGCCGACTGCCTGGCGAGTGACTCCACTGTCTCCGCCGGACCGCAGCGAGTGCCCCTGGTCTGGCTCAACTCACCGGGCAACCCCACGGGCCGCGTGCTACCGCCCGACCACGTCCGCAAGGTCATCAGCTGGGCTCGTGAACGAGGCACGGTCGTCGCCTCTGACGAGTGCTACCTGGAGTATGCCTGGGACGCTCCGCCGGTCTCGGTGCTCGACCCCGAGGTCAACGGTGGTTCACTCGACTCGGTCCTGGCGGTGCACTCGTTGTCGAAACGGTCGAACATGGCGGGGTACCGGGCCGCCTTTGTGGCTGGCGATCCTGACTTGGTCCGCCGGCTGCATGAGATTCGCCGGCACAGCGGTCTGATGGTCGCCCAGCCGGTGCAGATGGCCATGCGCGCGGCACTGGATGACGACGCTCACGTCGAAGAACAACGTGACCGCTACCGCCGACGGCGCTCCGCGCTGCGTGATGGTCTGGAGGCGGCGGGCTTCCGCCTCGAGCATTCCGAGGCCTCCCTGTACCTCTGGGCGACGCGCGACGAGCCGTGCATGGACACGGTCGCCTGGTTGGCCGGCCGCGGCATCCTCGTCGCGCCTGGTGACTTCTACGGCCCGGCCGGCGCCTCCCATGTCCGAGTCGCTTTCACCGCTACCGACGAGCGCATCGCGTCGGCTGTCACCCGGCTGAGTCAGCCCATCGCCTAGCAACAAAAATGCCTGGGCTCCCAGATGCGGCACAAACGAGAGCCGGGGGGTGCAGTGCGGAGACTCGTCCGGTATGGCCCTGTCGGAAACGTTCCGGACGTGCCACGCTTTCGACAGGGAGGCGGAATGGCCGAAGCCGACGACGTCGTTTGGATGGTGCGCGGCGCATGGGTGTCCATGTGCGTGCGGGCGACGTGCGAGTTGGGCATCGTGGATGCGCTCGACGAGCCGCAGAGCCTGCCGGAGCTGGCCACCCGGACGTCGTCGGACCCGGCCACGCTTACACGACTGCTGAGGGTGCTGGTCGACCTCGGTCTGCTGTCATTGGGGGATGAGGGCCGCTACGCCGCGACGTCACGAGGCGAGGTGCTCCGGATCGGACACCCGAGCGGGGTCCGCAATCTTGCCTTGATGCAGACGGAGATCATCTCGAACCTGAGCGTCTGGCAACACCTGGCGGACGCCGTACGACATGGCGATGCGGTCTTCGAGAACCTGCACGGCGTGACGTTGTGGGCCTGGCTGGCCGCGAATCCAGAGAAGGAGGCCGTCTTCGACGCGTCGATGGCGCGTAGGGCCGCCCTCCAGGTCGAGGCTGTTCGCGCCGCCCAAGCCCTCTCCGGGGCCGCTCTGGTTGTCGATGTGGGCGGAGGCCAGGGTGCAATGTTGGCCGGCCTGCTCGAGCACGATCCGCCGCTGCACGGGATCGTCGCCGACCGGCCCGAGGTCGCCGCAGCAGCCACCGCCCGACTCGCTGCGGCGGGGTTGGGCGAACGAGCGTGGGGGGAGCCGGCGGATTTCTTCGTCATGGTGCCGACCGGCGGCGACTTCTATGTCCTGTCCAACGTCCTGCACGACTGGAACGACGCCGAGGCGGCTTCGATCCTGCGCGTCGTGCACGCTGCGATGAGTACCGAGGCGCACCTGCTCGTCGTCGAGAACGTCCTCGACGCACCGGGGCGGACGCCGTCGCAGGAGCGCGACGTCCACCTCGTCGACCTGCACATGCTTCTTATGTTCGGGGCCCAGGAACGCACGAAGGCGGAGTACGACGCCCTCCTGGTCGCCGCCGGCTTCGCCCCGTCGACGCTCGGGCCCTCGCCGAACACCTGGAACGTCATGGAGACGCAGCCGGCCAACTGACGGATCGACCCTCCCGCCGAGTGAGGGGGTCCTGCCGGCTGCCATCGGCTGACACGACGTGTGGTCAGTTTGAACGTGTCCAGAAGGCTTATTCGCTACGAGGTTTGCTGTACCGAAGCAAACACACTCGTGCTGCTCGGCCCCCGGGCGGGCTCGAACATGGGCCTGGTCAGCCCGACTTCGACATACACCTTCCCGAAACCCCAGGAGGTGCTCGACGGGCTGAACCTGCCCCCGGCGAAGTGGGATATTCTCCGCAGCGACGAACATCAGCAGGAGCAGACCGGTCCGGACGGGCAGACCGCGATCCGCATCAACAATGTCCTCGAGCTCCGGCGTCGCACCGACTGAGCTGACCCAGTGTTCCCCTGAGGGGTGCCGCAGGCCGACCCCATTGACCCGGAGGACTTGATAGCCATGGACCTGGCTCTGCAGACCTGCCGGCGTGGGTCACCCGCGTCGGCGAGCTCGTCGCCCCGCCTGCGCGACCTGTGAAGGTGACCGGGTTCGGGCACACTCAGGACACGTCGACGTGAACGTGGTCGCGGTGTTCCAGGATCGCGAGGGTCGCCCTGTCCGCGCCCGCCGGATGCTCTGACGCCGGAAGGGAGTAGTGGCGCCACCCCTCTTCCGAGGCGTCGCCCGCGGACCAGATGCGGTCGTCGAAGATGACGTGGGCGATGTCGAGCCGTGACGCATTGGCCACCAGGTACTGTGCGACGGCCCAACCCTGCCGTCTGTGCTCGGTGGTGACCGGACGGAAGAAGATGTCGATCGCGCGCCCCTCGTAGTGCGCTGAACCCTCCATGTGGCCGGTGGTCACGCCGCCGGGTGCGAAGCCTCCAACCGGCAACGAGGCGAACGCCTTGTCGACGTCTCGGCGGACCGCATCGGCGCGAGCCGTCAACCCGTTGGCCAGCACTGGCTGTGACGCCTCCTCGTCGAGGCCGACGACGCAGGACAGTGCCGCCTGGCTGTTGCCGGACAGCGCGCTGGCCACTGTCCGACCATCGAGCTCGTGGTCGGCGTAGGCGTCGGGGAAAGCTGAGTGCTGTACTGCCTGGGCCGCCTCGGTGACCGGAATATCTCGGTAGCCGTCGACCTGGATGAGCGCGTCGTAGAAGGCGTTGCTCGCGTAGTAGGGGTTACGGATCTGAGCGGGTCGTCCCCAACCCTGGCTCGGCCGTTGCTGGAAGAGTCCGACCGAGTCTCGGTCGCCACCGTCGAGGTTGCGCAGCTTCGACTCCTGATAGGCGGTGGAGAGCGCGATCGTGACCGCCCGGGCCGGCAGTCTGCGCCGTTCGGCCACGGCGGCGATGACCGACGCGTTCTGCGCCTGCTCGATGCTGAGCGAGACCGAGTGGCCAGCGGCTCTCGCCGAGCAGCTCTCCGGGTCGGGCAGAGGTCCTACGCCGGGATGCTGGGCGACGTACACACCTGCTGCACCGACCGCCACCACGACACCTGCGGCAAGTGCCGCGCGACCCCCTCGCATCGCGTCAGTCGTTGCTGTGTAGCGCGACGTTGAGCACGCTGCCCTCGCCGGTACGGCGGATCGCCTCGACCGCTCCACTGACACTGTTCTGCCAGAAGAGCCATCCCGACTCACCGGACAGCTCCCGGGCCTTGACCACCGACCCGTCGGGCATCGTCAGCTTGGTGCCGGCCGTGACGTAGCACCCGGCCGCCACGACGCATTCGTCCCCCAGCGAGACGCCGACGCCCGCATTGGCCCCCAGCAGACACCGCTCGCCGATCGACACGACCTCGGTGCCCCCGCCGGACAGCGTCCCCATGACCGAGGCTCCACCACCGATGTCCGAGCCGTCACCGACGACCACCCCCGCGGAGATCCGACCCTCGACCATCGAGGCGCCAAGGGTGCCGGCGTTGTAGTTGACGAACCCCTCATGCATGACGGTGGTGCCCGAGGCGAGGTGGGCGCCCAGGCGCACCCGAGCGGCGTCGGCGATCCGTACTCCGCTCGGCACCACGTAGTCGAGCATGCGCGGGAACTTGTCGACGCCGAGCACATGCAGCTCAGTGCCGGCAGAGCGCGCCCGCAGCCGGGTGAGCTCGAAGCCCTCGACGGCGCATGGACCGAGCGTGGTCCAGACGACGTTGGTGAGAAGACTGAAGGCACCGTCGAGGTTCATCCCGTGCGGACGCACCAGGCAGTGGCTCAGCAGGTGCAGCCGCAGCCAGAGGTCGGAGGTGTCGGTCGGCGGCGAGCTGAGATCCTCGATGACGACCCGGACGGCGCGCCGGGTGACCTGACGCACCTCGTCGAAGCCCTCCAACGAGATCAGCGCGCTGGGCGGCTCGCCCCGCTCCGGCGCCGGTCCGAGCGCCGGCTCGGGAACCCACGCGTCGAGCAGGAACCCCTGCTCGTCGTAGGTGGCCACGCCGAACCCCCAGGCGCCGGCCGTCGTCTCGGAGGCAGTCGTGGCGAGGACGTCCTGCGTCATACCGTCAGTCACGCACCCACGCTACCGAGCAGCCTCGGCTCTGCTGACACGGGCGATGGCCGATACGGTCGGTGGATGGCGCTCGCGACGTTCAAGGATCTGTGCATCGACTCCTCACCCGACGAGGCACTGGGGCGGTTCTGGGCCGCGGCGACCGGGTTGACGTTCGAGCCGGACGAGGACGCCGGTGCGCTCGTCGGCTCTCTGGTCGACTCGACCCCTCAGCAGCGGATCTGGATGAACGTCGTGCCGGAGCCGAAGACGGTGAAGCAGCGGGTGCATCTCGACGTTCATGCTGCGTCGGTCGAGGGGCTGGTCGCGCTCGGCGCCGAGGTGCTGGAACCGGCCGCCGACTTCGACCGCGGCTGGACGGTGATGACCGACCCTGAGGGCGGGGAGTTCTGCGCCTTTGTCCGGCCGCCCGAGCAGCTGCCGTCCTACCGGCTGTACGAGCTGGTGGTCGACGCCGAACATCCTCGGACGATCACGACCTGGTGGGCCGACGTACTGGGCGCTGACCTCGGTGGCGAGGACGACGAGACCGGTTGGTGGCTTTCCAACGTGCCGGGTATGCCCTTCGAGGCGTGGGTCTTCGACCACGTCACGGAGCCCAAGACCGTCAGGAACCGCATCCACTGGGACGTGACCGTCCGGTCGCTGGACCTGCTGGTGGGCGCGGGAGCCACCGTGCTGCGCCCGCGCGACGACGAGATCGGCTGGACGGTGATGACCGACCCTGAGGGCAATGAGTTCTGCGCCTTCAGCGAGACCTCCACCGAGACAGCCAGAGCGCCGCTATGACCTCGCCGCAGCGTTCTCCTCTCGACCTGAACGCCGATGTGGTGGACCTGACCGCAGCGCTGGTCGACGTCGAGTCGGTGAGTGGCAACGAGGGGCCGATCACCGACGCCATCCAGAGCGCTCTCGAGGAGGTGGGCTGGCTCGACCTGTGGCGTCATCGCGACACCTTGGTCGCCCGCACCACGCTGGATCGCGCCGAGCGGGTGGTCGTTGCCGGCCATGTGGACACCGTCCCTGTCAACGCGAACCTCCCCTCACGCATCGACGGGGGACGCCTGCACGGTCTCGGCAGCTGCGACATGAAGGGAGGTGTCGCCGTCGCCCTCAAGCTCGCCTCGTCGCTGGCCGAGCCGACCCGTGACGTGACCTACGTCTTCTACGAGGCGGAGGAGATCGAGGCCGAACACAACGGCCTCGGGCTCGTTGCAACGGCCCGCCCGGAGCTGCTGCATGCGGACTTCGCGGTGCTGATGGAGCCCTCGAACGCCGTCGTCGAGGCCGGCTGTCAGGGCACGATGCGCGTCGACGTCTCGACCACCGGTACACGGGCTCACAGTGCCCGCGCATGGAACGGCGTCAACGCCGTCCACGCGGCTGCCGACATCTTGGGCAGACTGACGGCATACCAGCCCCGCCGGCCGGTGATCGACGGCTTGCGCTACCACGAGGGCCTCAACGCCGTCGGGATCAGCGGGGGAGTTGCCGGCAACGTCGTGCCTGACCGGTGCACCGTCGTCGTCAACCACCGGTTCGCCCCCGACCGCAGCATCGAGCAAGCCGGCGCGCATGTGCGCGACGTCTTCGAGGGGTATGACGTCGAGGTGGTCGACGCGGCACCAGGGGCGCTGCCTGGGCTGGACCGGCCAGCGGCCGCGGCCTTCGTGGACGCCGTAGGGGGCGGGGCCAACCCGAAGTTCGGCTGGACCGACGTGTCGAGGTTCAGCGAGCTGGGCGTGCCTGCGGTCAACTTCGGTCCCGGTGATCCCGAGCTGGCGCACAGCCAGGCCGAGCACGTGCCGCTGGACCAGCTGCGCTCCTGCCTCGACCAGATGACCACCTGGCTGACGAGCTGAGCCAGTAGGTTGGCCCGCATGACCAGCGAGGGACAGTCCCGTCCGGCGGAGCGCCGCCGCGGTCCGGTCATCATGCGGCGCTCACAGGTCGAGTCATCCACCACCGACCAGCGACTGCTCGACTCGCGGGGCTCGACCGACTGGGTGCACACTGATCCGTGGCGGGTCCTGCGCATCCAGGCGGAGTTCGTCGAGGGTTTCGGAGCACTGGCCGAGCTGGGGCCCGCGATCTCCGTCTTCGGCTCGGCGCGCAGCCGACCTGGCCACGCCGACTACGAGCTGGGAACGCAGCTAGGCAGGAAGCTCGCGGCAGCCGGCTTCGCGGTGATCACCGGAGGCGGTCCGGGTGCGATGGAGGCCGCCAACAAGGGCGCTTCGCAGGCGGGCGGCGTCTCGGTCGGCCTCGGCCTCGAGCTGCCCTTCGAGTCAGGCATCAACGAGTGGGTGGACATCGGCATCAACTTCCGCTACTTCTTCGCCCGCAAGACGATGTTCGTGAAGTACGCGCAAGGCTTCATCGCCCTGCCCGGTGGGTTCGGCACCTTCGACGAGATCTTCGAGGCGGTCACGCTGGTGCAGACGCAGAAGGTGACGTCGTTCCCGATCGTGCTGATGGGGACGTCGTACTGGGGAGGACTGGTGGACTGGATTCGCAGCTCCGTCCTGGCCGGCGGCAAGATCAGCGACAAGGACCTCGCGCTGCTGCACCTGACGGACGACCTGGACGAGGCCGTGGCCACGATGGTGACGGCGCAGCGCGACCGTGTCAGCGACGTACCCGGCTCGGGGGAGTCGCCGGTCGCACCGCACCAGAGCGAGTGAGCTGGTCGCCCGATCACGACCCGTTCACGACAGCCCGCGCTCCGGCCGGCTCGGGAGGCGGATGCCCTGAATCGAGGCGACCATGTCGAGCACCTGTCTGGTCTGTGCCACCTCGTGCACGCGGAACACCCGCGCCCCGAGCCAGGCGGAGACCGCGGTGGCGGCGAGCGTGCCGTTGAGACGCTGGTCGAGCTGGACATCGAGGGTCTCGCCGACGAAGTCCTTGTTGGACAGAGCTACCAGCACTGGCCAGCCGGCGTGCACCAGCTCGTCGAGTCGACGGGTCAGCTCGAGCGAGTGGTAGGTCGTCTTACCGAAGTCGTGGGTCGGGTCCACGAGGATCGACTCGCGGCGGACTCCGGCCTCCACCGCGCGTTCGGCCAGCCTGGTCACCGTGCCGATCACGTCGGCCACGACGTCGTCATACTGCGGCCGCCTCAGGTCGGTGCGAGGTGGCAGACCGCCGGTGTGGCTGCAGACGAGCCCGGCTCCATGTTTGGCGGCGACCTCGGCGAGGCGCGGGTCCGATCCGGCCCAGGTGTCGTTGACGAGGTCGGCGCCTCGATGGCACAGCTCGTCGGCCACCTCTGAACGCCAGGTGTCCACGCTGATCACCAGGTCGGGAAAGCGTGAGCGTGCCTGCTCGAGGAAGGACGCGGTGCGCCGCAGCTCCTCGCCGACATCCACGGTCTCCCCGCTCTCGCCGGCCCTCACACCACCGATGTCGACGATGTCGGCTCCCTGCGACACGACCTCGTCGAGGCGGTCCAGCGCGTCAGCTTCGGCGTAGGTCGCGCCAGCGTCGTAGAACGAGTCAGGAGTGCGGTTGATGATGGCCATCACGAGGGTGCGGTGGTCCCCGAAGTCCCGTGAACCCAGCACCAGCGACATGACCACCCTCACCTTCGACCGCCGTCTGCGCCAAGCGTGGCACGATCGTCAGCGTGATATGGGTGTGGGTCCTCGTCATCATCGTGGTGGTGGGAGTGGTGGTCGTCGTCGCCGTCGGCCGCGACGAGGCACTGGTCGAGGTGTATGACGATCGGCCTGACACCACGATCCCCGTCGGCCGGTTCCTGACGGCCGAGGACCTGCGCGACGTCCGGCTCAACACGGCTGTGCGTGGTTACCGGATGGATGAGGTGGACTCGCTGCTGCGTCGTCTCCAGAACGACCTGCGGGCACGTGAGCAGCAGAACGCTGAAGAGCCCTCGAGCAACGGTGACGAGGACGCGGGCAGCGCGACCGCCGCACCACTCAGCCCGTGACGGTGGAGGAGGGACCGGTGCCGGGCAGCGTGATTGTCGGTTCCGACGGCTTGGCGCGCTGCCCCTGGGGCGTGTCGACCCCCAACTACCTCGCCTACCACGACGAGGAGTGGGGTCGGCCGATCCGCGGTGACGATGCTCTGTTCGAGCGGCTTACCCTGGAGGCCTTCCAGTCAGGCCTGTCCTGGTTGACGATCCTGCGCAAGCGGGAGGCGTTTCGTCATGCGTTCGCGGGCTTCCACATCGACGCCGTCGCCGCGTTCGACGATCGCGACCACGACCGCCTGATGAGTGACGCCGGGATCGTGCGGAACCGCGCCAAGGTGAGCGCCGCTCTCGCCAACGCCAAGGCGGCGCGTGCGCTCGATGGCGGCCTGGCCAGGCTCGTCTGGTCTCATCGACCGAGGCCGGGTGAGCCGCCGGTGACGTCGGCCGACGTGCCAGCCCGCACGACTGTCTCGGGCGCGCTGGCACGTGAGCTCAAGAGGCATGATTTTACGTTCGTGGGTCCTACGACGGCATACGCTCTGATGCAGGCGGCAGGGCTGGTCAACGACCACCTGCGCGACTGCTGGGTGCGAGAAGTGTGCGAGGAGGGTCGTCGTCATGACTGCTGAGCGAAGTTGGCGCAGCGCCGCGCGTGCTGGGGTGCTCGGCTTCGCCCTGACCGGTTCGCTGACGTGGGCGGGTGTGGCGGTGCCGGCTCTCGCCCGCGACGCGGCGTCGTCTTCCGCGCTCACTTCCGCGGTACCTGCTGCTTCGGCAGAAGCGAAGTTGCAGGCGAGCCGTGCGGCCCTGTCCGTGCGCGTCATCGGCTACTCCGTCAACGGGCACCCCATCAAGGCCTACGAACTGGGTGACCGAAATGCGGACGTGACTGCGGTGGCGCTGGCGGCCATGCACGGCAACGAGACGGCTGGCTCTGTGGTGCTGACGACCTTGCGCAAGGGCAACCCCGTGCACGACGTGCACCTGTGGGTTATCCCCCGCGACAACCCCGACGGCACGTTGCGCGACGACCGCCACAACGGGCACGGGGTGGACCTGAACCGGAACTTCCCCGAGAATTGGAAGCGCGAGACGGGTTACTACAACTCCGGTCCGCGCCCGGCGTCGGAGCCGGAGACCCGCATTCTGATGCGTTTCCTGGATCGGGTAGACCCCGACTTCGTGGTCACGATGCACCAGCCACTCGACGGGGTCGACGTGTACGGAGCGAAGGATCGCCCCTTCGCGCGCCGCCTGTCAGACGAGCTCAAGCTGCCGACCAGGGAGTTCAACTGCTCAGGGACATGCCACGGCACACTCACCCAGTGGTTCAACGCTCGTCACGCCGGAGCCTGCGTGACCGTCGAGTTCCCCAGTAGCCCGGGTGACCGGTATCTGCACGTACGAGCACCGCGCGGCTTAGTCCGAGCCTTGGGCGGCTACCGCGGTCCCTGAACCTGCGGCCGCACCGCCCCGACACCCGCGACTTGTCACACCGCCTGCTGGCTATAGCACGCTGAGTTTCTGACAAGTCGCCACAGAAACCGTCGTAAGCCTTGGCGCTGCCGCCACAACTCACGACCAACGGTCAGAGGGTGACGATGTAGTCGTGCGGCCCCATCACCACCTGCGGTCGGGCGCCCGGCCGCACCCAGCGCACCAGCCACCGCATGTCCGCGCGAGCCATCGCCACGCAGCCAGCGGTGAGGCCATCGCCGCGCACGTGCAGGAAGATGCCGCCGCCACGATGGATGCGCGCCGGCTCGTCGGTCACCCACTGGCCGCGGTTGCGTGAGTAACGCACGTCGGTCGGCAGGTTGAACCCGACCACTTAGGGCGTAGCCGTACTGGGTCGTATAGGTGTTCAGGCGTTCGGCGAACGTCCGCCTCCAGTGGGTGCTGGGAGCCCGGTGGCGCTGGAAGATGTTGTACGTCGCCGGGTCGCGAGGCTCGTACGGCCACCAGTCGTTGGCGTCGACGTGCACGTAGTCCAGGTGTGCGCCAGGGTCGGCCCATCGGCCAAAGGCCAACGGCAGCGTGAACCGGCCGGCAGGCGTCGTACCCGTGTTCTGCCGACGGTCCGCCGCCTTGACCCAGCCGGAGTAGCCGACCACGACTCGCACAGGTCCGCGTGCCAGCGCCCACCCGCCGGATGCGGTACGTCGCCAGGCTTTGAGGGTCGCCGACGTGGAGGCGAAGCTCGGGGCGCTCACCGTGATCATCTGTCGAACCCCGGCCGCGGCGCCGATCGCTTCCGGCAGCGTGCGCCCGGGAGGCGTCTGAGCCACTCTCAGAGCCGGTATGGCGCTCAGGCTTGGCACCTCCCGGGGCGCCTCGGACATGGCCGCCCGGGCTCCCTCAGCGTTAGCCGCTCCAGGAGCCCCAGCCATCCCAGCACCAGTCGCCAGCAAGGCCAGTCCGATCGACAGCATCACCCCCGCCCGGGCCGACTCGACCACGGGGCGAGGCGAGGTGGCCTGCTGGGACCAGCGACGTACGGGACGGCTCATTCAGCGCCCCTCGAACGTCGGCTTCTGCTTGGCCATGAACGCCTCCACGGCGCCCCGATGGTCCGTGGAGCCTCCCGTCCGGGCCATCAGCTGGCTCTCGCGATCGAGTGCCTCGTCGAAGCTGTGCGTGGCGGCGTAGTGCACCGCCTCCTTGACCGCTGCAAACGCAAGCGTCGGGCCTGCCGCGAGGCGGGAGGCCATGTCTGTCACCTCGTCGGCCAGCCGCTCACCGGGGAACACCCAGTTGACCAGGCCGATCTCGAGCGCCTCGGCAGCGGTGACGCTGCGCGGCCAGAGCAGCAGCTCCATCGCCTTTCCGCGCCCCACCAGACGAGGCAACGTCCACGACGAGCCGGTGTCGCAGGAGAGCCCGACACCGGTGAAGGCGGTGGTGAAGGTTGCGTTGTCGGCGGCCACCCGCCAGTCGCAGGCCAGGGCGATCGCCATGCCAGCGCCGGCCGCGGCGCCGTTGATCGCGGCGATCACCGGCTTGCGCATGGTGGCGATGCCGCGCGCTATCGGGCTGAAGTGCGCCTTGACGGTGGCCCAAACGTCCTCGAGGGGCTCAGAAGCCAGCCGCTCGGCATGTTCACGCAGGTCCTGACCCACGCAGAACGCCCGGTCGCCGCTCCCGGTGATGACGACACAGCGCACGGAGGCGTCGGCGGCGGCTCGCTCGATCACGGCCAGCAGGGCGTCCTTGGCTGCGGTGTCGAGTGAGTTCATCGTGTCCGGGCGGTTGAGCGTGAGGGTGGCGACCTGGCTGACGACCTCGTACCCGACCGGTTCCACCGGCGCGACGTCTGTACCGGAGTGCCGCTCGGCGCCGGCGGCGTCAGCGGCGTCCACGGCGTCAGGTGGCATCGATCCGTCTCTCTCGCTCAGGGTGCTGACCGACAGCCAGTTCCTCGAGTGGTTCGGAGTTTGTGGCTCCCAACATAAGGCAGAGGTCGACGTACCTCTTCGCGCCGGGCAAGAGCCGGCTCGCTTCGGAGTCGAAGAAGGCCGCCGCCTCGTCGCCCGGCCAGCCGGGGGGCAGCAGCTCGCGAGGCAGCCCTGGATCCCGGAAGAGAAACTTGCGCCACTCGTGGACGAGCCGACTCCGTATGACGAACTCCTCGCAGTCGCTCGGCTTGTCACTGAGCCGGTCCACCAGAGCCTGCGCCTCGTCCAGCCAGCGTGCATAGGCGGTGCCCAGCTCGTCGAGGTCCCAGGCGCGGGTGGTGAGACCCGCGTCGAGGTCAGAGCCGTCGTACCGCGCCGTGAAGCTGAACGCCTCGACTCCCTCCAGCGCGAGGAGCCCGGTGAGCTCAGCCGAGGCGTGGGGGCTCAGCCAGGTGCCATCGGTGAGCGGCGCGTACCCGAGGTACGACAGCCCGGACCGGACCCGTTCCCGACGCGCGCGGTCGGGAACGCGCCCCATCGCCAACAGGTGCCAGCGCCGGTCCCAGGGCCTCGGTTCGTTGCGGTAGATGCGGTTCGCCGCGTCGCTCAGCCGTCGCTCGGCCCGTTCGGTGAGCCGGTACCCCGCCCCCTCCGGCAGACGGACCGGTACGAGCCACTGCTGGGCCACCATCCGGGAGACGGCGGTGCGGACCGCGGCCGCGGAGATGCCCAGCGGCTCCACGATCTTGACCAGTGCCGCCACGGGAGCGGCCCCGCCTCGCGGCCCGACATGGTCGCCGTACACGTCGAAAAGGGCGGAGCGGGCATTCACAACGCAGCAGTCTGCCGCACGCGGCCGGACGCGGTGCGATAATGGACCCTGACATACAGATGCGCCACCGGCGTCTCGACCCGAGGGCGGGTGGAGTCTCGGCGCTCACGACGAAGGGTAGGTGCGCGCATGGCGGCGATGAAGCCACGGACGGGTGACGGTCCGTTGGAGGTCACCAAGGAGGGACGTGGTCTGGTGATGCGCGTCCCGCTCGAGGGCGGTGGCCGCCTGGTGGTCGAGCTCAACGCCGAAGAGGCCAAGGCGCTCGAGGCGGCGCTCAACGGCGTCACCAGCTGAAACCAGTAGTACAGAGCTGGCCCCGACTGGTGTAGCTGACCGGCCGGGACCCTACTCTGTGGGCGATGGACGATCCCGTCGAGCCCCCTGACATCACCGCGACCACAGACCCGTTGACCAGTGCCTTCTCGACAGTGCTGGCCGTGGGGTTCAGCTGCATCGAGGGCAGCGAAAGCAACGGCAACGGCAACGGCGACAACGGATACCTGCTTGACGACCGTGCGTATGCCGTCCTGACCGCCCTCGGAGTTGACGCCTTCGCGCTGTTGGACCGTGCGTCGGCCACGGGTTCGGCCGGAGAGCTGGTCACCCACGAGCTCTTCGGCCCGGCAGACGTCCAGACGGTCGTGATGGTGGGGCTCGGGGACCTCACGACGCGTGACATCCGCCGGGCGGGTGCCGCCCTGACGCGGACCGTCAAGGGGCGAGAGGGCGATACAGCCACGTCGATCGGGGCACACTGCGATGACGAACAGCTGGCCGGCCTTGTCGAAGGAATGCTGCTCGGGGGTTTCGGCTACCGCCTCAGTGGCCAGGACGCGTCTGCCGGCGGACAGCCGCGCACCAAGATGACCCTGACCGACCTACCGTCCCACCGGCACAGCGTCGTCTCGCGGAGCACCGCGGCAGCGCAGGCGTCCTGGCGGGCACGAACCTTCGCGTTGACCCCGTCGAATCTCAAGAACCCCGCCCGGCTCGAGAAGTGGGCTCGGGAGGCCGCCGACGCCGGCGGACTGACCGTCGAGGTGTGGGACGACGCGAGGTTGGCCGCCGAAGGCTTTGGCGGCATCCTCGCGGTGGGCGCCGGCTCCGAGTACGAGTCGCGCTTCATCAGGCTCGACTACTCGCCCGACGCAGAGAGGAGGGCCGCCGTCACTGGCACGGACGAGCGGCATACCCCGCATGTGGTGATAGTCGGCAAAGGCATCACGTTCGACTCCGGCGGCATCTCGATCAAGCCGCGCGACGCCATGATGACGATGAAGCGTGACATGACTGGAGCCGGCGTCGTCATCGCCGTGATGGCGGCGTTGCGGGACCTCGGTGTGTGGGTTCGGGTCACCGGGCTGGTTGCGTCGGCGGAGAACGCGTTCGGCGCCGCGTCGATGCGACCCGGAGACGTCGTGCGCCACTTCGGCGGCCGCACCAGCCAGGTCGATAACACCGACGCCGAGGGGCGGCTGGTGCTCGCCGACGCCCTCGCGTACGCCCAGGAGCAGATCGCGGCGGACGCCGTCGTCGACGTCGCGACGCTGACCGGAGCAGGCAAGGTGGCGATGGGTACCTCGATCGGTGCGCTTTTCGCCAACGACGACGGTCTCGCCGCCGCCCTCGTTCAGGCGGGTCAGGCGTCAGGAGAACCTGTGTGGCGGCTGCCGTTGTACGCCGACTACGAGGAGCGGCTGGACGCCCCGTTCGCGGATGCGACAAACGCCGCCGGCGGGCCAGGAGCCATCACGGCGGCGCTTTTCTTGCAGCACTTCGCAGGTGAGACACCGTGGGCCCACCTCGACATCGCCAGTGTGGGGGACTCGCCCAAGGACGCGTTCGAGTACACACAAGGTGCGACCGGTTTCGGCGCCAGGCTGCTGCTGCGGTGGTTGAACGGTTTCTGAGCCGACCACCGGTGACTGGCTAACCTGAGCTGATGCCGCTGCTCGTGCCGCCGGACTCCCGGTTCCAGGTCTCGTTCCTCGAGTCGGTCGAGGAGTTCGAGCACACTCTCGGCGAGGACGCGCGCTTCGCGGGACTCGGGGTGCTTGCAGCGGTCGGGGTGTTTCCCGGCGAGATGTTCACGGCTCAGCAGCTTCGCGACCAGGAAACCTTCGCGGCCTACACCGCGCGGCTGCACGAGGTGAGCCTCCCAGAGACGCCTCTGCCCGAGGGCATCGTCTCGTCCACCGCCTTGTGGTGGGCCGAGGAGAACACCTACCTCGGCCGGGTCTCCGTCCGGCACTGCCTCACGAAGTGGCTCGAGGACTTCGGTGGTCACATCGGGTATGCCGTCCGGCCGTCAGCCCGACGCCGCGGTCACGCCACCGCGATGCTGGCCGCGTCGCTGCCGGTCGCTGCCGAGCTCGGGATCTCCTCGGCACTCGTCACCTGTGACGCCGACAACCTGGCGTCCCGCAGGGTCATCGAGGCCAACGGCGGCGTGCTCGAGGACCAGCGCGGCGAGAAGCTGCGCTACTGGCTTCCCACCTGACCGCCTGCTCGTCGTGCTGCTCGCTTTGCCATCGGT
>JBPCRX010000101.1:0-6709 GCA_050996395.1 Nocardioidaceae bacterium
GCCGGCGCAAGGCGGTTCGGCGGCCCGGCCGGCACCCCAAGGAGCGCCCGCCCCGCAGGCGCCCGCGCCTGGAGGCGGCACCCCGCCGGCCCGGCAACCTCGACCCATCCCGTTCGACGACAACGAGGATCTCGACATCCCCGACTTCCTCAAGTAGCGGTGTTCGCCGCCACGGCGACCCGCACCGGGGCTGCCGGCGTTGTCGACGTCGCCTTCACCGACCGCTTCGCCGATAACAGCCCGGCCACCACCAGCCGGCTGCTCGACCTCGCCGAGCCGTTCGACCCGAACGAGCCGGACGAGCGCTCCTGCTGGTCGAAGCTCACCCAGGCCCTTGAGGTCGGCCAGGTCGCCGACATGCATCAGGTGCACGGTCGCGACGTCTGCGTGGTCGAAAACCCAGCCATGAGCCCACCGGTCTGCGACGCGCTGGTGACATCGGCGACCGACGTCGCCCTGTGCGTGCGGGTCGCGGACTGTGTTCCTGTCGTGATGGCGGCCGTGGACTACGGCCTCGTCGCAGTCGTGCATGCCGGCAGGCGCGGCGTCGTGTCGGGCGCGGTCCACGCGACCCTGGACGTGATGCGGGGGCTCGGCGCGGAGGGTGTCGAGGCCTGGATCGGTCCGCACGTGTGCGGCGGATGCTACGAGGTGCCGGCCTGCATGCGCTCCGAGGTGGCGGCTGTCGTGCCGACCGCGTACGCCTGCACCACCTGGGGCACGCCGTCAGTGGACCTGGGCGCCGCGGTGCGGCAACAGCTCGAGAGTTGGGCTGTTGTGGTCAACGACGTGAGCCGATGCACGCAGGAGTCCCCGGACCTGTTCTCCTATCGGCGAGACGGCAACAGCTCCGGGCGGGCCGGTGGACTCGTGGTGCGACGTGGCGGCACCGGTGTCTGAATCCCCAGCGTCTCGCCGGGACGAGCTGGCGTCGCGCCTGCGTGACGTACGTCGAGACGTCGACGAAGCCGCGGCGCGCGCCGGCCGAGGTGGCGACGAGGTGAGGCTCATCGTGGTGACGAAGACCTGGCCGGTCGGCGACGTGAGACTCCTGTCCAGCCTCGGCGTGACCGAGGTGGGGGAGAACCGCCACCAGGAATGCCGCACCAAGGTCGAGGCACTGGCTGGTCTGCCGGTGCGATGGCACTTCATCGGCCAGGTCCAGTCCAACAAGGCCGCTGCCATCGCGGCGTACGCCGACTCGGTCCACTCAGTGGACAGCGTCCGGGTGGCGCGACGGCTCGATGCCGGGGCCCGACAGCATCAGCGCGAGGTCGAGTGTTTCGTCCAGGTCAGTCTCGACCCCGACGAAGAGACCCGAGCTCGACGAGGGGGGCTCACGTCCGACGACCTGCTGGGCGTCGCCGAAGCCGTCGAGGAGGCGGCCGGGCTCCGCCTTCGAGGGGTGATGGGAGTGCCGCCTCGACATGGGGACGCCCAGGCGGCGTACCGGCAGTTGCGAGTGCTCAGCGAGCGGCTGCAGCACCGTTTCTCTCACGCAGCCGCGATCTCGGCGGGAATGAGCGGCGACTTCGCCGACGCCATCGTCGAGGGCGCGACACACGTGCGTGTCGGTAGCGCGGTCCTCGGCCAGCGACCCGCGCTCCGATAGGCTCGGCGCAGACGCAACGGCTCACCTGGCGCGGTCCGCAGCCCACCGCTGCACGTACAGCGCCGTACCAACCAGCATGTGGAGGCGATGAGGTCATGGCGGGCGCAATGCGCAAAGTCGGGGTCTACCTGGGTCTGGTCGAGGACACTGACCGCTACGAGGACGACTATGACGACGACGAGCCCTCGACCGCCGAGGAACCCGTCAACCGCCCGGTCAAGGCGGTCCGCCCTGACCGTCCAGCACCTGTTGCGTCGCTGTCGGAGCGCCGACGACCCGCCTCTGCCTCGGCTGGTAGCGAGCCCACCCGGATCACCACCCTGCACCCGCGCAACTACAACGAGGCTCGCACCATCGGTGAGCACTTCCGCGAGGGCATCCCGGTCATCATGAATCTGTCGGAGATGGACGACAACGACGCCAAGCGACTCGTCGACTTCTCTGCGGGCCTGGTCTTCGCCGTACGGGGAACCATCGAGAGAGTAACCAGCAAGGTCTTCCTACTTTCTCCGCCGAACGTGTCGGTGACTGCCGAAGATAAGCAGCGCATCGCCGAGGGCGGCTTCTTCAACCAGAGCTGACCGACAAGGACGTCCGAGGTCCCGCCGTCCCAGGGGCTGTCGAATGCAGCACGTAGGCTCCTGAACGTGGTCGTCGTGGGTGTGGTCATCGAGCTGGTGCTCTGGTTCTACATCCTGTTGATCTTCGCCCGGATCGTGACCGAGTGGGTCCAGATGTTCGCGCGGGCATGGCAGCCGGTGGGGCCAGGCCTGGTGGCCCTCGAACTTGTCTACACAGCCACCGACCCCCCCATTCAGCTCGTCCGTCGGCTCGTCCCACCGCTGCGACTGGGCGGTCAGGCGATCGACCTCTCAGTCCTCTTCGTGCTGCTCGTCTGCTATCTGCTCAAGATCGTCAACAGCGCCACGCTGCTCTGAGCAGTCGGCGCGCCGAGGCGAGGCATCCGCCGCCGCTGCCACGCTTGCTGCCTGTTGCCATCGGGGGCACCAGACCCGGTAGCGTGACCCTCTGTACGCCATACCCCTGACCAACGAGGTGAGTTCATGCCGTTGTCTCCCGAGGACGTGCACAAGAAGACGTTTACGCCCGTCCGTCTCCGGGAGGGCTACGACATGGGAGAGGTCGACCAGTTCCTCGACGAGGTGGAGGTCGAGCTGACCCGACTCCACGAGGACAACGACGATCTTCGAACCAAGCTCGCTGCGGCTCAGACGACATCTGCAGGGCAGTCTTCCTCGCCGGCGGCTGAGACTCCGGTCGAGGTAGCTCGTGAGCCCGAGCCAGAGCGGGTGGCAGCTCCGGTGCTGCCCAAGGTGACGACGATTCCCGAAGCGTCGAGCGCGGCGGCCCGCCTGCTCGAGATCGCCACGCAGAACGCTGACCAGCTCGTCGGTGAGGCCAAGGACGACGCCGACAAGATCATCGGGGAGGCTCGGACCAAGGCCGAGCGACTCGAGAGCGACGCCAAGACGAAGTCGTCCCTGCTCGAGGCAGACGCCCGCAGCCGTGCGGAGAAGCTGGACTCCGAGACGTCGGAGCGTCGCCAGCAGCTTTTCGGTGACCTCGAGCGCGACCGGGACAACCTCGCAGGGGAGCTGGAGGATCTGCGGGCGTTTGAGCGCGAGTACCGCACGCGGCTGCGTAGCTACTTCCAGAGCCAGCTGGAGGCTCTCGACGGCGGGGGGGACGGCGACGTTCCACTTTCACCGTCGAGCACCGACGAGACCCCTCGTCGGCTCCGAGAGCTGCTGGGCGAAGAGCAGCAAAGCTGAGCGACTCGGTCCGCAGCGCGACCGAGCAACAGAGCTCAGCCCACCTTGTGCAGCTCGAACGCGATGCCTAGCTCGGCACTGTGATGCCACCCGTCGCCGGCGGGGGTCTCGTCCACTTCGACGGCGAGCACCTCTGCAGCGACGAGACTCCGGTGCGTGCGTAACGCGGCGGCCGGTTCGCCTTCACCGGCCCACCTCACCGTGATCCGGTCCGCCACGTCAAAGCCCTGTGCCTTGCGGGTCTCCTGGATCAGACGGATGAGCTCTCGGGCCAGACCCGCCTGAACCAGGTCCGGCGTGAGATGCAGGTCGAGCGCGATCGTCTCGCCATGCTCGTTGACGACCGACCACCCCTCCCGTGGACGCTCGGAGATGACGACCTCGTCGGAGCTGACCTCGACACCGCCCTCGAAGTCGACTGTCGCGGTCCCGGTACTCGTGAGGCTCTCGGCGAGAATCGCCGCGTCGGCGCCGGCGATCGCGGCAGCGACCTGAGGCGTCTGCTTGCCAAAGCGCTTCCCGAGGTTGCGAAAGTTGCCCTTGGCTGTCTGGTCGACCAGGTCCCCGGCCGAGAACGACTCCACGCCCACGACATTGAGCTCGGCTGCCACTTCGCTCAGGAGCTCCGCCGACAGCCGGGCGAAGGCTGGTGACGGGATCAGCGCGCGTTGCAACGGCTGGCGGGTCCTGATCTGAGCCTCGGCCCGCGCGGAACGCCCGAGCTCGACCAGTCGGCGGGTCAGTGCCATGCTCGAGTCCAGCTGGTCGTCGATGGCTTCGGAGTCGTACTCCGGCCACCTCGTCAGGTGCACCGACTCGGTGGCCGAAGCGTCGCTGGCGCGGAACAGGTCCTGCCACACCCGCTCGGTGATGAAGGGGGTCAGCGGTGCCATCAGCCTGGTGAGCACCTCGAGAGTCTCGTGGAGGGTGGCCAGCGCGGAGGCGTCGCCGTCCCAGAACCGGCGACGCGAACGGCGTACGTACCAGTTGGACAGCCCGTCGACGAAATTGGCGATCCGGCTGCCGACGCGCTGTGTGTCGAAGTCTTCCATCGCCGCAGTCACGTCACGGGTGAGCCGGTGCACCTCGGACAGCAACCAGCGGTCGAGGACGGGGCGTCGCGCGACGGGCGGCGCGGGCTCCTGCGGTGTCCACCCGTTCGTACGCGCGTACAGGGCCTGGAAGGCGACGGTGTTCCAGTAGGTCAGCAGTACCTTGCGCACGACCTCCTGCAGGGTCGCGTTACCGACCCGGCGTGCGGCCCACGGCGAACCGGAAGCGGCCATGAACCAGCGCACCGCGTCCGCGCCGTGGGTGTCCATCAGCGGCATCGGTTCGAGGATGTTTCCGAGGTGCTTGGACATCTTGCGGCCGTCCTCGGAGAGAAGAAGGCCGAGACAGACAACGTTCTTGTACGAGGACTGGTCGAAGAGCAGTGTGCCGATCGCCATCAGCGAGTAGAACCAGCCAAGGGTCTGGTCGATCGCCTCGCAGATGAACTGCGCCGGGTAGGCGCTCTCGAACTCCGCCTGCGACCCCTCGACGTAGGGGTAGCCCCACTGGGCGAAGGGCATCGAGCCGGAGTCGTACCAGGCGTCGATGACCTCGGTGACGCGTCGCGCCTCGCTTCCACAGTCGGGGCACGTCACGACGACGTCGTCGACGTACGGACGGTGCGGGTCGATGTCGGTCAGGTTCTGGCCGGCCAGCTTGCCGAGCTCGGCCAGAGAGCCGACGCAGGTCACGTGGTCGTCACTACAGCGCCAGATCGGCAGCGGGGTCCCCCAGTAGCGGGTGCGGGAGAGCGACCAGTCGACGTTGTTATGCAGCCAGTCACCGTAACGGCCCCACTTGATCGTGTCGGGGTACCAGTTGGTCTTTGCATTCTCCCGAAGTAGCGCATCCTTGACCGAGGTGGTCCGGATGTACCAGGCGGGTAGCGCGTAGTACAGCAGTGGTGTGTGGCAGCGCCAGCAGTGCGGGTAGGAGTGCTCATAGGCGACGTGGCGGAACAACACGCCTCGGGCGTCGAGCTCACGGACCAGGTCCGTGTCGGCGTGCTTGAAGAACTGGCCGCCGACCAGCCGGACGTCGTCGTCGAAATGCCCGTCCCGGCGGACAGGGTTGACCACGGGCAGACCGTAGGCCCGGCAGACCGCCATGTCGTCCTCGCCGAACGCGGGGGACTGGTGAACGAGACCGGTGCCGTCCTCGGTGGTGACGTAGTCGCCGAGCACGACGAAGTGGGCCGACCCGGTGCTCTCTCCATCGCTTCCGTGGAGAGTCGGGAAGTCGACGAGGTCGAGTGGCCGGTCGTATGTCCAGCGCTCCATGTCACGACCTGTCAGCTGGCCCTGCACGGCCCAGCCGTCGCCGAGGACGGCTTCGAACAACGGCTCGGCGACGATCATGGTCTGCTTCGCGTCAGATGCCACGACGTAGGTGACGTCGGGGTTGACTGCGACGGCAGTGTTGGAGACGAGCGTCCAGGGCGTGGTGGTCCAGACCAACAGGTCGGCCTTGCCGGCGTACTGACCGGACGTCAGCGGGAAGCGAACGTACACCGACGGGTCGACGACCGTCTCGTAGCCGCCCGGCTGGCCGAGCTCGTGATCGCTGAGCGCGGTCTCGCAACGCGGGCAGTAGGGCGAGATCCGGTACGCCTCATAGAGCAGTCCCTTGTCGAAGATCTGCTTCAGTGACCACCAGACGCTCTGGATGTAGGAGGAGTCCATGGTGCGGTAGGCCTCCGAGGTGTCGACCCAGTACCCCATCCGCTCGGTCATCTCCTCGAACTCGCGCGTCGAGCGCTGCACGGACTCCCGGCACTTCGCGTTGAACTCCGCGATGCCGAAGGCCTCGATCTGCTGTTTGCCGGACAGCCCGAGCGCCTTCTCGACGCCGACCTCCACGTGCAAGCCCTGGCAGTCCCAGCCGGCTTTTCGGTCGACACGGTAGCCCTGCATGGTCTTGAAGCGGGGGAACACGTCTTTGAAGACGCGCGCCTCGACGTGGTGCGTCCCCGGCAGGCCGTTGGCTGTGGGCGGTCCCTCGTAGAAGGTCCAGCGGTCAGCATCGACGCGCTGCCGCAGCGACGTGGCGAAGGTGTCCTCGTCGCGCCAGAAGCCGAGGACCTCTCGCTCCATCGCGGGCAGGTCGACCCGGGGGTCCACAGGGCGGTACTCGGGAGTCATCGCGGTGGCGCCGTCCTCGTCCCCGTCTGTTGTTTCGAGCCGACCGGCGTGCGCCGTCGACATACAAGCCAAAAGGACGAAGGAGGCCAGTTGGCCAAAACCCACGGTAC
>JBPCRX010000137.1:0-8889 GCA_050996395.1 Nocardioidaceae bacterium
GCTATCCGCACCTGGCGTTCGGCTCCTTCGCGAGCTACACGACGGGCTGGATCACGTGGGTCGGCGCCAGCACGACGCGCCGATCGAGGTGCTTGGCGGCGCTGCAGTACGCCACCAAGTACGCCCCATTCACGGTCGAGCAGCAGACCGGCGGCCAGACCGTGCACACCCTGACCGCTCTGGGCTACGGCGCCGCCGTGGTCCTGATGGCGCTGTTCGTGGTGATCAACTACTTCGGCATCCGCTGGTTCGCGCGCATCAACAACGTGTTGGTGTGGTGGAAGCTGTTCATCATCGTGCTGGTTATCGTGGCGTTCTTCTTCGCATCGTTCCATGGTGGGAACTTCACTGACCAAGGCTTCAAGCCACAGGGCTGGCACGGTGTCTTCAGCGCGATCGCGACTTCGGGCATTGTGTTCTCCTATCTCGGCTTCCGTCAGGGCGTCGAACTGGCCGGGGAGACCGACAACCCCAAGAAGAACGTGCCCATCGCAGTCATCGGGTCGGTGCTGATCACGGCGGTCATCTACATCGCCCTGCAGATCACCTTCATCGGGGCCCTCGAGCCCGGCCTGTTGAAGGGGTCTGACGCCTGGGGCACCTTGGACTTCAAGAACAGCTTCGGTCCATTGGCGGTCGTGGCCCCGCTGTTCAGTCTGATCGTGACATTCGTGCTGGGCCGGATCGTGTTCCTGCCCTTCCCGAGTTGGCAGCAGCTGGTCGGCTTCATCACCTCGGCCACGGTGCTCTCCTTCGCGTCCGGTCCGCTGGTGCTCTCCGCGCTCCGCAAGCGGGTCCCGGACCAGCCACGGCCGTTCCGGCTGCCAGGCGGTCACGTGATCCCGGTCCTGGCTTTCTGGGCCTCCAACCTGATCGTGTACTGGTCCGGGTGGCTGACCGGGTGGAAGCTCTACGTCGCGGTGATGCTGGGATTCGTGCTGCTGGCCATCTTCAAGGTCTTCGGTGGGGTCCGACAGGGCGCGTTCCACTTCTGGCAGGGCTTCTCCTGGTTGTTCCCCTGGCTGGGTGGACTGGCACTGATCTCCTACCTAGGCGACTTCCCGGAGCAGTCCGCAGGAGCCGGGAACCGGGGCTTGATCAACTTCGAGTGGTCCGCGCTGATCCTGGCCGGCCTGTCGGTGCTCGTCTACGTCATCGCCAACAAGGTCTGCTTGAGCACCGAGATCGTCCAGGAACACATCGAGCAGTCCAGGAAAGAGGCCGCGGTCGAGGATGAGGAGCTCGGCACGGCCCCGTGACACCGGCCATCGGCCGGGGGTGGGCGGACACGTGCAGCGCGTAGCGGGAGTGGTCGTCGAGCCCCGGGGTGATCGTGCCTGCGCGGGTCAGGAGCCGGTTGATCGTGGCCCGCGACAGCACGGTGTTGTGACGGTGCTGCAGGTGCCAGGCGATGGTGTCCGCACCGGCGTCCAACCGGCCCCGGAAAGCTCCTTGCGCAGCCGCAGCACCAGGTCGACCTGGCTGGCCGGTGTCGTCAGCGGCGAGGCCTTCGGACGAGCGAACCTGGCTCGAACGCGGCATCGCCCTCGGCTCGGTAGCGGGCCAGCAGCTTCGTAGACCCAGGACCGGGCTACCCCGTAGTCACGGGCGGCCTCGGTGATGGGGCGGTGTTCGACGATGACGGCGGTGATGACCAGGCGAGCGTTCGACATGCCCGGACACTCTCGACGGTGTCACCGACCTCCCACCAACCGAGACAGCCGCTATCGGTCAAGGCAATCCACCTGGCGCCGATGTCTTGAGACATTCCTAGGGCGAGCAGTGGGTGGAGAGGGTGGCCCTCGCTGCCGGCTTCACCGACGTTGCGCACAAAGTTGAGATCTCAGGCGCGTTCGGACTGCGTGGGCAGCGCTCCACGGAGGTGAAGCCGTCAGGGCGACCGCAGGGCCAACAGAGAAAATTGAAGATCGACGAGGGTTTCACTAGCGCGCGCTTGTGCGTGGGCCGGCCTCTTCGAGCTGGGCCGCAGCTGGAACGCACGCATGCAGTCGTGTCTGTCAGCGACCGGACTTGAGCGCATGCCAGGTCTCGCGCTCGGCCCGGCCCGTGGCAGCGAGGGCGTGCGCGTGCTGGTAATCGAGCACTGCTCGACGAGTGGCTCGGCCGAAGGTGCCGTCAATGGTGACGGTGCGCTGCAGTGACGCCGTCAGCGCCCGCTGCAGCTTGCGTACCGCAGGGCCGGTCGACCCGACATGCAGCACCCTGGTTAGCCCGGCGGAGAGCAGCGCCGTCCACGGTCGCCGGCCGAGAACGCGTCCTGTTTCCAGTCCGCGGGAGAGGCTGAAAGCGTCGATGGCGGCAGCCGTACGCCATCCCAGTGTGCCGGTCGCTGCTCCTGGGTCAAAGCCGCGGTGGGCGAGCCGACACTGGGCTGCGAGCACACGTTTGCCGGCGTCGCCTAAACGCAGGGTCGGGTAGTTGCCGAAGCTGAGGTTGGCCGGGCAGCCGACTGGCGGCGCTACTGATGAGCTGACATCCAAGGTATTGCGGTCGATCGCGATGGTGTAACCGCCGTAGGTGAAGGAGGCATCGCCGGCGTACTGATGGACGCGCTGGTGTTCGCTCCAGACGGAGAGGGGGAAGTAGCTGCCGCCGCTGACGTCCGGGGCGTAATTCCACCAAGCGAACCAGATGTCGTCGGGGCGATTGTACGAGCTCGACGCAGCGTTGGCGAGGTCTCGTATCCCTGACCCGGCGCTGGAGTAGACCCCGGCCACGTAGCCCTGAGCGTGCAGGCCTCGCGTCCAGCCCGACACGTAGCTGAGGACGGCGGCGACGCAGGCGCTGTTCCTGCTGTCGTACCCCTCGATATCCGCGTAGATTGTGCTGGGAGCTGCGATGCCAAGTGCCGTGGCCTGGACGACCGCGTCGCCGGCTTCGGCCCGACCTCGAGCGCGGGCCGTCGCGGGGTCGTAGGACATGCGGTTGTAGAACCCGGTACAGGGTGCCTGTGCGCCGACGTAGGTGGGAATAACGTGCCAGCCCTGTGCCACCTGCGCTGTGACCCAAGCCGACGTGAGGTTCGGCTGCGCGCAGCCGCGGCTCACGCCGCCGATGTAGACGCCGACCGAGCGATAAGGCGAGGAGGCGTACCACGCGTTCATCGCATCGGGGGAGGGGGCAGTGCACGCGTCGAAGCCCGGCCCCGCATAGGTGCCGGGGACACTGACTCCGACGTCCGACGCGTTGCTTGCGGCGACCGACGGGCGTGTCCGCCCGGGTCGCGCGCTGGCGAGCACGGAGGCCTGATGGAGGACCCGACTCATCGTCGGACGACTCGCGTCACCGTAGACGGCGGTCACGAGTAGTCCCGCTTCCTCGACGGTGATGCTCAAGGGGCCGTGGCGGGGAAGTGAGCTACTCAGGACGGAGCCTCCGGGAGTGGGAGTCACCGCTGGTGAGAGCAGCTTCTGTGCGGAGCTGTCGGCCAGCGGCTCGACCAGCAGGCCCGGAGCGCCACCGATGAGGTGCGCAGGACAGGCCCGCTGGTCACCGGGGAGTCCGAGATAGACGGCGGGGTGGTCGAAGCGGACGCACGCATGGACACGTGTGCGCAGGTCGACGACCGTCCAGCTGTTCGGCACACCGATCCGGTAGCCGCGGTAGGTCACCGGCTTCGTGGCGATGGACCGGCCGGCGTGGTGGGTGGCTCCTTGCGCTGCGGTGGTGCTGGCAAGAGCGGGGATGAGTAGCCCGAGGGCGATGATCGCGCAAAGCAGCACGGCAAGTCGCCCCCAGGGACGATTTCTGGGTGTGTGCATGGGTGAAGTCCTGTGGAAGGTTCCGACGGTCGGCACTCGCGCGGGCGCGTATCGGTTTGGAGCACTAATAACCGAGTGTAGTCGATTCTCAACTCTTGGTAACGGACAAGTGCAGGAAGGTTTGCTTTTCTGCTCCGTAGCGGGCAGCTTCCCCATCGATGTGACCGAGGGTGTGCCGCGGGGCGCCACGTAAGCGCGCGCCAGGTAGCGCTTTCCCCACGGGTGGCTCGCCTAAGGCGCCGCGATGAAGATCAACACCGCGGCCGCCAGTCCGCGATCCGTCAGGTGATCACGGACGCTGGCTTCACGCGCTTCCGCCGCGTCGCCGAGACCCCGTTCAAGCAGGTGTACGAGGCTCGCCCCTGACAATCGCCCACCAGAGCTGCGCCGATGCCTTCGGGCGCCTCGGCGTAGCTCTCGGTGAGTGGTCTTGAGACTCAGCCGCCGCGGGTGTGCAGGCCAGTTGGGACGATCAGAGAGATAGTGGGGACCGTGGGGAAGCTTGTCGGTACGGTCACCGAGGGTATCGACGGCTGTGGTGGGATCGTCGGCACCGAGCAAGGGGTGCCGGCGGTCACGCAGGGCGGGTCCGGACGGACGACGGCGACCCCCTCGAGGGCGAGGACAAGCCCGGTCAGGACCAAGGCCGCATAGACGCCCCAGACGTTGCTAGTGCGTCGGTTCAGCCGCTTCGCGGCGAGCACGGCGCGGGCCGGCAGGCGGCTTCTCATCCAGCCGAACATCGCGGCGCCGGTTGCGCCTGCGAGAACGATCGGCCATCCGATCGAGACGGGCGGCACCCCACCGTCGATCGCCGCGATGAACCAGCCAGCCCCTGCCGACACCGCCGCTGAAGCCGCGACACCCTTGGGGTGCTCCACGACGAGGTCGGCCACTGTCGTCCCCGCGGTCGAACTGTGGTTGCCTTCGTCCAGCGCCCGCAGGGACGTCGTGGCCCATCTCCGCGACCATGGGCGACCGATGCGCTGAGCGGCGGCCAGGTTGTCCAACGCTCTGACATCGCTGGGAAAGTCCCGCAGGAACTCGAGCCAGACGGCCTCCTGCTTGCGGGCGGCGTGGCGGCGAAGGATCCTCCCACCCCGCGTCACCGACTCGGCCCGGCTGGACTCGATCAGCGCATGCAGGTAGAGGGTGTCCCTATTGGAGGGGGCGACCTCGCCGAGGAGGCGCCGAACCACCGACGCTGCCTCGATCTGGGCGCACTGCACATAGGCGAACCCCAAGACGATGAGCGGGTAGGACCAGGAAGGGTGCGTGGCGAGGACGCGCTCCGCAGCCAGCGCGGCCGCACCCGGTGCTCCGTGCAACCTCAGGACGTCGGCCTGCTTGACGAGCGGGAGGGCGTCGCCGGCCGACAGCTGCGCGCCGATCTGGCATGCGGCGATCGCGGCCGATGGTGCGTCGAGCGCCAGCATCGCGTCGGCTGCCAGGACGAAGGCTCTCGGTAAATCGGAGCCGAGCCATGGCGCGAGCACGGCGAGAGCGTCGGCGGGACGGTTGACGTCGAGGTACGTGGCGGCCAGGGAGACCGCGAACTCGGCTGTGGTCGGGGGCTGGGCGGCATCGCGTCCGATGACCGCCTGCGACACGATCCGCCAGAACGCCTCCACGTCGCCGCTTCTGCTGGCCGCGACCAGCGCCGGGGCCTGGCGCAACGTGGTGCGTGCTTCGAGCGCACCCAACAGCTTCCCGGCGCTCTCGCTCGTCATCCAAGCCGGCGCGACCACAGACTTGATCCGCAGCCTCCCGGCTGTCAGACCCGGCAGGGGGGCGTTGGGCGTTGCCAGTCCGAAGTCACCCGGTTCGAGATCCGACAGGTCCAGAACCTTGATCCAGTGGCGATCTGTGCCGAGTGCTCCGATCAGCGCTCGCAGATCCGTTCCGGCTGGGGCACCAAGGAGACTGAGGCTGCGAGGCGCGTTGCGCCGCGTGCCGACGAGACGCGCACCCGGAAACCCCGCATCGACGACCAGTCCGGCGTCGTCGGACAGGCGCAACACGAATCTGGCCGGGAGGTACGGCTGCCAACCACCAGTCACCGGGCGGTACACGGTTCCTACTCGCTCGTCACCGAAGTCGTGGCGCTGCCAGCGCGTTCCCCACCAGCGGGGGTGCATCGCTCAACCGAGCCGATGCTTGCGCATATAGGTGCGGACGTCGTCATAGTCGTTGTCTTGTGAGTACGCGACGTAGCTCGCCGCCTGCGAGAACCAGGCCCGGGCTGACGCAGGCGTATCGCTCATTGCTGCTTGGAGATCCCCGTCGGTGATCGGTGTGGTGATGCCGAAGTCGATGCTGCGCTCCAGGGCTCGCTCGGCTGCGGCGGTCGCGATCCGGACCAGGTCGGCACCGGTGTAGGTCTCCGTCCGGGCGACGACCGGCTCGACGTCGAGGCTCGGCGCTGTCGGTCGTTGCTCGAGTTCGGCCAGCAGCAGCGCCCGCCGGGCATCGGCGTCCGGAGGGAGCACGGCAACGGTCCGGTCGAAGCGCCCGGGCCGGCGCAGGGCACCATCGACGTCCCAGGGCGCGTTGGTGGCTGCGAGAAGGAACACTCCACGGTTCGACGTCATACCGTCGAGCTCAGTGAGCAGCTGGTTGACGACCCCACGGCTCTGGTCCGTATGCCGTGACGATCGCCTGCCTCCCAGTGCGTCCAGCTCGTCAAGGAACACCACCGCGGGAGCCGAGGCGCGGGCCTGCTGGAAGAGGCGAGCAACGTTGTTCTCGCTGGCCCCGAAATACGCGTTGTAGATGTCTGCCGGCGTGGCCGAGATGAACGTTGCCGACAACTCGCCGGCGACGGCGCGTGCCAGGAACGTCTTGCCGCAACCAGGAGGACCCCAGAGCAGCAGACCGCCACGCAGGTCCTTGGCGAACGCCTCCGCGAGCTGAGGATGATGCAGAGGTCCGAGCAGTGACCGGTTGAGGCGGCGCTTCACGTCGGACATCCCGTGGACCTCGGCAAGAGTGACGGTCTCGACGTCGGCGGGCCAGCCGCTCGGATCCTCGACCCGTTCTGGCGCAGCCGGGGAGCCGCTGCCCAACAAGACACTCTGGAGGTCGCGCAGCTCATTCGCGCGATCCACGTCACCGAGGGCAGCCGCGGCGGTCGCCGCGACGCTCAGCGCCTCCTCGTCGTCGGGATTCCGGACGACAACCTGCTCGGCGAGGACCTGCGCACGGTCGGCCCGGCCCGCCGCGAGGTACTGGTTCGCGAGGTGTACCCGCAGGCGACGCGCCCCGTCCGACGCGGGGTCGAGCGCGGCCAGGCTGAGCTCGAGGGCGGCCAACAGTGGCTCGTCGGCACTCACGTGGTCAGGCCCTCATCGCGTTGGTGGCGGTAGGTGCACAGTCGGGGTCGAAGGGCCGCGCAGAGCCTGTTCGGCCTCGTAGATCGTCAGCACGGACCCCACCTTAAGGGCAAGCGGCTCACCTGAACGCGAAAGCGCGACGTGGTAGACGTGGGTGCGATCGAGTGGCGGCGCTGCGCAGTGTTTGGGCATTTCAGACGTTTTCGGGGCGTGAATCCGCCTGTTCCGATCCACCGACGATGAGTATGCTCCTTCCGAGTTCGATGCGTTTCCTGATGCACCGACCCGGATGGCTAACTATTGGAGGCGGGATGGAGCCGTTCACCTACGACACCTACGACACCGATGGCGACGGTGTGACCGACGTCAGCGCCTACGACACGGACGCGGACTCGATGATTGACACCTGGATCGTCGACAGTGACGAAGACTCAGTAGCCAACGCGGTCGCCCAGGACACCGACCGCGATGGTCTCGTCGACTTCGTCGTGATCGACTCCAACGAGGACGCCGTGGCCGACGGCTGGGGGGTCGATACCGACCACGATGGCAACATGGACTCCTTCTCTCAGCCGGACGACTGGTCGATGACAGGCCCTGGCATCACCAGCCCGGCGGCCGCGGGACTCGGCTCACCTGACGCGTCGATGGTCCCGGCTCCGCAGACTGCCCCGCTCGACGGGGACGGCGATGGGATCCCCGACACGCAGGACCCGCGCAACCAGGTCAATGACACCGCCGACTTCGACGGCGACCTAGTACCCGACGCCGACGATCGCGACCCGCTCGACCCCGCACTCGGCTGACGATGACCGGGAGGCATGGTCAGGGCTGTTCGTCGCCCGCGGCCGCCTCAGGTTCTCCGTCAGAAGCGCGCCGGCGATGGCATTAGTCGGCGCAGCCGCCGAGGAGATCGCCGATGGCTTGAACATGTCCCGATTGCCCCGTCCGTCGCTTGACCTCTCGACGAAAGGACGGCAGTGAGGACCTTGCATGTCGGCCTCCGGGTCGCGGACTTGGAGCGATCGCTCGCGTTCTACACCACCCTCGGCTACGAGGTACTCGGCGAAGTGCCCGCAACAGGGTTCGGCAGTTTGACGATGCTCAAGCTTCCTGGCGACGAGTTCGTCAGCCTGGAGCTCGTCCACGATTCAGCCCGCGACCGAGTCGAGCCGGGCGGCCTCAACCACCTCGTGATCAAGGTGGAGGCGATGCGTGAAACCATCGCGCACCTCGCCACCTGCGGAGTCGAGACGGAACCCCCGAGCTCGCCCGATGACTCCGAAGACTTCTGGACGGCCTGGCTCACCGATCCAGACGGCTACCGCATCGAGCTGGTCCAGTGGCCCGCCGGGCATCCCGACGGTCTGACTCATGCCGACATGAACGGGGCGAACGACCGCGCATGACCGTTCTCACGCACGCTCGCGTCGTGGACCTCGCCCACCGCGCCGACGGCTCGTCCGCACCTACGCACCTGTCCGACGATCGATGGAGGTTGGCGCCATGAGCGAGCGAAGCGCGAAGGAAGTGGTGGTCGAGATGTTCCGACGGCAGCAGGCGGGTGACGACACCGCGCTCGACGATCTCGTCGCAGCGGACATGGTCAACCACGCCGCCGGCCCCCAAGGCCGCGAAGGCCTGAAGCGCATCCTGGTCACCATCGACGTCGACCTCGGGCCAATCACCGTCGAGCAGCACCACCTCATCGGTGAAGGCGACCTCGTCGCGCAGCACCTCACCCTGCACGGGACCCACCGAGCCTCCACGATGCC
>JBPCRX010000145.1:0-18070 GCA_050996395.1 Nocardioidaceae bacterium
CCGGGTATCGGCGTGAGAGGTCGTGCACCACGCCCGCCCTCCCCGTCACGTCCGACTTGTCAGACTCTCGGCTGGTCAGGGCCAGCCAACATTCTGACTTGTGAGATCTAGAAAGGCCACCGTGTGCACACCGTCTTGAGCTCGGCCGGCAAAGAGGTCGTCATAGGCTCCGACCAGCCCTTCTGTCTCATCGGGGAGCGAATCAACCCCACCGGCCGGCGCATCTTCCAGCAGCAACTTCGGGCCGGAGACCTCTCCGCGATCGAGAAGGATGTCGCGGCGCAGGCCGCGGGCGGTGCCACGGTGCTCGACATCAACATGGGCGTGCCCCTGACCGACGAGCCGGAGCTCCTAAAGAACGCGATCAGGCTCGTGCAGAGCCTCACTGACCTGCAGATCTGCATCGACTCGTCCGTCGTGGAGGCGCTGGAGGCTGGGCTCTCCGTCTACGAGGGACGTGCGCTTGTCAACTCGGTGACCGCCGAGGACGACCGGATGGCGGAGATCCTGCCGCTGGTCGAGCGCTACGGTGCGGCCGTCATCGCCCTTCCGAACGACCACGACGAGATCCCGATGGAAGCCGACAAGCGGTTGATGCTCACCAAGAAGATCCTCGACACCGCGGTCGACACCTACGGCCTTGCCGTCGAGGACATCGTCATCGACCCGCTCGCCATGCCGATCGGCGCCGACCCGAACATCGTCAACGTCGCCTACGAGACGATCGCGCGGATCCGTGACGAGTTCGGGGTCAACATGACGTTGGGTGCCTCCAACATCTCCTTCGGTATGCCGGGTCGGCACACCATCAACGCCACCTTCTTGCCAATGGCCATGGCGGTCGGTCTCACCAGCGCCATCATGGACACCCGCACACCGCAGATCGTCGAAGCGGTGAAGGCAGCCGACCTGCTGCTCGGCCACGACGAGTGGGGCTCGACCTGGATCTCGATGTTCCGGGCGAAGCAGGCGGCAGAGAAACAAGCCGCCGACAAGCTGGCCGTTGAAGCCGCCGCCCCGTGACACGACCCAACGACGAGCGGCCGGTCGACACAGACCAGATGAGGCGCGAGGGTCTGCTCGTGCCCTCGGCGGGCACCGGCGCACCGACGGGCGGCGCGGTCCATGACGGAAGCGGCCGGGTGCGGGTGCACTTCACCCCCATCGACCGCGACGTACGTGTGCCCCCGGGTGTCACCGTCTTCGATGCGGCAAGCTGGAACGGCATCGCGATCGACTCGACCTGCGGAGGGCACGGCACCTGTAAGAAATGCAAGGTGCAGGTGTTGGAGGGTGCGGTGCCCGTCTCGCGGCTTGACACCCGATCGTTCTCCGCCGAGCAGCTGGCGAACGGGTGGCGGCTCGCCTGTCTCGCCCAGGCCACCAGCGACCTCTCGGTCGACGTGCCACCCATGATGACCAGGCCCAAGGCGGCCACCGTCGGCGTGGGACGCCAGGTCATCCTGCGCCCAGCCATCCAAAAGCGTTACGTCGAGCTCACCGAGCCCAGCCTTTCGGACCAGACCACCGACCTCGCTCGTGCGCTGGCGGCGATGGACGACCTCGAGCTGCGCATCGACCTGCACGCGCTGCGGCGGCTCCCGGCCGTGGCGAGGCAGTCGGACTTCAAGTTCACCGCGGTCGTCGTCGACGACGTGCTCATCGACGTGGAGCCCGGTGACACCACCGAACGCCGTTTCGCCATCGCTTTCGACCTGGGTACGACGACAGTCGTGGCGACGTTGCTGGATACGTCGACAGGAACACCGGGCGCCGTCGCGTCGATGCTCAACAAGCAGCAGCCGTTCGGCGGCGACGTGATCACCCGCATCAGCGCCACGATGATGGACCCGGATGCGCTACCGCGTCTGCAGCAGCTGGCTCACGCCACCCTCGACGAGCTGGCCAAGGATGTCTGCAAGCAGGCCGATGTCGACCCGCTCGACGTCTACGAGGTCGCGTTGGCGGGCAACGCCACCATGGTGGCACTGGCACTCGGCATCGACCCAGAACCGCTCGGGGTGGCGCCCTTCGTGATGAGCTCCGCCATCATGCCGGAGACGTTGGCGAGCGACGTCGGTGTCAGCGTGCACCCACGCGCGCGAGCCGTCATCCTGCCAGCTTTGGGCGCCTACGTCGGTGGGGACATCGTCGCGGGCATGCTTGCCTCGGGGATGGACCGGGACAAGCGGATGCGTCTGTTCATCGACGTCGGCACCAACTGCGAGATCGTGCTTGGTGACGGGGAGCGCATCCTGTCCACCGCCGCACCGGCAGGACCGGCCTTTGAGGGGGGCGCGATCCGCTGCGGCATGCGGGCGGCCGACGGCGCCATCGAGGTGGTCACGGTGACCGACGACGACGTGACGTTGCAGGTCATCGGGGACAAGCCGCCGGACGGGTTGTGCGGTTCCGGTCTGGTCGACGCCGTGGCCGAGCTCGTCCGGGTGGGACTGCTGGACCCAAGTGGCCGGTTCGTCACCGAGGAAGCCGCCCGGACCTCCCTGCCGGGCCTGGCCGACCGGCTCGGCGCCATCAACGGCGAGCGTGTCTTCGTCCTTGCGTGGCGAGAGCCGGGGGAGTTCGAGCACTCCGTCTACTTGTCCCAGCGTGATGTCCGTGAGCTGCAGTTCGCCGCGGCGGCCATCTCGACCGGCTGGACACTGCTGCTGGAGGAGTTGGGTGTCGAGCCCGCTGACATCCAGCAAGTGCTGCTGGCCGGCTCCTTCGGCTCCTACCTGTCCCCGGCGAGCGCCGTGCGCATCGGCTTGGTGCCCAGGCTGCCGGTACTGCGCATCATCAGTGCGGGCAACGTCGCCGGTGAGGGTGCCAAGATGACGCTGCTCAGCATGCAGGAGCGCAAGGGTGCGCTGACACTGCTCGAGGAGGTGCGCTATGTCGAGCTCTCCGACCGTCCTGACTTCAACGACCGCTTCGTCGACCAGCTCGCTTTCCCCGGCTGAGGCCAAAGCCGTCGCAGCATCGCGTCATACCGTCGCCGTCATCGCCTGCGGCGCGATCGCCCAGCCCTGTGCCGACATCGTCGTCAAGCGAGGGTGGCCGGTCGACGTCCACCCGCTGCCTCCACTACTGCACAACCGCCCAGGTTCGATCGCCGGCGAGGTGGAGAAGCTCGCGGTCGAGCTGGCCGAGGGCTACGAATCCGTCTCGGTCGCATATGCCGACTGCGGCACCTACGGGGCGCTCGACGAGGTGTGCAGCCGGCTGGGGCTCACCCGGTTGGCGGGACTGCACTGCTACGACGTCTTCGCCGGGCCGAAGCGGTTGCAGCAGCTCTTCGAGGAGCAGCCGGGCACCTATGTCCTTACCGACTTCCTCGTGCGATCTTTCCGGCGCACGGTGCTGCAGGAACTGGGGCTCGACCGCTATCCCGAGCTTCGCGACACCTACTTCGCGAACTACACACGGGTGGTCTGGTTGGCCCAACAGCCCACTGACGAGCTCAAGGCGACCGCCCAACAGGCAGCCGAGACGCTGGGCCTTCCGCTGACCGTGGTCGACGTAGGCACCTCAGGTCTGGAACAGGAGCTTGCCAGGCTGTTGGGCATGGGTGAGGTGACGTCTCGAGAAGAAGCAGGCGACGAGGTTGTCGAAACCAGACCATGTCGATCGTCGGACCAGTGACCGAGCCCTTCGGGGGCACACCGACGAAAGGATCCAGACCACGCCCAGGTATGCCGCACTCATCTACGGCCGCGAGAACCCCGACGCCAGCAACGGGTAACTCGAGGCCGTCATGGACGAGTACAACCACTTCGGCGAGATCGCCGGCGCCGCCGGCGTCGAAATTCGACCGGTGATCGACTTCTCCAGGCAAGGCGCCTACGTACGCGACACGGACACTGGCTACAGATCGCTGCCCTCTACCAGCTCCTGCTGGGCCATAACCCACTCCGTCGTGCAGGTGAACCGCGCGGTTGCACGGCTCGGGCCGAGCTGCAGCAGCGTGGGGGTGAGACCTATGGCGCTCTGGTTTCCCTGTCGCGAGCGCTTGCCTGCTCACCGAACGAGGCGGAGCGCCGCTTCCTGCAGAGACGCTCGACGAGCTCAGCCGGACGCGGAGCAGATGAGCTCGCGGCGCCACTGCTCGGTCTCCGCCACCTGGTTGAACGTGAACAGGTGAAGCCCCGAGACGCCCAGCTCCTGATCAGCCAGGTAGCCGGCCGACTTCCGCAGGAATCGCTCAGGGCTGTAACCTCCGGGCGCTGCGATCCTCGCGAACGTCGAGGTGTGGGACTTGAGGAACCTGACCGACTGCCCGACCCCGATCCGACTCGCCATGCTCAACAGCTTGGCGCGTTCGACTGGTCCTGCGAGCCCGACGAGCACGCGAAGCTCGATGCCACGCCGCCGCATCCGGGTCAGCCAGGAGTGGATGGCGTCCGGGTCGAAGCAGAGGTTGCTGACGACGTACGTCGCGTGGTGCCGCTTGTCCCACATCGACTGGATGGTCACGTCATCCTCGATTGCCGGATGGCTCTCGGGATACCCGGTGATGCCCACCTCGGCGAAGGGTCGGCCGAGCTCGGTGAGGTCCCTGAGGAGTTCGAGCGCGCCGACGTAGTCTCCCGCAGGCGGATCTGCGTCACCGGCGGGACAGAAGACGTCGGTGACTCCCAGGCCGGTCAGCCGGTCCACGATCTCCGTCAGCTCGGTCCGACCGGAGATCATCCGGGCCGCCAGATGCGGTACGACGCCGTAGCCGTGAGTGACCAGCTTCTCGGTCAGGTCGAGTGTGGCGCCGATGCCCTTGGCGGGACTGGCCGTGACTGTGAGGCGAACGTCGGTCGGTACCTTGTCGACCACCTGCGCCTCGATCTTGGCCGTGGGCAGCACCTCGTAGCGGGCATGGGTGAGAGCCTCGACAACCGCGGCGGAGCGTGTCGGCGTACTGTTGCGCATCAGTCAACTCATCTCTCATAGCCGAGCATGTGCGAAGTCGACGAAGGAAGCGCACGGCCGGGCTGAAAGCGTACTGACGCCCCGTCAGGCGCGTCCACCGTGCAGCTTGCCCTTCGCCGCCTCTGTTGGCGGCCGCCACCTGCTCAGGGACGGTCGACGATCCAGGCGGCCAGCACGAACATGCCGACGCTGCAGACCGCCAGCGTCGTCAGGTCGACGTAGCGACGACGAATCCGCAGCATGCCCGCCTGCTGGTCGGAGAGCACGCACCTGGCCATGAAGGCGACGCCGAAGCTCACACCCATCACGACGATCCCAGCTCGCCACGCGCCGGCCGCAACCGTCCCCAGTCCGACCAACATCGTGGCCACCACGAGGAGGTAGATCACCCCACCGACGGTCGACGGCTTCTTGAACCAGCTCACACCAGGCCAGCAGCCCGCTCCGCGGCCTCCACGACGTTGGTGAGCAGCAGCGCCCGGGTCATCGGGCCGACCCCGCCCGGCATCGGAGCCAGGTGACCGGCCACCTCTCGAACGTCGGGCGCAACGTCACCGGCGATCCCTTCTGTCGTGCGCGACACCCCAATGTCGAGCACGACGGCACCCGGCTTCACCATGTCGGCGGTGACCAGACCGGCGACGCCGGCTGCCGCCACCACGATGTCGGCCCGCCTCACGTGACGTGCGAGGTCGCGGGTGCCGGTGTGGCAGAGCGTGACCGTGCAGTTCTCGGTACGACGGGTGAGCACCAAGCCCAGCGGCCGGCCGACCGTCACGCCGCGACCGATGACGCAGACCTCGGCACCGTCGAGCTCGACGTCATAAGCACGGAGCAGCTCGACGATCCCCCGTGGGGTGCAGGGAAGCGGCGCGGGGTCCATGTGGACCAGCCGCCCCAGGTTGGTCGGGTGCAGGCCGTCGGCATCCTTGAGAGGCTCGATGAGAGCCATCGCGCGGTGGGTGTCCAGGTGCCTCGGCAGTGGCAGCTGGACGATGAACCCCGTGCAGGCCGAGTCGTCGTTGAGCTCGCGGATGCGGTCCTCGAGGAACTCCTGGCTGACATCGGCGGGGTGGTGCGACCGGATCGAGGCGATTCCCACCTGTGCGCAGTCGCGGTGCTTGCCTGCGACGTACGACATGCTGCCGGGATCCTCACCGACCAGCACCGTACCGAGCCCAGGAGTGACGCCGTGCTCGGCCAGCCGGGCCACGCGTTTGGTGAGGTCAGCCCGGATGTCGGCCGCCACTTGCTTGCCGTCGAGGATGTGCGCCGTCACGCCCAGATTGTGTCACGAGACGCTCGGCTGGCGGTGGCGGACCGTCTCAGTGGAAGAAGTGACGTGACCCGGTCAGGTACATGCTCATGCCCGCTCGCTCTGCCGCTGCGATGACCTCCTCGTCACGCACGGAGCCGCCTGGCTGTATGACAGCTTTCACCCCACCGTCGATCAGCACCTGCAGGCCGTCGGCGAACGGGAAGAACGCATCCGAGGCCGCTACCGACCCGGCTGCCCGTTCGCCCGCACGCGACACCGCTAACCGGGCAGAGTCGACGCGGTTCACCTGGCCCATGCCAACCCCGACAGTGGCCATGTCCAGGGCCAGCACGATGGCATTGGACTTGGCCGCCCGGCAGGCTCGCCAGGCGAACTCGAGGTCGGCCAGGACCGCCTCGTCCATCGGCCGGCCGGCTGCCAGGCGCCAAGCGGACCGATGGTCGCCATCGGCGTCGACGGCGTCCCGGCTCTGCATGAGCAGACCACCAGAGATCGGTCTCGTCTCCACCCCGCCTCGTCGGGCCGCGGCTGCGCGAAGGAGGCGGATGTTCTTCTTCGCGGTGAGCACCGCGAAGGCATCGTCGTCGTAGGCGGGAGCGACGACCACCTCGGTGAACACCTCGCTCAGCTGCTCAGCCATCTCGGCGGTGACCGGGCGGTTCGTGGCGATCACGCCACCGAAGGCTGAGACCGGGTCGCATGCATGCGCCTTGCGGTGCGCCTCCGCGATGTCGCGTCCCGACGCGATGCCACACGGGTTGGCGTGCTTGATGATGGCGACGGTGGGGTGGTCGAAATCATGAGCAGTGCGGCGGGCAGCGTCGGCGTCGACGGGGTTGTGGGAGGACATCTTTTTGCCGGGCAGCTGCACGGCCTGCGCCAGCTGGGGCGTCGGTGCGAAACCGTCGACATACAAGGCCGCTCTTTGGTGTGGGTTCTCCCCGTAGCGCAGCACAGCAGCCCGGTCCCAGGTGGCACCCACCCACGCGGGAAAGCCGCTGGTGCCGCTCGTGTCAGTCAGCACGGTTCCCATCCAGGAGGCGACGTGCACGTCATAGGTGGCTGTGTGCGCAAACGCCTCCGCCGCGAGCCGTTGACGCTCCGCCAGCGTGAAGCCGCCTGCTGCGAGCGCAGCGGCGACCTCGAGGTACTGCTTCGGTGAGGTGATGACCGCGACGCTGGGGTGGTTCTTGGCAGCTGCCCGCACCATCGCCGGGCCACCGATGTCGATCTGCTCGATGGCCTCGTCTGTCGTTGCGCCCGCCATGACCGTCTCGGTGAAGGGGTAGAGATTGGAAACGACCAGGTCAAAGGCCGCGATACCGTGATCTTCGAGCTGGCGACGGTGGGACTCCAGTCGTCGGTCGGCGAGGATCCCTGCGTGCACTCGCGGATGGAGCGTCTTGACCCTGCCGTCGAGACACTCGGGAAAACCGGTGACATCCTCGACCGAGGTGACCGCAAGGCCCGCTTCTGCCAGCCGCGCCGCCGTCGACCCGGTCGACACGAGCTCGACCTCATGGGCCGCCAGAGCAGCTCCCAGCTCCTCGAGGCCATGCTTGTCGTACACCGAGATGAGGGCCCTGGTGAGCGGCCTCCTGCCTTCGCTCACGGGATGGTGACCTTCCTGCCGTGAATCGTGTACCCCTCACGCAGCATCCGCCCGACGGTGTCGACCAGCATTGCCCGCTCGGCTGTCTTGATGCGCTCGTGCAGGGAGTCCTCGGTGTCGTCGGCCGCTACCGGTACGGCTGTCTGCGCCACGATCGGCCCGGTGTCGACGCCCTCATCCACCACGAAGAGGGTTGCTCCGGTGACCTTGACTCCGTGCTCCAGGGCGTCGCGAGCGGCATGCGTACCCGGGAATGCCGGCAGCAGCGCCGGGTGGGTGTTGACGAAGCGTCCACCGAAGCCGGCCAGAAAGGCAGGACCCGCAAGCTTCATGAAACCCGCCGAGATGACCAGGCCGGGTTCGTAGGACGCCACCTCATCGGCCAGCCGCTGGTCCCACAACGCCCGGTCGTCGACAGGGAGGATCGGGCGCTCGAAGGTCGCCACACCGGCCGCCCTGGCCGTTGCGACGGCTCTGGTGCCAGACCGATCCGCACCGACCGCCACCACCGACGCGCCGTACGCCGGGTCGGTGCAGGCGTCGAGCAGGGCCTGCAGGTTGGTGCCGGCACCGGATACCAGGACGACGAGACGAGCAGGCACCGGCGGACAGCTCCTCACGTGAGGCGGGACAGCGGGCCCACTGTATCGACCGCCTGCTGGACTGACCGCCGGCCAGGGCGCTCGACGGCTCAGCGGTCAGGTTTGGCCGGCCCGGTGGCGGCCGCGCCTGCCTGCGGTGCTGTCGGCTCCTGGAGCGACCTGGTTTCGTCAGAAGGAGTCGAGCGCAGCGAAACGACCCACCGGCCGATGAGGCCGCTGACTGCAGCCCCGAGGCACAGGCCGACAGTCGAGACGAAAAGCGTCGCCAGGACGTCCGGTCCGATGTGGTGCAGGCGTCCCGAGCCGAGGGATCCAGTGGCCAACCAGGTGCAGAGGCCGAAGCCGACACCACCCATCAGCCCCGCCGCAGCCGCCCACAGCACGGCCTCGGAGTAGCCGCTGCAACGTCTCTGGCGAACCACCACCGCCCCGGCCACCGCGCCAGCCAGAAGTGGGCACACCACCATGGCGGTCTGCCACCACGCGCCTGCGCTGTGCGGCAGCGCAGTCAGGAGAGGGAAGGTTGGAAGCGGCCCGAGCATCACGAGATGAGGCGCCACCGTCGTCCCCGCTCCTACCGCGAACCCCGCTCCGGTCAGGTAGGCGCCCGAGCAGAGCACCGCATTTGGCACGGCAGCAGACCCGACCAAGGCGAGGACAACCCCTCCGACCATTCCGGCGTGCATGTTCTCGGCCAAGGTGACGGCAGAGGAGAAGTGGACGACCAGCGAGCCGGTCAGCAGGACGGTGCCGGCGAACAGCATCGATGCCACCCCCGCCGCGGCGCCGGCAAGGACCACTCGCACGTCGCGCGGCAGGAGGCCCAGCAGGTCACCCGTCCTACCGGCTCCGCGCACGAGGCCGGTTCCACCTGCCACCAGAGCCAACGACGGCAAGACAAGCGCTGTGCGGAGCAGGTCGGCGTGCGCACCAGACGAGTGCGTGGCCGCGAGGACGGCCAGCCCTATGGCGCCGTACCCTCCGCCGAACACGGCTGCACCCAGTACGAGCGCGAGCGGCGCGGCGGACTGCTCCCCAGCGCCTGCCCAGCGACCGCCGCGGTGGAGCATCCAGGCGCCGACTGCGCAGCCGCCCAGTGGCACCAGCGTGATGCCGGCACCATCAACGTGCAGGCCGCCTCCCTGAGACACCAGCCAGCTCAGAGCTCCGATCCGTACGGCGCCCCCGAAAGAACCCGAGTCGGCGCTGAACCACGCTGCGACGGCCAAGGCCACCGCCGCCAGGAGACCTGTTCCCGACGCGACGGCCGCAGCGAGCGCCGCAGAGCCGACCAATGAACGGCGAGGACGCGCGTTGGCCTGGGTCTCGACACGAAGGACCGGGCGGGTCAGCAGCTGGGTCATCGCGTTCATCGTCGCCGAGGTAACAGTGGCAGCCTCCGGTGACACGCCGGACGGAGTGCCTCAGTGAGGCGCCGAGCGGGTTCCGCCGTGTCACCCGGCCGGGCAGACAAGCTGCGTGGTTCCTGGCTGGTCCGGCCAATCGTCTACCGTCGTAACGGTCAGCTCAGAGCGCCAACTCGGGAGGTTCGTCGATGCCGTCGCGAGCCGACGCGTACGCGGCCTTCTACCGCCGTTCACGGTTCCAGCTGCTTCACCAGACGTACGCGTACTGCGGGAGCACCGAGATCGCCCAACACTCTTTGAGCGACGCCTACGTGGCCGCGGCGCACCACTGGCGCAAGCTGGGTGCCCTTTCGGACGTCGAACAAGACGCCTGGGTCCGCCGGCGCGCCTTCGCTGCCACCACTCAGCCGCAGCCCCGTAGCAGCCAACCGTGGTACGTCTCTGCACGCAGAACTTCCGAAGAGCATCGTCCGCTGATCAGCGCGCTCCTGCGCTTGTCACCGACCGAGCGTCAGCTCGTCATCGTGCGATGCCTGGCCGGGCTGAGTCTTGCGCGTGCAGGGCGTGAGACCGGTGTCACGGACCCGGTGGCGCAGCGCTTTCTCGAGACGGCGTTCGCGCAGCTGGCTGGAGCCGGTGTCGATCCGACGGAGCAGTCCGTCGCCGCGGCTCTTCAGGGACTCAGCACCGACCTGCACGACGAACCCACTGACCGCGCTTCACGGCTTCGCAGAGAGGGCGACTGGCGACGACGTTCACGCGTGCTGCTGGCCGGGGTGGCGAGTTTGGCTGTCGCGATCGGCGCTGGCGCAGTGACGGCCGTGCAGAACGAGCCCCATGCCGAGCACGGTGCGCGGAGCGACGTGACCCCGACGCCGACGCCGACGAGGACCGCCACTCCGGTCGTGGACCCCTTCTCGACCACCTCCTTGCTTTCGGCGTCCGACCTCAAGGTCCTGGACCCGTCTCGTCCCTGGGCCGTCGAAACGACCAGCCTCGACTTCGGCAGCGAGCGGCCCCTCGACGACTGCTATCCCGCCGACCCGGCTCAGCACGCACAGCACCACTGGACCCGTCATTTCACCGCCGGGTCTGGCGAGTCGCCCAACCGGGTGGTCGAGGTGCTGGAGGTGGCGGCATCGACGCGGGAGGCCCGGACGGCATACGCCCGCTCCGTCTCGGCATTCACCACCTGCCCGGCCGGCACCCGTCAGGTGGTCGAGGTGAGGCGAGCACAGGCGCTGGGAGACGACAACACCTTCGTCTCGTTGCGGTACGTCGACGGCGCCCAGCTGAGGGATGAGCTGGTCGCGGTGGCACGCACCGGCCTGGGGGTGGTAACCTGGCTGGTCCGGTCCACGCCGGCGCACCCGGTGCAGCTACGAGATCTGGTCAAGACCACGTCAGTGTCCGTCAATGCGGTGTGCAAGGGCGGCGGAGGGCGCTGCGCCAGCCCACCGTTCGACCTGGTGGAGCGGCAGCCTCTGCCGCCGCGAACCGGCCAGGGCTTCCTCGCGACGGTGGACCTGCCGCGCTTCGCCGGGATCGCAGCGCCCTGGGTGGCCACCAAAGTGAAGCCGGTGGTCGACAACCCGTCGGCCACCGTCTGCGACCGGGCCGACTTCACGGCTGCCGGAGCCGAACCCGTGCGCTCCCGCAGCTATGTCATCCCCGCCCGCCGCCTTCCGGACATCTTCGGTCTCACCGAGACGGTCGGTGGGTTCGCCTCGGCGGCGGCGGCCCGCACCTTCATGGCCGGCGTGGACGGCGCGGTCGCCGCATGCTCGAGGCGTCAGCCCAACGTCACGGTCCGACTGTCAGACGACTTCGCGCTGGGCCAGGTCCACGGTCGCCTCTGGCAGATCGACGCCGCCACGTCGCAGAACAAGGTGTTCGTGTTCAGGGTCGCGCTGCTGCGACGCGGCGCAACCGTCACCCAGGTCACCTTCACCCCCACCGACAAGCTCGACATCGAACCCGAGGCGTATGCCGGCCTGGCCACCCGCGCCGCACAGCGGCTGAACCAGCTACAGCGGCTGAACCAGCTCTAGTTCCTTCTGCTGATCTGCAGCTTGTCAGACTCTGCGCTGCCGATAGCCAGCCGAGAGTCTGACAAGCCGCAGGAAGAGGTCGGACGAGTGCGAAGGAAGCAGGGTCTGACAAGCCGCGGGAACGACGCTCCTCAGCGGGCCTGCAGCAGGTCCCGCATGAGCTGCGCTGTCTCGGACGGCGTTTTGCCCACCGCGACCCCGGCAGCCTCCAGCGCCTGCTTCTTGGCCTGCGCGGTCCCCGAGGAGCCTGAGACAATGGCGCCGGCGTGGCCCATCGTCTTGCCCTCGGGAGCGGTGAAGCCGGCGACGTAGCCGACGACCGGCTTGGTCACGTGGTCCGCGATGTAGGCGGCCGCCCGCTCCTCGGCGTCTCCGCCGATCTCGCCGATCATGACGACCGCGTCGGTCTCTGCGTCCTGCTCGAACGCCGCGAGCGCGTCGATGTGGGTGGTGCCGACGATGGGGTCGCCACCAATACCGACCGCCGACGAGAAGCCGAAGTCACGTAGCTCGTACATCATCTGGTAGGTCAGCGTGCCTGACTTCGACACCAACCCGACGCGGCCGGGAGGCGTGATGTCGGCGGGAATGATGCCCGCGTTGGACTTGCCCGGGCTGATCAGACCGGGACAGTTGGGCCCGATGATCCGGGTAGAGCCCGTGGACTGCGCATGGGCGAAGAACTCAGCCGTGTCCTTGACCGGCACACCCTCGGTGATGACGACGACCAGGCGCACTCCGGCGTCAGTCGCCTCGACCACAGCACCCTTCGTGAAACGGGGCGGTACGAAGACGACCGAAACGTCGGCGCCGGTCGCCTCGACCGCCTCACCGACGTATCCGAAGACGGGCACGGTCGCACCGTCGAAGTCCACACTTTGTCCGGCCTTCCCGGGAGTGACCCCACCCACGATCTGGGTGCCGGAGGTGAGCATCCGCTGGGTGTGCTTGGATCCTTCCGAGCCGGTCATGCCCTGCACGATCACCTTGCTGGACTCGTCTAAGAAGATGGCCATGACCGTCAGCTCCCTGTGTCGTCTTGTGCCGCGAGCTCAGCCGCTCGGTCTGCGGCGCCGTCCATCGTGTCGACCAAGGTGACGAGCGGGTGCGCGGCGTCGTTGAGGATACGGCGGCCCTCCATCACGTTGTTGCCGTCCAGGCGTACGACGAGCGGTTTGGTCGCCGCGTCGCCCAGCATCTCGAGGGCGTCAACGATTCCGTTGGCCACCGCGTCGCATGCGGTGATGCCTCCGAACACGTTGACGAAAACGCTCTTGACCTGCTCGTCACCCAAGATGATGCCGAGCCCGTTGGCCATCACCTCCGCAGAGGCGCCACCGCCGATGTCGAGGAAGTTGGCGGGCTTGACGCCCCCATGCGCCTCCCCGGCGTACGCCACGACGTCGAGGGTCGACATCACGAGCCCCGCTCCGTTGCCGATGATGCCGACCGCACCGTCGAGCTTGACGTAGTTGAGACCCTTCTCCTTGGCCAGCACCTCGAGCGGATCAGTGGCGCTCGAGTCGTCGAACGCTGCGTGCTCGGCGTGGCGGAAGCCAGCGTTGTCGTCGAGCGTGACCTTGCCGTCGAGCGCTTCGAGCCTGCCGTCTGCGAGCAGGACAAGCGGGTTCACCTCGACAAGCGAAGCGTCCTCCTCGAGCAGCACCGTCCACAGCTTCTGCACCACGTCGACGGCCTGCTCGGCCACCTGCGCTGGAAAACCGGTCGCCTCGACGATCTCGCGGGCTTTGGCCGCGTCGACGCCGACGAGTGGGTCGATCTGCACCTTGGCCACGGCCCCGGGGTTGGTATGGGCGACCTCCTCGATCTCGACGCCGCCCTCGGTGCTGGCGATGCAGAGGTAGGCGCGGTTGGTGCGGTCGACGAGGTAGGAGAAGTAGTACTCCTCGGCGATGTCGGCTGCCGGGGCGACCAGCACCCGGTGCACGATGTGGCCCTTGATGTCCATGCCGAGGATCTCCTCGGCTTGCGCAACCGCGTCCTGCGGCGTCTCGGCCAGCTTGACTCCGCCGGCCTTGCCGCGGCCGCCGACAAGGACCTGCGCCTTTACGACGACCCTGCCGCCGAGCCGCTCGGCCGCAGCTTCGGCGTCCTCGGAGTTCTCCACCACGACCCCCAGGGTCACGGGCACGCCATGCTTGCCGAACAGCTGCTTGGCCTGGTACTCCATCAAGTCCACCGTGTGTGCCATCCTCACGTCGCCGGGTGCCGGACCCTCTGGGCGCAGGTCCGAGTGGAGCCTACCCAGATCTCGCTAGGGTGAGTCGGTGGATCAACCTGGCTCCGCCATGACGCGGCGCAGTGTCAGCTCCGAAGGGCTGAGCTTGGCGGTCTTCGACTACCCGTCCACCGGCCCTCCCCTGGTGTTCGTCCACGGGTTCCCCGACGACCACGCCGTGTGGCAGCCGGTCATCGACCGGCTCTGTGACCGGTTCCGCTGCATCGCGTATGACGTCAGGGGCGCCGGCGACAGCTCGCCGCCACCTCACCAGGACGGCTTCGGCGTCGCACACCTCGTCACCGACCTGGTCGCGGTTCTCGACGAGGTCTTGCCGGGTGAAGCGGTGCATCTGGTCGCTCACGACTGGGGCTCGATCCAGACCTGGGAGGCGGTGCTCGCCGCGCAGGACGACCCTCGCTTGCGCGGACGCATCGCCTCGTACACAAGTATCAGCGGACCAGCGCTGCGACACGTCGCCGCGTTCTACTCGGCAGCTCGCCGGTCCGGCTGGCGGGTGCGGGCACAGGCGATTCAGCAGCTGGCCCGGTCCTGGTACGTGGTGGCCTTTCAGCTGCCGGCACTGCCTGAGCTGATGCTGCGGGCGGTGATGCCACGGGACAGGGTCCCTGACGCTGTTCATGGCTTGGGTCTCTACCGCACCAACCTGATGCCTTCGGCCGCGAGCAGCGCAGGCGTCCGAACCGACCTGCCGGTGCAGCTCGTCGTGCCGCTGCGCGATCGCTTCGTCACACCGGCGATGACGTCGCAGGTGGGCCGCTTCGTCACGACCCTTGTCAGGGTGGAGATCGACGCCGGGCACTGGGTGATGCGAACGCATCCGGACGAGCTGGCCGAGCTCGTTGCCGACTTCGCTCTTGGCCACGACACGTCAGGCCACCGTCCTGCCGCACCGGGCTGAGCCGAGAGCTCAGCTGCCCGTGGCCACCGCTTGGTTGACCCAGTCCACGATGTCCTGCGTTCGCGCGCCCGGCGTGAAGACCCGAGCGACACCCATGTCGCGGAGCACGGCGATGTCGGCTTCGGGGATGATCCCACCACCGAACACGATGATGTCGGTGGCGTCGCGCTCTTCCAGCAAGGTCATGAGCTTGCGGAACAGGGTCATGTGTGCGCCTGAGAGCACCGAGAGTCCGACGATGTCGGCGTCCTCCTGGATCGCCGTCTCCACGATCTGCTCCGGCGTCTGATGGAGACCGGTGTAGATGACCTCCATGCCCGCGTCGCGCAGAGCCCGGGCCACCACCTTCGCGCCTCGGTCGTGGCCGTCGAGGCCAGGTTTGGCCACCACGATACGGACGGGAGCCATCAGCGGCGAGCCTCTCTGTTGAGAAACCGTCGACAGGAGTGTCGGCGACGTACGTCGCTTCGCACCCTAGCCAATGGCACGACCAGACGCCGTGGCTGCTGGTTTCCTATCAGGGCCAGTTTCCGTTAGCCTCGAAACTTCGTGTTCCATCCCCCCTCCGTCGGAAGGACCTCCTGCGCGTGTCGACGCATCGTGCTGACAAGCACAGCGCACCCCGCGAGGTCTCCCCAACCCCTTCGGCGCCACGTCCTGGCAGACGCATCGCTTCGAAACCACGGCGCCGTACCGCAAGCGTGTCCGCTGCCTCAATGCTCGGCGGGACGGCACTGCTGGCCGCCGCCGCCATCGGCGCCGGCACCGCGACCCAGGCGTTCAGCCCCGCGGCGGACCAGCACAGGGTGGCCGACCCGGCGTCGCACCTCGATGGACACTATGTCGCCACGTTGCCCGATGCTTCCGTCGGTGCCCGCGACGCCACCCAGGTCAGCAGGTCCTCGTCACGTCCGGCGTTGGACTCCCACACCACTGCGGTCAAGACTCAGGCGGAGCAGAAGGCGCTCGCGCGCCAAGAGAAGCTCGCCACGGCAGCCGACAGCGCGGCCAGCTACGCCGATGAACTCAAGACTCAGGCGGAGCAGAAGGCGCTCGCGCGACAAGAGAAGCTCGCCACGGCAGCCGACAGCTCGGCCAACTTTGCCGGGGAGCTCCAGAGCGACGAGTGGGTGCTGCCGACCAGTGGCTTCCATATCACTGTCTGGTTCGGCGAGCCAGGTCCGTACTGGTCGAGTGGCTACCACACCGGCATCGACTTCGCGACGGCCGAAGGCACCCCGGTGGTGGCCGTAGGCAGCGCCACGGTGGCGCAGGCGGGATGGGACGGCCCGTACGGCAACCAGATCCGGCTGCAGTTCGAGAACGGCGACCAGGTCTGGTACAACCACCTGAGCGCCATCGAGGTCGTCGAGGGTGACAGCGTGACCAAGGGCCAAGAACTCGGTCGCGTCGGCCAGACCGGCAACGCGTACGGCGCTCACCTCCACTTCGAGTACCGCCTGGCATCGGACCTGAGTGCTGGAGTCGACCCCAAGCCGTTCTTCGCCGACCACGGCATCGCCCTCTGACCCACCCGGAGCTGGGATTTGGCCAGCCGAGCGCCTGAGCCCCGACGTGTGACGTTGTTGCACTTTCGCGGGTGGATCACTGCAACCACGTTACAAACGAGAGGCCGTCCCCATAAGGCGAGGCCGGTCCGGCGCGGTTGGCCCGCACGAATCCGCGGCGGCCGGCTTGAGCCGAGGTATGGCCGCCCTAAGCGCTCAGCTCCGTCGGTCCCAGCACGTAGCATGTGAGCGAGATGTCCGCCCTGATTCCTCTACCTCAGCTGCTGCACCCGGACGCTACGCAGGAGGCCGCACCGGAGGGCAGCCAGGAGACCGGCAGGGCGCGGCGCCCGAGTCGCGATGAGCTCCTCGACGGGCTCAACCCTTCTCAACGAGAGGCCGTCACCCACGAGGGCAGCGCGCTGCTGGTCGTCGCGGGTGCTGGGTCAGGCAAGACCCGAGTCCTCACGCGACGCATCGCCTGGCTCCTGGCAGCACGTGGAGCCCACCCGGGGTCCATCCTGGCCATCACGTTCACCAACAAGGCCGCCGCGGAAATGCGTGAACGCGTCATCGAGCTCGTCGGCGGACGAGCCAAGATCATGTGGGTGTCGACATTCCACTCCTCCTGCGTGCGCATCCTCCGCAAGGAGGTCTCGCGGCTGGGTTTCGGCTCCAACTTCTCGATCTACGACGACGCCGACGCTCGCCGGTTGATGACTCTGGTATGCCGTGATCTCGACCTCGACCCGAAGCGCTACGCACCACGGGCGGTCCTCCACTGGGTGAGCAACTGCAAGAACGAGCTGCTCGATCCAGCTGCCGCCGCTACGAAGGCCCACAACCACCTCGAGAAGACCTACGCCGAGTGCTACATCACCTACCAGGGGAGGTTGCGTGGGGCCAACGCCCTCGACTTCGACGACCTCATCATGTCGACCGTGCATCTGCTGCAGGCGTTTCCCGAGGTGCGTGAGACCTACCGCCGCCGGTTCCGGCACGTCCTGGTCGACGAGTACCAGGACACCAACCACGCCCAGTACGTACTGATCCGTGAGCTCTGCGGGGCCGGCGCCCGTCATACCGCCGACGGTGACCTGGTCGGAACCGGACCTGACGAACCCACTCCGGCACCCTCGGCGGCGCCTGCGGAGCTGATGGTGGTGGGAGACGCGGACCAGTCGATCTATGCATTCCGGGGCGCCAGCATCCGCAACATCATGCAGTTCGAGCAAGACTTCCCCGATGCCTCGACGGTCATGCTCGAACAGAACTACCGCTCGACCCAGACAATCCTCAGTGCCGCCAACGCCGTCATCTCCCGCAACCCGAGCCGCACCCCCAAGAACCTCTGGTCCGACGCGGGTGACGGGGAGCAGATCTGCGGCTATGTCGCCGACAACGAGCACGACGAGGCGCAGTTCGTGGCGGAGGAGATCGACCGGTTGACCGACGAGGGGATCGCGAAGCCCAGTGGCGTGGCGATCTTCTACCGGACCAACGCACAGAGCCGGGTGTTCGAGGAGGTGTTCATCCGGGTCGGGTTGCCCTACAAGGTGGTCGGCGG
>JBPCRX010000037.1:0-9786 GCA_050996395.1 Nocardioidaceae bacterium
GCCGTGCTCAGCGCGGCTCAGGGAGCGCGGTCATGACCACCCTGGAAGACCCGCCGGTCGTCGAGATCGGTACGCCGCGACGTCGCAAGGAAGACCGCCGCCTGATTACCGGACGCACCCGATGGACCGACAACCTGGTCCTTCCGGGCATGCTGCACCTGGCGATGGTGCGCAGCCCCGCCGCCCACGCCACGATCCGTTCGATCGACGTCCAGGCCGCCAAAGACTCACCCGGGGTCATTTCGGTGATCACCGGTCGTGACATCGCCGACGAGCAGTGGAGCCTGCCCTGCGCCTGGCCGATCACCCCCGACCAGAAGGCGCCGCCGCACCCCTCCATCGCGGTCGACGCCGTCTCCTTCGCAGGCGAGATCGTCGCCTGCATCGTGGCTAGGTCGGCGGTAGAGGCCGAGGACGCCGTCGAGCTCGTGGATGTGGAGTATGACGACCTGCCCGTCGTCCTCGACCTCGCCGCCGCTGCTGAAGGTGGCGACCTCACCCATCCCGACCTTGGGACGAACGTCTCAGCCACCTGGGTCTTCGACTCCACCGAGGCGGGCACCGGCACTGACGTCGAGGACGCCATCCGCGATGCAGAGGTCGTCGTGGCTCGGACGTTTCGCCAGCAGCGGGTCATCCCTGCATTCATGGAGCCACGGTGGTTCGTCTGCGACCCACCGGCGAACAGACGACGCTGTGGTCGGCCACCCAGATTCCGCACATTCTCAAGCTGATGCTGGCGCTCACCTGCGGCATCTCGGAGTCCAAGCTCCGGGATCGCTCCAGATGTGGGCGGTGGGTTCGGTGGCAAGCTGCAGGTCACTCCCGAGGAGGTTATCACTCTCGTGGTGGCGCGCCGGCTGGGCAAGCCGTGCAAGTACACCGAGACCCGCAGCGAGTCGCTGCTCGCGGCGCACCACGGTCGCGACCAGATCCAGAAGCTCACCTTGGCGGCCCGCCGTGACGGCACCGTCACCGGTCTCAAGGTGGAGCTGCTCGCCGACATGGGCGCCTATCTCGGCATCGTCGGCCCCGGAGTGCCGATTCTCGGTGCCTTCATGTACAACTCGATCTACAAGTTCCCGGCGTACCGCTTCGTGTGCACCAACGTGTTCACCAACAAGGCGTGGACCGACGCCTACCGTGGCGCCGGTCGGCCCGAGGCGACCTTCGCGATCGAGCGCCTGATGGATGAGCTGGCTGCCGAGCTCGGCGTCGAGCCGCTCGAGCTGCGGCAGAAGAACTGGATCACCCACGAGGAGTTCCCGTTCACGACTGTGGCCGGTCTGGAGTACGACTCGGGCAACTACGAGGCGGCCACAGACAGGGCCAAGGAGCTGTTCGGCTACGACGACCTGCGTGCCGAGCAGAAGTGGCGGCGTGAGTCCGGCGACCCGATTCAGCTGGGCATCGGCATCTCGACGTTCACCGAGATGTGCGGCCTCGCCCCGTCGCGGGTCCTCGGGGCGTTGTCGTACGCCGCCGGTGGCTGGGAGCACGCGTCGATCCGGATGCTGCCGACCGGCAAGGTGGAGGTGCTGACCGGCACGAGTCCGCACGGGCAGGGCCACGAGACGGCCTGGAGCCAGATCGTGGCGGACCGGCTCGGGGTGCCCTTCGACGACGTCGAGGTGCTGCACGGCGACACCCAGATCGCCGCCCGCGGCCTCGACAGCTACGGTTCGCGATCCCTGGTGGTGGGCGGCATGGCCGTCGTCGCGGCTGCCGACAAGGTGATCGAGAAGGCGCGACCGATCGCGGCTCATCTGCTCGAGGCGAGTGCCGACGACCTGGAGTTCGAGGCCGGCAAGTTCCGGGTGCGGGGCACCGATGCGAGCATCGGCATCGGTGAGCTCGCGTTCGCGGTGTTCTCGGCGCACAACCTGCCCGACGGGGTGGAACCGAGTCTCGACGCCGGGGCGGCGTACGACCCCGTCAACTTCTCCTACCCGCACGGCACCCACCTGTGTGCGGTCGACGTCGACACCGAGACCGGATTGGTCAAGATCCGCCGCTACACCTGTGTCGACGACATCGGCAAGGTCGTGAACCCGCTCATCGTCGAGGGCCAGGTGCACGGCGGACTCGTGCAGGGCATCTCGCAGGCGCTCTTCGAGGAAGCGCTGTACGACGAGTCCGGCACCTTGGTGACCGGTTCGTTCGTCGACTACCTGGTGCCGAGCGCGGCGGACATACCCACCTTCACCACCGACCGCACGGAGTCGCCGGCCACAACGAACGCGCTCGGTGTCAAGGGCGTCGGCGAGGCGGGAACCATCGCCTCCACCCCCGCGGTGGTCAACGCGGTCGTCGACGCCGTACGCCATTTCGGCATCGACGACATCCAGATGCCATGCACGCCGCACCGGGTGTGGACTGCCATCCAGAACTCCTCGGCCGGTGACCGAACTCCGGCCGAGAGTCAGAACGTCGAGGACAACGCCCTGCCGTCGCACAACGTCACCGTGAGCGAAGGCCCCGCCGACAGCACCGGAGGTTTCGCATGATCCCCGCAGCGTTCGACTACGTGGCGCCCACGTCGGTGGACGAGGCGCTGGAAGCTCTGCGCTCGGACTCCGAGGAGATCAAGGTGATGGCCGGCGGGCAGAGCCTGATCCCGGTACTGCGGCTGCGGCTGGCGGCTCCCACGTTGATCGTCGACCTAGGTCGTGTCGACGGGCTGAGCGGCATCCGCGACGAAGGCGACGTGCTGAGCATCGGCGCGATGACGACCCATGCCGACGTCGCAGAGCATCCGCTGATCAAGGAGCATGCCGCACTTCTGGGGAAGGCCACCGAGACGGTGGCTGACCCTCAGGTGCGCCACCGCGGCACTCTGGGAGGTGCGCTGGTGCACGCCGACCCGGCCGGTGACCTACCCGCCCCGATCCTCGCTCTCGATGCCGAGCTGGTGATTGCGGGTCCGGGCGGTGAGCGCACCGTCTCGGCTGCCGACTTCTTCGAGGACATGTTCTCCACCGCGGTGGGCGAGGACGAGCTGCTGGTGCGGGTCCGGGTGCCCAAGCACACCGGCTGGGGTGCTCAGTATGAGAAGTGCACGCGGGTGGCGCAGCAGTGGTCGATCGTCGCCGTGGCCGCCACGGTCAAGACCGACGGCGGCGCGATCAGCGAGGCCAAGGTCGCGCTGACCAACATGGGCGCCAAGGCGCTCAGGGCGACGGCGGTCGAGGAGGCGCTCCAAGGACAGCCGGCCACCGACGACGTCGTACGCCGGGCCGCAGCCGGAGCAGCGGAGTCCACGAACCCGCCGACCGACACCAACGGTGACGCCGACTACCGTCGTCACCTGGCGACCGTGCTCACGAGACGGGCTGTGCTGGCGGCCGCTGGACAGTAGTCGCCTCTGGCCGCCCACCCGCCTGGCCATGTGTACTCGACGTGAGGAGCGCGACCCATGGAGCTCAGCCACCAGTTCACGGTGCCGACGTCGATCGACGCCGCGTGGGAGGCGTTCAACGACCTCGAGCGCATTGCCCCGTGCTTCCCCGGCGCGTCGCTCACGTCCTTCGACGGGGACACCTTCGAGGGCATCTGCAAGGTGAAGCTGGGGCCGGTGTCGCTGCAGTATGCCGGCACCGGCCGCTTCCTCGAGCGCGACGAGTCGGCCCACCGAGCGGTGATAGAGGCGCGTGGCAAGGACAAGCGCGGCAACGGCACGGCCTCCGCGACCATCACCGCCCAGCTTACGAGTGAGGCTGCCGAGTCCACGGGAGTCGTGGTCTCGACCGACCTCAACATCACCGGCCGGCCGGCTCAGTTCGGCCGGGGAGTGATGCAGGACGTCAGTGACCGACTGCTTGCCCAGTTCTCCTCGTGCCTGGAGACGGAGCTGATGGGCGGCGATCCCCACGCGGGTGAGCGGGTGGCGTCCGGTGAGGCGGCCGCTGGAGGGGTGACAGATGCCGAGGCGGCACCCGAGGGAGCCGACTCGATGAGCCAGGCCGACGGCGAGGGCGTTGGCGGCGAGGCTTTCAACGCAAGAGCCGACGGTTACGGTGCAGGGGGACGCGCACCCACACACCGCGCAGCGGGCGCGCCGCCCGAGCTGAACCTGGCCGCTACAGTGCTTCCAGCACTTCTCAAGCGCTACGCGCCCTATTTTGCTGGCGGGGTGGTGGGACTGTGGGCGGTGCGTTCGGTCTTTCGTCGCCTCTCCCGCCGCGATCGCGCTGGACCGTGACTGACGAGTCGGGTAAGGGGTCAGCTTGAAATTGGCCCACTACGTCGGGTCTCAGACCGTTGACGTCCAGCTGAGTCGCTGACCCTCCTGCCGAGTCCCTGACCGAAGTCCCGGCCAGGGCCGGTTGAGGGCGCCTCTAGCTGACTTCGGTCAGGACTTCGGTCGCCACCCCAGAGCCCTGAAGGTGCCGACGATAGGCGGGGGGGAGCGACGCTGGCCGGCAGGCGCTAGTCCGTGGCGGAGACCAGGTCGAACCGGCCCTCCCGGAACGCCTCGATGAAAAGCCCGTGGTCCTTGCGGGCCCGGTCGGCATAGCCGATCCCGAAGTCGACGAGCTCGTCGACGAAGCCGTCCACGTCGTCACCGATGGCAGCGGAGATGGCGTGCTCGGTCTGGAACTGGACGAGGTCCTCCTCACTGTCCTCGTCGGAGACACAGTGGATTTTGGCGGTCGCGCGGCCCAGAGCGTCGAGCACCGTCGCCATCTGCTCCGGCTCGGCGACGCTGCTCCAGTCCAGATCGGCCTGGTAGGGCGAGACCTCCGTTACGACATATCCCACCTTGTCGATGGTGGTGTGGCCGAGGAACGGGTCGGTGTGCACCTGGAGCGCTCGCTGGCTGACCACCGTCCGGTGGCCCTCGTGCTTGAAGTACCCACGCACCCGGTCGTCGTCGACCACCCGGCTCGCCGCGGCGATGTTGCCCTGCTTCATCGACAGGACGCTGTCATTCTCCAGCGCCTGGTTGTAGCCCTCGATCAAGACGTTGTATGCCGGCAGGCCAGCGCTTCCGATGCCGAAGCCGTGCCGGCCGACGACATCCTTGACGTCGTAGAAGACGTCTCTGCCTTCCCGCTTGGCCTCCGGGATCGTGGTCAGGTACCGGTTGAACGCCGCAAGGACTTTCTTGGTCTCGCCCTGAGAGAGCTCACGAGCCGTCGAGTTGCGCAGGAAGCGGCGCTCCTGGTCCCTCACCTCGGTTGTCGAGTCGAGCATCCCCAGCCGAGTCGAGCTCCTCGCGAGCAGCAGGACCTCATGAATGGTGCCGTCGGTGTTGTCGAGCCGGAGCGCGTAGCTCTCGTCGTGCGGCTCGTCCACGTAGTGGGCGAGCTGGTCGAGATACGCCTGGAGGTAGTGCGAGCACAGACCACGGACGTCCTGTTCCGGCAGGGCCTTCTGCCACCCCATCAACGCCAGGCTCGCCAGGAAGCGGCGCAGGTCCCACGAGAAGTGCCCGACGTACGCCTCGTCGAAGTCGTTGACATCGAACACGAGAACACCTTCGGAGTTCATGTACGTGCCGAAGTTCTCCACGTGCAGGTCTCCATGAATCCAGACCCGCGAAGTCTCGGCATTCGCCAGCCGGTCACGCGTCCCCGCCATATCGGCGTAGAAGAGGCAGGCGCTGCCGCGGTAGAACGCGAACGGGTCCGTTGACATCGTCCGGAACTTGCTCCGGAAGCCGGCCGGGTCAGCCTCCATCAGCGGCCCGAAGGCTTCGCTGAGAACTCTGACCAACAGCTCGGTGCGTCGGGGGGCCGACGGGGACACGGGCGCCTCCTCTGCGGATCGGGCTCGGGCTCGACAGTAGCCCTTGCCGCCGATGCAGGGATCAGTCGGCCGGCTGAAGCGCTCCCAGCGCGGCCACCACGGAGCCGGAGTGTGAGCACACCCAATGCGGGTCGGGGCCCAGCTCCGGCTCGATGGTCATGCTGTGCTCGGTCGGGTCCGGGCAGCCGGCACACACCGGCCACCGCTGCGACTCGTCGAAGAGGCGGTCCTGCACGTCCTGCGCCACCAACCCGACGACGAACTCCCCCCCTCGGTCCCAGTGGTCGAGCCACCACCGCCGCTGCGCGACGCAGTCCTCGACCACCGACACGGTGTGGGGGTCGACAAGTCCTCTGGCCGCGAGATCTGCCAGCACCAGCGCCCGCGCCGCCAACAGCGGGTCTGCCGACGTCATGAGCCCCATCCTGGCACTCTGGTCAAGTGACCAGCTCGGCTCGAGTCTCGACATCGAACGTCTCGACCTCTCACGGTGTGACCTCCGGTCAGAAGGGGCTCATCGAGGTGGTGGCGTTGCACCCTCTTGACGCCGAGCAGGCGCAGGAAGGTGGCGCCCACCGACTCCTGGTCTGCGCCTGGCACGAGGGGCAGCCCTGGTCAGTCGAACCGACTACCGCAAGTGCCATCGTGCGCGCCGTCGATTTGCCGGTGCGGGTCTCGCTGCGTCTCTCGGGAGGCTTCACCACGCAAGGCGGAGAGTTCTCCCGGCTGGTGGGGTTGGCATCCGACTACCTCTCAATGGGCGTGAGCGGCTTCTCCTTCGGCTTCCTCACTCCAGACCTGGATGTCGACGGCGAGGTCTGTACGGCGCTTGCCGAGGCCATCGGCGACACCCCTTGGACGTTCGACCGCGCTTTTGACCAGGCGCTGGACAGTCGCCGCGCCTGGCGACAGGTACGCCGGCTCGACGGTGTCGACGGCCTGCACACCGCAGGTGCCGCGCTCGGCATGGAGGCAGGCTTCGACGAGCTGCTCGCGACGGCCACGGCGGACCCGGACTTCGCCGCCGCAGCCATCGCAGCCGGCGGTCTGCGCGCAGAGCATGTGCCGTGGCTGGTGAGAGCCGGAGTCGCCCGGCTGCACCTGGGCGCCTGCGTGCGCCCGGGCCGGTCCTGGGACAAGGCGCACGTCGAGGCGGGCTTCGTGCGCTCGTGGCGGCGGCTGCTCGACGACGCACTCAGTGGCCCGGCTCGGTCGTCCGGCGCCGCCAGCTGAGGGTGGCGCTCTTCATCGACCCACCGGTGTGGCCCGCCCATGGCAGGTTGTGGTCACACCTGGTGAGTGACGCCTCCTTTGAGGAGCTGCACCAGTTCGCCGCTGCCCACTCAGTCCCGCGTCGCGGCTTCGAGCGTGATCACTACGACGTGCCCGCCCGGGCGTACGACCCGCTGGTGGCCGCCGGGGCGACGCCGGTCTCGTCGCGCGAGGTGGTCCGACGGCTTACGGCGGCCGGCCTACGCCGTCGCAAGTCCGGCGCGCCAGCGCCACGGCCAGCAGGGCGCGGGCTGCTGCGCACTCCCCGCCTGCGCAACGGTGACCTGGTGGCCGTTGTCAGCCCGGCGGGCCCGGTGGAGGCTGTGCAGCTCGCCGCTGGCGTCTCGCTGCTGGAGTCCTGGGGCCTACGGGTCTCGTTGGGAGATCATGTACTCGGGCGTCACGAGCGGCTTGCGTACCTCGCCGGCACAGACGCTGAGCGGGCCGCCGACTTCTCGGCTGCCTGGCTGCATCCGCAGGTGCGGGCGGTCTTCGCCGCCAGAGGCGGGTTCGGGAGTGGCCGAGTGGTGCCATTGTTGGACTGGCATCGGCTGGCCGAGGCGGAGCCCAAGGCGCTGGTCGGGTTCTCCGACATCACGGTGCTCCACCAGGCGCTCGCCACGAGGCTCGGCCTGGTCAGCGTCCTCAGTCACGTCGTGTCGTCACTCGTCGAGGCGACGCAGGGGAGCGCCGAACGTCTGAGGCGCCTGCTCTTCTCACCGGACCAGGAACTCGACCTGCTCCAAGGGACAAGTGGTGCGGTCGAGGCGTGGGCGCCCGGGCGGACCGACGGCATTCTCCTCGGGGGTAATCTCGCGCTCCTCACCGCGGGCGTGGGGACCTGTTTCACCCACCCCGCGCGCGGCGCGATCGTCGTCCTCGAGGACATCGCCGAGGTGCCGCGGCGGATCGACCGCCAGCTGACCCAGCTCACCGACAGCGGTTGGTTCGACGGGGTGCGCGGCATCGTGCTTGGTGCGTTCACCGACTGTGGGGACGCTCGTGATGTGGACGCGGTGCTGCGCGAGCGGCTGCTGCCGTTCGGAATACCAGTGTTGGCCGGTGTGGATGTGGGGCACACTCCCGGCACGATCAGCATCCCGCTTGGGGTGTCAGCGACGCTGGACGCTGATGCGGGCAGTCTGGTGCTGAACCACTCGGCACTCAGCTGACGTTCAGCGCGGCCAGCTCCGCCGCTAGGTTGCGGCGGGCTCGTGCTTCCCACCGCAGGTGACCCAGAGCGGTGTGGAACAGCCGGTCCAGGCCGAGTAGCCGTTCCAGCACCTCGCTACGTCCAGTGCGCCACTGGTCGTCGCTGGCGAAGGAGTACTCCGCCCGGACTGCTCGAACGTACGCGGCGTACGACGCCTCGGCTCCAGCCAGCACTGCGAGGTCCGCGTCGCACAGGACCGCGCCGTCGCGATCTCCGAGCACCGGGTCGTGACGGGTCGTGAGCCGGACCAGCCGAGCAACTTCCGCCGCTTCATCGGCTGTCAGCCCGGCTTGCTCCAGGGCAGACCCCGCCAGTTGGGCGGAGCGCTCCTCGTTGTCGGCGCTGGGGGCGTCGTACACCGCGTCATGGAAGAAGCCGGCGAGGGACACGAGTCGCGGCGCTGTCGCCACCGAGGCGAGCTCGTCGATGCCTGCGAGTACGGCGAGCATGTGGTGCACGTCGTGGTAGTGGCGCACCGGGTCGGCGTACGCCCTGACCAGCTCACGACCGAGCTCCGTCGCCCCGGGGAGAAGCTGCTGCCAACGCGCGAGCGCCGCTGTATCGGGGTCCACCCTCCCATGATGTCTGACCACCTTAGGGTGGCGGCATGACTGGTACTCCGGAGCACCCACCCAACTGGTATCCCGACCCCTGGGGCAGAGCGGAGCACCGCTACTTCGACGGCTCGAGCTGGACTGAGCACGTCGCGAGCCACGGCCGCCAAAGTGTCGACCCTCCGGGCGGAAGCGCGCACATCCCGACGGTCAACCGGGCCACTGACAAGATTCAGCGCGACGTCACCCGCGCAGGCATCGCCGCGTCGGGCGTTCAGGGCGGTGGCACGCTGTTCACCGAGCCGGTGCTCGTGGTCAACCAGAAGGCAAAGCTGATCGAGATAAACCAGGAGTTCGCGATCTACGACCAGACCGGTCAACAGATCGGTGCGGTACGCCAGGTCGGCCAGAGCATGGCCAAGAAGGTCGTGCGTCTCGTGGCGGACGTCGACCAGTTCATGACCCACAAGTTCCAGGTGGTCGACCGAACCGGTGAGGTGGTGCTGGCTCTGACCCGGCCGCGCAAGTTCGTCAAGTCCCGCATCATCGTCGAGGGCGGCGATGGTCGCGAGCTCGGCCAGATCGTGCAGCTGAACGCCATCGGCAAGATCCGCTTCGCGCTGGAGGCGCGCGGTGAGCAGATCGGCTCGCTCAACGGCGAGAACTGGCGGGCGTGGAACTTCAACGTCCAAGACCGCACTGGCCGTGAGGTCGCTCGCATCACGAAGACCTGGGAAGGGCTGGCCAAGACGATGTTCACCCAGGCCGACAACTATGTCGTCCAGATCCACGAACAGCTGCCGCAGCCGATGCACAGCATCGTGCTCGCGTCGGCGTTCGGCATCGACACTGCGCTCAAGCAGGATGCGCGCGGACTGAACGCAGGCGGACTGTTCGGCTGACGCGCCCCCCGAAGGTCACGAGTTCTGGGCCGGATCCGGCTCCGGCTCCGGCTCCGGCTCCGGTACCGGGATGGGCTCGGCGTGGGTGATGACG
>JBPCRX010000102.1:0-10266 GCA_050996395.1 Nocardioidaceae bacterium
AGCCCCGAGCCCCGAGCCCCGAGCCCCGAGCCCCGAGCCCCGAGCCTCCGAATCTGCACGGTCAAGCGGACCACGTGCGGTCACGGAAGCGCGATTCGCAGAGCGACGGAAATCGCACGCATGGTCGCCGGTGTCAGCGCACCAAGCGGAATGTCGAGCTCGGCTCGGTAGAGCTGCACGAGGTCATCGCACAAAACGAACCCGGTCAGTGGGTCACCACTTTTCAGCGGCACGACCGTTGGCACATGAGCGTGCCTATTCGTCGTCGTGATCCTGGCCGCAACCACCGAGTCGAGATTGCGGTTTCGCGGGTTGTTGCTCACGACGAGCCACGGTCTGGCACCGTGGCCGAGGTCGACCCGGGTGAAGGCCGCGGAGCTACTAAGCGTCGCCCACTCAATGCCCGTGCTCCGACAGCGAAGAGCGCCGCCTGCCGCTTCTCATCAGCTTGGCGCTCCAGCAGACTGTCCGTGTGCCCAGAGAGCTGCCTCAGGTGCAGCGAGCGGTTGAACTTGCTGCTGGCACCGCCGCCGCCATGTCCGAGGTGGCTAGCATGCCCTTGGCTGGCAGGGCGCAACTGGAGATCGCGGCAGATCGCCGTCTAGGCACCCAAGACTGGCCGGATCCAGCCTTCTTTTCCTATAACGTCATAGAGGTCTACCTACGAGCCGCGGGCGACTTCGTGCACGGCTTGCACCTTGTCAGCGATCCGCAGTGGGACTTAGGCTTCTCATCGGGCACGCTGGCAAGATCGGCGTGCGAGTACGCCAATAGATGCTGGTGGCTCGCCGACCCTGAAATTGCGGTGGAGAAAAGAGTCGCTAGGGCATTGGCCGTTTGGCAGAATACCGTAAGCGAGGAACGGCAACTCATGGATGGCGGGAATCTCGGCGTGATCAGTGACCTGGGCGAGCGGATCAACGAGTGGAAAAGGGGCCACGCTTTCGGTATAATCGACCCATTGCCGGGGCCCACGAGACTCTTCGAGTTAATGTATGGACAAGAAGGTGTGCGGCAGTATAAACGCCTGTGTAACAGTTCCCACGGAAGCCTCCTCACTGTCCTTCGAGATTATCATGCCATCACGTGTCGGCCACAGGACGCCGCGGTTGATGTCTGGTGGCGGGTCCTCATTGCCACCCGACATGCGCTCAACGCAGCCACCCGGGTCAGCGATCTGCGAGGGGGCGCTGCTCCTGAATCCCTCCGGGACGTCTTCGCACTTCGTCAGTACTATAGCCATTGGTTCGATGCATGGGTCAGACTCTCTGCCGGCTTCTCCACTTGAGGATTGCCTACTTTTCAGGGAGATGCTTGAAGCACACGAGTACGGCCCTACACAGAAGGATGGAGGTTGGCGATGGCTCCCAGCAACGGCCGTACGGCGAGGCAGGCGGTGACGCCTGTAGAGGCGCTGACGCACGAGGACAAGCGGGTCAACATCCCCACGGCGGATGCTCGTGACTTCGTGGACCCGTCCGTCGCCGCATTCGTGCGACTGCGATACGAACGGGACCCGAGCCTGGACCCGCAGCTCGTGTGGAGAGGCAAGGACGCCCAGGACGGCGAGGACCTCCTGGTCGATGCCCCGCCGATCTACATCCAGGAGAAGATCGACCCCCGGGTGCTGGTGGAGAACCTGCGGCGGACAGCTGAGCGTCCGGAGGACGAGCCGGAGCTGACGCTGTTCGACTCCTTCGACGGGCTGGATGAGTGGGACGCGGTCGACTACTACAAGCACGACGCGAACTGGTCGAACCGGCTGATCCTCGGCGACTCGTTGAACGTGATGGGGTCACTCGCCGAGCGAGAACGGCTGCGGGGCAAGGTGCAGATGATCTACCTCGACCCGCCGTACGGGATCAAGTTCGGCTCGAACTGGCAGGTGTCCACGCGCAAGCGGGACGTCAAGGACGGCAAGGCGGAGGATGCCACCCGCGAGGTCGAGCAGATCAAGGCGTTCCGCGACACCTGGGAGCTGGGCATCTACTCCTACCTGTCGTATCTGCGGGACCGGCTCGTGGTCGCGCGGGATCTGCTGACGGAGTCGGGGAGCATCTTCCTCCAGATCGGTGACGAGAACGTCCACCTGGTACGGAGCCTGCTGGATGAAGTCTTCGGCGCCGAGAACTTCGTCAGCCTTATCACATACGGCAAGACGGGTGGTGCGACGGCAGAGTTCTTGCCGAACACCAGTGACTTTGTGCTTTGGTACGCCGTTGACCGAAATCGGATGAAGTTTCGCCGCCTCTATCTCCCGAAGCGCGCAGGGGAGGCCGGGGCGGATAAGTACGACCAGGTCGAACAGCGGGACGGCCAGAGACTGCCTGCCGCCAGTATGAGAGGTGTGGATAGCCCGGATCGATTGTTCCGACTGGACAACCTCACATCGCCTCGCGTCCGCGAGGCACGCACCGGGTACTACCCGGTTGACATTGACGGGCGCACGTTCCTGCCCCGTGCTGGTGAATGGAAGACTCACCGAGCGGGAATGGCGCAACTCATGGCGGCTCGCCGCGTTGCTGTGACGGGTCAGTCACTGAGTTATGTGCGGTACCTGGATGACTTTGCGGCGTTTCCCATGAACAACAACTGGCCCGATGTGGGCGGCGTGCAAAGTCGATCCGATCCGAAAGTATATGTCGTTCAGTCGGCAATCACGGCGCCACAGCGATGCCTGCTCATGACCACCGACCCCGGCGACCTTGTGCTCGACCCCACCTGCGGCAGCGGCACCACCGCGTTCGTCGCCGAGCAGTGGGGCCGGCGCTGGATCACCATCGACACCTCCCGCGTCGCGATCGCGCTGGCACGCCAGCGGGTCATGGGCGCGAAGCTGCCCTACTACCTGCTCGCTGACTCCCCCGCCGGCCGCAAGAAGGAGCGCGACCTCACCGGCGTCGAGCAGCCGACGACACCGACCGGTGACGACGTGCGCAAGGGGTTCGTCTACGAGCGCGTCCCGCACGTCACGCTGAAGTCGATTGCCAACAACCCCGACATCCGCGAAGGCATGAGCCGCGGGGAGATCGACGCCGCAATCGCGAAGCATGCCGAGACCGAGACGCTGTTCGACCGCCCGTACGAAGACAAGCGCAAGGTCCGCGTCTCCGGGCCGTTCACCGTCGAGAGCCTGAGCCCGCACCGGGCCGCGGCGTTCGAGATGGAGCAGCCGCAGAGCGAGCAGGCCGGTCAGCAGCAGCCCGACGGCTCGTCGTTCGAGCAGACGATCCTCGACAACCTGCTCAAGGCCGGCGTGCAGAACGGCTGGCGCAACGAGCGATTGGAGCTGGCCACGCTGGCGCCGTACGCCCACCCCTACGTCCAGGCAGAGGCGACCCGCAGGGACGCTGAAGACGGGACGCCGACCAGGATCGCGATCAGCATCGGCCCGCAGTACGGCACCGTCGACTCCGACTGGATCAAGTCGGCGGCCCGGGAGGCGCTGCGCGGGCAGGGCTTCGACCTGCTGCTCGTGTGCGGGTTCGCCTTCGACGCTCGAGTCATCGAGACCGTCGATGAGTTCCGGCCCGAGGGCGCCGGCCAGGACTTCGCCGCCGTCCAGTCGGAGCGGCGCCTCGGCCGGTTGCCGATCCTGATCGTGCGGATGAACGCTGACCTGGCGATGGGGGATGTGCTACTCAAGAAGACCGGCAGCGGCAACCTGTTCACGGTGTTCGGGGAGCCGGACGTGCTGGTCAAGGACGTCGACGGGCAGCTCGTGGTCGAGATCCGCGGGGTCGACGTCTACAACCCCACCACGGGTGACGTGCGCTCCTCCGACACCGACGACATCGCGATGTGGATGATCGACACCGACTACAACGAGGAGTCGTTCTTCGTTCGCCACTGCTACTTCACCGGTGGTGGCACCGATCCGTACGCCCGGCTCAAGCGGGCGCTCAAGGCTGACATCGACGAGGCGGCCTGGGCCACCCTCTACGACACCACGTCGCGACCGTTCCCTCGGCCGTCCTCGGGGAAGATCGCGGTCAAGGTCATCGACCACTACGGCGACGAGGTGCTCAAGGTCTACGAGGTCTGATTGCCTGATTTGACTTGCCTCGTCAGGGGTCGATGTCGAGCTCGATAAGGAGCCGTCGCGAGTAGGCATTCATGAGCGCCTCGACCTGTTGGCGTGGGAGGTCCTGCTCGAGAGCTCGCGTGGCCATCTGCACGCCCGGGGACCGTCGGCCCGCGTACAATCCACGGAACTGATTCATTGCAGCTTCCACGGTTGGGCCGGCGACTGCGTCGCTCCGGAGCTTGCGCAGCCGCAATGCCATGTCAGGCGCGGGCGTCGTGCGCATGAGCCGCACGACGTCTGAAGCGTCTTTGTCCTTGATGCGATGAGGCTTACCGACCTCCAGCCGCTCGCTCAGCTTGATCGTCTAGGCCACCAAGAGCGCGGCCGTGCCCGCCACCGCGATTCGCGTTGATCGTCGGTCGTGGGCATCAAGAGCGGAGACTCGAAGGACGTCGCTATCCAAAAGTGCAGCCTCCAGGCCGACTACCTGCTTCGCGGCTCTCTTCCCATGTATGGGCAGTCGAACGCCTCGGCTCCTGCTGCCCGGCAGCAGGCCCGCGGGAACCATCAGGTCGACAGGGACCTGATACATGACGTCGCCCACTTTTGTCGCCCTGACCCAAGTTCCGGGCTCACTGTTGCCCAGCCCGTCAACACGGAGCTCGAAGTGAGCGGCACGCATCGCGCTTTCGAGGTCCGGTTCATCACCCAGGTGGGTCGAGTCTAGGACGATGTCGCCGTCTGTCGTGAACGGAGATGTGATGAGTGCTGCGTCCCCGGTTCGCAGGTAGGCCGCTTGCGCGCCACCACGGTGAGCACCGCGGCGTGAGCCTTGAGTGCGTCGATTGCGGACCTTCCGGGCAGCAATGTGCTCCGGCGCCGGCGTCATGGGAGGATTTCTCCGCGCGGCAGCAAGTCGTCGATGCGGCGCCATCGCCATTCCGTCTCGTGGCTGCTCATCCACGTGAGCAACGCTTCCCCTTCCGCTGGCATGCGACCGTCACCCGTCAGGCAATCAAGAGCCGCTTGAGCAAGGCTTACAAAGTTGATTCCGTCGCTGCTGTCGGGCCGCTCCCACACGGCGAAGTCGTATGGTCGTAGCAAGACGACATCGGCTCCCCGCGCGGTTGGCAGTAGCTCAAACCGCCGTTCAAGGTCTTCGACGTCGTCGACGTAGATGAGCAGTTGCGCAGGAGCCGTGACGTGAACTCGCGACGCAGCAGCGAACGACCCGGTGACTCCTTTGTAGGGCTGACCGGGCTTTCGCAACCGTTCCAAGAGTTGTTGGGGTCCTCGCGGAGAGATGAATCCGCGCGCCGTATTGGTCGAGAAGACCCCATAGCTCTCCGCCCTGCGGCGCAGCGCCCCTTGCCAGTCCACGTGGTCTACGCGACTTCGGTGTCCTCTCTGAATGAGGGCCTCTTCCTGCAGCATGGTCAGCAGCCGGGAGACGTAGGCCAGGCTGACGCCCGTTCTGTTCGCGATCTGGCTGGCGGTGTAGGGCGGGAGCACGTCCGTCAGCATTCGAGCGACGCGTCCTGCCTGAACGCCGTTCAGGGTGACTCCACCGCGTTCTCTGGGCGACGGGTTCCGTTGAGCCCCGGTCGACATGACGTAGAGAGCCGGGCGATCTTGGCGCAGCCACGCGTTGCCCGTCAGGTCCATGTAGTTGATGTCCTCGCGCCGCAGCACGTCTTGGGTGTGCGGGCTGAGCCACGGTGCGATCACGACGACTCGCTGGCCCGGGTTCCCCGCCAGCAGGCGGCGCGCTTGGCCACCGAGAAGCCGTTCGGCTGCCCTTGGGCTGAGACTCTGCTTCACCTCCACCCACCACCCGCAGTACGCGCCGCCCTCACTCTTGATCTCCAACGCGAAGTCCACGAATCCCCGGTGCCCCGTCTGGGATGTGTCTCGGATCTCCCAGGTCGAAGGGAGAACCGTGCGCAGCCGCTCTACCGCAGCCTCGAACACGCTCCGGTCAGCGTCAATGCGATCCTGCTTGGCAAGGTACGTCATCGATGCAAGGATTGCATGGATATGGAGTTTGCACGACTTGTGCAAGCTCGCAATACATGCAACGTTTCCTCCACGGGGCGCCGAATGGTCGATACCGGTCCCTGAAGACTCTCACCCTGGGATCGTCTAGAGCCGCGCTCCGTCATCGGGGCCGTCCGTGGGCATCGCGTCCTTGTGGACGGGAGCGACGACCGGCGCTGCGAGAGGCGGCACCGTTGCGGGCGGCATTTCGTCGACGACAGGCATGTCGACCGCAGGCACCGTGTCGACAGCTGGCACCGTGTTGACAGCTGGCGCGGTCTCGACGACAGGCACCGTGTCGACAGCCACCGCCACGTCTTCGTCCTCGGTGCTCGACTTGCCCGTCAACGCGCTCGCGGCTGCAACGCCGGCGGCGGCAGCCACCGCGCCGGCGACGACCTTCTTGGCCGATATGCCACCCTGGTCGGGAGGAGCGGGCACCTCGTCGGCCTCGATCTGCTGAAGAATGCCGAGCTCGTTGGTGCTGCCCCACCTCTCCACGATCTTGCCGTTGCGGAAGCGCGCGATCTGCATGCCACGGACCTCGACGCTCTTGCCGGTCTTCTTGATGCCCAAGAACTTGCCTTTGTGGGTGCCCGTCAGCCGGTACGCGATCGCCACCTGGTCGTCGTCGGCAACGGTCGTGTCGACATGCAGCTGGGCATCCGGGAAGGCCGTTGCCAGCGACTCGAAGAACGTCTCGAAGCCCTCGATCCCAGGTCCCTGGTCGGGTGCCGGATCGTGGTCGACCACGTCCACAGCGAACACCTCACCCAGCCGGTCGAGCTGGCCTGCGTTCACGATCTCGCCGAGGCGCTGCTGAGCAGCCAGATTCTGTTCGCGGGTCATTGCGTCCTCCAGAGGATGCCGTGGTGTGTACGGCTGCAGTACCCCGGCGGAAGCCCCGCACGCATGGGTACCTGCCACCGGGAAGGTGCCGGAATCGGGTGGGCAGCGGATCGTCGCCGACACTCCCGCCCTGCCCAGCTAACCTGGCCGCGTGGCAGACGTCTTCGAGGTGCCGGGCGCCGCGTGGACCTCGGTCAGCCCACGCCTGAGCGCGGTGCGGCTGATCACCCTTGGCTCAGTGACCGTCCTCGCCCTGGCGGTGATTGCCGCAGCGGCCCGGCTGCTGCCGGACCTGTCCCGGGCGGCCGGGATCGCCGCCGTCGTGCTGCTGGTGGCAGCCGTTGTCGCCGCGTTCGCGATCGTGCGCAACGCGCGCTCCTGGGCCTACGCGGAACGGGTCGACGACCTCTACATCCGTCGCGGGGTGAGCTTCGTGCGGCTGGAGGTCGTGCCGTACGGGCGGATGCAGCTCGTCGACGTCAAGGTCGGTCCGCTGGCGCGCCGCTTCGGGATCGCCGACGTCACCTTGCACACCGCCTCGCCGGACACCAACGCGCGGATCGTCGGACTGCCCTTCGCCGAGGCGGAGCGGCTGCGCGACCGGCTCACCGCGCTCGGTGAGGCGCAGGCCGCCGGGCTGTGAGTGTCCCGGAAGGCGAGTTCCACCGGTTGCACCCGCTCTCGCCGATCCTGCGCGGGGGCCTGTTCCTGGTGGTCTGGCTCGGTTGGGTGGCCAGGAACCTGAGCGACGGCTTCGACGCGATCGAGTTCGCCTGGACGGGCTTGGCGACGCTCGCCGCCGGACTCGTCTTCGGCCTCGGCTCCTGGTGGTTCACCAGTTACCGCGTGTCGGCGTCCGAGCTCCGCGTCGACACCGGCGTCCTCGTACGGCGCTCGCGACGTATCCGCATCGACCGGTTGCAGGCCGTTGATGTGCGGCAACCGCTGCTGGCTCGCCTGGTCGGTCTTGCGGAGCTGTCCTTCGACGTCGGTGGCGGCAACGACTCCGATGCCAAGCTGGCCTACCTGCCGCTCGAGCAGGCGGTGCGGCTTCGTGACCAGCTGTTGGGTTCAGCCGGTGCAACGGAGGCGGCACAACCCAGCCGTACGCTGCTCGCCGTCTCCTCCGGACGGCTCGCCGGCAGCCTGCTGCTGCGCAACGAGTTCGTCGGCGCCCTCGTGTCGGCCGCCTTCGGCGTCGTCCTGACGATGGTGAGCGGCACGCCGGTGGGCGTGGTCGTCGTGCTCGGTTCGGTAGCCGGGGTCGGTTCGCTGCTGGCGCGCGAGTTCGTCCTGTGGTCGCGCTTCACCGTGACCGAGTCGCGACTTGGCCTGCGGATCGCGACCGGCCTGCTGGGACGGCGTAGCCAGACCGTGCCCGTCGACCGCGTCCAGGGTGTGGTGGTCGCCGAACCTCTGCTGTGGCGGGCGCTGGGCTGGGCTCGGCTCGACATCACCGTGGCCGGTGTCGGTGGTGACGACGAGGAGCGCAAGCAGCAGCTGTCGACGCTGGTGCCCGTCGCACCGCGGGCCAGCGTGGACGCCCTGCTGGACAGCCTGCTGGGCGCCGACCACCAAAGTGTCGCCCTGACGGCTCCTCCGGCGCGCAGCCGATGGGTCGACCCGATCGGTCGCCGCTTCGCTGCCGCGGGCTACGACGAGCAGCTGGTGGTTTCTCGTCGCGGTGTCCTGGTCAGGCGAACCGACGTGGTGCCGCGCGGCAAGATCCAGTCAGTACGCGTGCAGCGCGGCCCCCTGCAGCGAGTGCTCGGGCTGGCGAGTGTGCACGTCGACCTCCCGCGTGGCCCGGTGCATGCGGTCGTCGCCCACCGCGCCACCGACGAGGCGTGGCAGCTGGCTCTCGACCTGGTACGCAAGGCGGCTCCGGTGCGACGAGCCGGGCACACCACGGCGAGGTAGCAGCGGTTGCGAACTCGCGGACGGGTGGTCAGGAACTCACGGACGGGTGGAAAGGGTCGGGGATGCCGACGGGTGTGACCACCCAGCCGAAGTCGCCCAGACCGGGGACTGCCAGCAGCTCCGCGGCCTCACCGGCGGCTGCCAGCGCGCGTAGGTAGCCGTTCGGATCGATGCCGCCCTGGCCCACGGCCGGGCGAGCCGGCGACAACCCTAGCTCGCGCAGCGCCTGCCGCTGGGTCAGCAGCCGGCCGCCGCAGGCCGCCGTCACCGAGTCGAGCGCCACGTCGGCCGTCACGTCGGCGCTGCCGTCCAGCCTGAGCTCGACCTGGCGACCGGAACGGTACGAACGGAGCGAGCCGTGCGCCGGCCGGTCAGCACGCACGTGCCCGTAGTCGATCGCGACCGCCAGGCCGTGCGCCATCCGGTTCACCACGGCCGACCAGGCGTCGTCGCGGGCGGTCCCCACCTCGATCCGGTCACCGGGTCGGGCGGCCGGCCACCACCGCTGGACCCAGCCGAGCTCCGGCCTGGTGAGCGGCTGGCCGGTGACGAGCCCGTGGGACCCGTTCATCAACAGTTCTCGGGGGACGCCGTCGAGGTCGACCTCCGCAACTGTGCACGGCACGTTGTCGAGCAGCTCGTTGGCGATCACCAAGCCTCGAAGCTCGGTCGGGAGCTCGACGCTCCAGCCGATCGAGACCGGCAGGTCGGCCGGTCGGGGACACAGGTCGACGCCGTGCAGCGGCAGCTCCGGGGTGGTCGACGCCATCGCGAGCAGCAGCTCGCCCCGGCCGGCGCCCACGTCGACGACCGAGTCGAGCCCACACCGCCGGGCCAGATCCACCAGCGCGGAGGCAAACCGAGGCGTCGCCGTTGCCGAGGTACGAAAGTGGTCCACCGGTGCCTCGCGCACGAAGAAGCCGTCGTCGCCGTACAAGGCGACCTCCCACGCCTCGCGCACAGTTCTGGTCGCCGGCACCCGCTCAGTCTGGCGGGGACCGATCTCGCGACATCGTGGTAGTTGGGGCTGCCGGATTGTCTCGAGATCCGGGTGGGCGACCCGGCATCGGTGCCGGTGCTGGGGAGCCGGGCGTACGCTGGCGGCGCACTCGCTGCGCACCGTCTCAGGCGCACCCAACCGTCCGGTACCTCGACGAAAGCCTTAGGGGCGACAATGACTGGCTACCGCATCGGCGTCGTCGGCGCCGGTCGCGTCGGCGCCGCGCTGGCAGCGGCGCTGCGTGACGCCGGTCACGACGTGGTCGCCGCCTCCGGCCGGTCCGCCGCCTCTGCCACTCGGATCGAGACTCTGCTCCCCGAGGCCACCGTCGCCCCGGCAGATGAGGTCGCCCGCGCCTGCGACCTGCTGCTGCTGGCCGTGCCCGACGACTCGCTGGCCGCGCTCGTCGAGCAGCTTGCCGTCCAGGGTGCCA
>JBPCRX010000082.1:0-2307 GCA_050996395.1 Nocardioidaceae bacterium
AGGCGACCGGAGCGGAGGTTGATCGCACCGGGCGCGTCAGCGTCGAACCCGACCTCACGCTGCCCGGCCACCCCGAAGTGTTCGCGGTCGGCGACATGGTGCAGGTGCGCGGCACCGATGGGTCGGCACTCAACCTGCCCGGTACCGCGCCGGTCGCCATCCAGCAGGGCCGCTACGTCGCCACGGTCATCGGCAACCGCCTCGCCGGCCGTCCTACGCCGCCGTTCCGGTACCACGACAAGGGAAACCTCGCCACGATTGGCCGTGCTCGTGCGGTAGCTGACGTCAAGGGCGTCAAGCTCAGCGGTTTCATCGCCTGGCTGACCTGGCTCGTCGTGCACCTCTGGTTCCTGATCGGCTTCCAGAACCGGATCGTCGTCGTGGTCCGCTGGTCGTTCAGCTTCATCACCCGCGGTCGAAGCGCTCGACTGATCACCGGCGACCCACCATCGCGCTGAGCTCTCAACCCGCGGCCGGATCGATGTGGCGTGCGGCCAGGCACGAACTGCAGCCCATCGGTCTGACGGACCTTCACCTCATGCGTGCTCGCCGTGGTCTTGGCCCCCTTCTGGCCGTTTCCAGCTGCTGGAGTGACTCAAGTGGTTTCTGCCCCGTGGCGATCGTCGCTGGGAACCACCGTGACCGGCAGGTGAGCGTGGTGGACGACCTCGGTGCTGGTCGAACCCATCATGAGCCGCGTGAACGCCCCCGCGCCGCGTGCGCCGACGACCAGGAGCGCAGCCCCCTTAGCGATGTGGAGCAGCACCTCGCTTGCCCGACCCTGGACGGCGAAGGTCTCAACAGTGATGGGCGTGTCGGCGGCAGAGGTGCTGCCAGCCACGGTATCGGCGGCGGCCTTCACGAGCGCCTCGGCGGCCTGCTTCAGCCTGTTCTCCAGCGGCCCGATCTCGAAGCCCATGTCGAAGCCGCCGGCGTAGCCGTACACGACCGGCCTCAGGTCGTGGCTGGTGACGATGCGCAGGACCGCCTTGCGCAACGTGGCCTCGCGTGCAGCGAACAGCAGTGCCTGTTGTGAGGCGGCGGAGCCGTCGACGCCGACGACAACGACTGGCTGCGCTCCGACGGGGTTGTCCGTCGACGTGGGGACGGAACTGTTGTGGTGCTCTCCGCTTTCGGTTGCTGAGCCGGTCGTAGCCATGTCCCTCTTCCTCGTCGCTCTTCTCGTGGATCAGCCAAGAACCACCTGCGGGTGGATCAGCCTCGAAGCACGTCGACCAGTACCACGGCCTCGCTGATGTCGGGGTGTTTCGTGGCGGTGATCAGGGTCAGGGTGCCGTGCTTGGCGAGGTCGCGCAGGTGCTCAAGGGCCTCGGCGCGCTCCGGCTCTTCGAGCTCGGCCCGGTAGCGACGGTCAAACTCCTCGAAGCGCTCCGGATCGTGGCCGTACCACTTGCGTAGCGCCGTAGACGGCGCGACCGGCTTGCACCACTCGTCGAAGGCAGCCTTCTCCTTGCTCAGTCCCCGAGGCCAGATGCGGTCGACCAGCACCCGGGTGCCATCTTCCCGCTCCGGTTCGTCGTAGGCCCGGCGGACCTTCACCTCATGCCTGCTCACCACGGCTTGCCCCTCTCTCGCTGGTTCAGACCGAAAGGCTGAGAATTGCGCTTCTTGACCCCCGGCCGCAGGGTGACCGTCGATCGGGCCTAGGCCATGGCCTTGACGGTGCGAAGCTAGAACAGCACACCCTCGCAACGACAGTTGCCGATGGCGACCACGACCGCCACGAAGACCTCGACGTTCGAATCATCGGCCACGTACGGTTCTGAGCGGTACCGTCTGTACTGACCGAAGACGACCCAGCCAGGATCAAGCAGCTCCATGGTCTGCTAAACCGGCAGCTTCTGTGCATGCAGGGGATGCTACATCGAGGCTGCGCGGGCCTGACGGTTGCGGCATGATCAAGCGATGACCGACGAAACACAGGACTACGGCGCCTTTGCTCGTATCCTTCAGACCGCCTATGAAGAAGTCCGCTTGCACAGTCCTCAGGCGATCCCGGAGGTCGAGGAACGCCTGCGGAGCAAGTTGGAGTCGCACGGCGTCGTGCTGACCACCGACATCCTGCGCGCGCTGGCGTTCGCCGTAGTGGAGGGCAGGGGTCTCTAACCGTCGAGTCGAGCATCCTGGTTGGCTTGGAGTGCCCTGTGGGCGAGGACCGGCCCACCAACGGGGCACAATGCCGTCACGTCGAGAAAACCGGCGAATCAACCGCCCAGCAGCTGGGCCAGCACTACGGCCTTGCTGATCTCGGGGTGCTTTGTGGCGGTGATCAGGGTCAGGGTGCCG
>JBPCRX010000140.1:0-13235 GCA_050996395.1 Nocardioidaceae bacterium
GTAGTCTAGTTGTTCGAGGACCCGGCAGCTGACGGGGTGCTGTTGTGGGGGCTCTCCAGAACCCGGTTCGGGGTTGGGGGGAACGCCCTCGACCTCGACGTCAACGACGAGAGGTTCGCCGTGGCCATGGCGGACCGCTTGCATGAGATGATCACCGCGCCGACAGGACCACGAGGAGCCACATGACCATGTTCATTCCGCTGTCTGACGTACGGCGAGAGCAGTTCGACTGGGGAGTGATCGGGTGGCGCCTGGTTCCGGCACACGGCGCCGAACACCTGGTCGTCATGGACGTCGAGCTGCAGCCAGGCGGGGGCCACGACTTCCATCGTCACCCCGACCAGGAGGAGATGATCATCGTCAAGCAGGGCACCATCACCCAGTTCGTCGGTGAGGAGTCGACGACCTCGACGGCCGGCGACTCGATCTTCGTCCCCGAAGGCATGGTGCACGCCTCGTTCAACGACAGCGACCAAACTGCCTACCTGCAGGTCGTCATGTCGCCGTCGTTGGGAGGTGAGACGGGGTACGGACTGGAGGATGTCGCCGACCAGGAGCCCTGGACCTCACTGCGGCCGCGACGCTCGGACTAGTGAGACTCGCGCATGACGCCGTCGCCGCTGGATCCGACCAGGAAGTCGAGGTCGGCGCCTCGGTCCGCCTGCTGGACATGGTCGACGTACAGCCGCTCCCAGCCGCGTTTGGGAGCGGCGAGAGACGTCGTCATAGCAGCCGAGGGCTCGCGCTGAGCCCAGTCCACGGTCGGTACGTCGACGTCGATACGCCGGGCGGCTACGTCCAAGACGATCGGGTCACCGTTGCGCACCAGCGCCAGCGGGCCACCGGCCGCGGCCTCGGGAGCGGCGTGCAAGACCACGGTGCCGTATGCAGTGCCGCTCATCCGGCCGTCGCTGACGCGCACCATGTCTCGCACCCCCTTGGCCAGCAGCTTGGCCGGCAGCGGCAGGTTGGCGACCTCGGGCATCCCGGGGTAGCCACGCGGTCCGCAGCCACGCAGCACGAGCACGCTGTCCTCATCGACATCGAGGGAGGGGTCGTCCAGCCGGGCCTTGAGGTCCTCGACGCTGTCGAAGACGACGGCTCGACCCCGGTGGCGCAGCAGATGCGCCGACGCAGCGGCGGGCTTGACCAGCGCACCATCGGGGGCGAGGGTGCCGCGTAGCACCGCGATCCCCGCGTCGGCTTTCAGGGGCTGCTCCCGCGGCCGGATGACGGTGGTGTCCCAGGTTGGTGCGTTGTCCACGAGCTCGACGAGGGTGCGCCCGCCGAAGGTTCGCGCCGCCGGGTCCAGCAGGTCCGTGACTTGGGCGAGCACGGCGAGCATGCCGCCGGCGCGGTGGAAATCCTCCATCAGAAACTGTCCCGCCGGGTGGAGGTCCACCAGCAAAGGGACACCTGAGCCCGCCCGGTCGAAGTCGTCCAGCGACAGGTCGACCCCGAGACGACCAGCGATGGCGAGTAGGTGCACGACCGCGTTGGTCGACCCACCGATGGCGGCAAGCGCGACGATGGCGTTCAAGAAAGACCCTCGGGTCAGCACCGTGCTGGGCCGGCGGTCGGCGGCGACCAGGTCGACGGCAAGCCGTCCGCTCTCCTGCGCCAGGACGAGCAGGCGGCTGTCAGGTGCCGGCGTTCCCGCAACCCCCGGCAGCGTCATGCCGAGCGCTTCGGCGACGCAGGCCATCGTGGACGCGGTGCCCATCGTGTTGCAGTGGCCGCGGCTGCGGATCATCGCCGACTCCGATGCCAGGAAGTCGGCCCGTGCGAGAGTTCCGGCTCGCACCTCCTCCGACAGGCGCCAGACGTCGGTGCCACAGCCCAGCGGCGAGCCGCGGAAGGTGCCGGTGAGCATGGGCCCGCCCGGCACGACGACGGCCGGCAGGTCGACGGACGCCGCTGCCATGAGCAGCGACGGGATCGTCTTGTCGCAGCCACCGAGCAGGACCACGCCGTCGATCGGGTTGGCGCGCAACAGCTCCTCGGCTGCCATGGCGGCCATGTTGCGCCAGAGCATCGCGGTCGGCCGCATCTGGTTCTCACCGAGCGAGACTATGGGAAGGTTCAACGGGACGCCGCCGGCTTCCCACACCCCCTGCTTGACGCTCGTCGCAAGATCGTCCAGATGGCTGTTGCACGGACTGAGGTCTGATGCGGTGTTGGCGATGGCGATATGTGGTCGTCCGTCGAAAGCGTCGTCGGGTAGACCTCGACGCATCCAGGCACGGTGGATGAAGGCGTTGCGGTCGTCCCCGCCATACCAGCGGTGGGTGCGTTGCTCCGCCACAGTCCCAGCCTTCCGCGTCGCTGTGCGATGGTCCCCGGTCAGGAACCAACCTCACCGTACCCACGCGGAGCTGCGTCGTCTTCGCGGTGCGATGACGCCATGAGGACATTTCGGGCCGAGGTCGCCAGCGAGGCGTCGTACGAGCTCGCCGAAGGGCCGTTCTGGGACGCGGAACGCGAACGGCTGCTGTGGGTGGACATCGCGAAGGGCAAGGTGCTGTGCGGTCGGCTGCGGGCGCACGGCGTCGAGGTCAGCGAGGAGCACCGCTTCCCCGGCCTGGTCGCAGCCGTCGTACCGACCGCCGACAGTGGCCTGCTCGTCACACTCCACCGTGGCTTCGGCGCCGTCACTCCCGACGGGACGCTACGGACGGGACGCCTCGTGCTGCCTGCGACCGGCGAGAGCCGTTTCAACGACGGAGCTTGCGACCCCGTTGGCCGTTTTCTGGTCGGCACCATGTCGCTCGACGGCCGGAGGCGAACCGAGCGGCTGTACCGGCTCGACGGCACAGGCGCCGTAGAGGTGATCGACGACGGCTTGACGCTCTCCAACGGGCTGGGCTGGTCGCCCGACGGGCAGACGCTTTACCACGTCGACAGCGTTCCGGGAACCATCTGGTCACGGACCTATGACCCGGTGTCGGGCGACATCGGACCGCGTCGGATCCATCTGCGTATCGACGAAGGTGCACCGGACGGGCTCTGCGTCGACACCGACGGCAACCTCTGGGTCGCCGTGTGGGGCGCAGGTCAGGTCCGCTGCTTCGATGCTGCCGGCGATCAGGTCGCGACCGTTGAGGTGGCCGCTCCGCACACCTCCAGCGTCGCGTTCGTCGGTTCAGCTCGCGACCTGCTGCTGATCACGACGGCGCGTACGGACCTCCCAGCAGCACGGCTCGACGCCTCTCCGTTGTCCGGCCGTCTGTTCCTCGCCGACGTCGGGGCTCGGGGTCTTCCGACCGCCCAGTGGGCCGGCCACTGCGCGGACATCACCTAGGAACGGCGGTCTCATGCATCTGCTGCGCATCGGTCCACCCGGCCGCGAACGTCCTGCCGTCCGGGTCGGGCACGACGACTACGTCGACGTGACCGACCTGGCCAAGGACTTCGACGAGGCCTTCTTCGCCGGGGGAGGTGCCGCCCTGCTTCAGGACGCCGTTGACCAGCGGGCGGCAGACGGCTCCACCTTCCGCCTGGACGGTCAGCGTATCGGTGCGCCAGTCGGGCGGCCGCACCAGATCGTCGGCATCGGCTTGAACTATCGCGACCACGCCCTCGAGGCGGGGATGCCGATCCCCGACGAGCCGATCGTGTTCACCAATGCGCCGAACTCGCTTGGAGGACCAGATGACGACGTCCACATCCCGCGCGGCTCCACAAAGACCGACTGGGAGGTGGAGCTGGGGATCGTCGTCGGGTCGAGGTGCCGCTACCTCACCGACGAGCCGGAGGCCGCCCGCGCTATCGCGGGGTACGTCGTCGTCAACGACGTTAGCGAGCGCAGCTTCCAGCTGGAGCGTGGCGGGCAGTGGGGCAAGGGCAAGTCGGCGGAGACCTTTACCCCCTGCGGCCCCGTCTTGGTGACGCCCGAGGAGATCCCGGACGTCTCTGATCTGTCGATGTGGCTCGACGTCAACGGTGTGCGCCGCCAGACGGGTTCAACCGCGACGATGCTGTTCGGCCCGGCCTTCTTGATGCTCTACCTCAGCCAGTTCATGGTTCTGGAGCCCGGCGACCTCATCAGCACCGGCACGCCCCCGGGCGTGGGCATGGGCCTGGACCCACCGGTCTTCCTACGGGCCGGGGATGTGGTCGAGCTGGGTATCGACGGACTGGGCCGTCAGCGCCAGCGCATGGTCGAGGCGCCGTGAGAGCCTTCGTGCTCGAGGGACCCGGTCGGGCCGCCGTGCGGGAAGTCGCCCCGCCGGTTGCCGATGCCGCGCAGGTCGTCGTCGACGTCGAACGCGTCGGCGTGTGCGGAACGGACGTGGAGTTCTTCACCGGCGAGATGGCCTATCTGCACGACGGCCACGCTGCCTTTCCTATGCGCTTGGGTCATGAGTGGTGCGGAACGGTCTCGTCGGTCGGCACCGGCGTCGAGGAGTCCTGGCTTGGTCACCGGGTCACCGGCGACACCATGCTCGGCTGCCGGAGCTGCGCGCGGTGCCGATCCGGCCGACAGCATGTGTGTCAACACCGCCGCGAGATCGGTATCCGTGGAGGATGGGCGGGTGCACTGGCCGAGCAGCTGCTCGTGCCGCTGTCGGCGTTGCATGCCCTGCCTGAGCAGATCGACGTGGTCACGGGCGCGTTGGTGGAGCCCGGTGGGAACGCGCTGCGTGCAGTGCAGGCGGCTCACCTGTCTTCGGAGCTCCGGGTCCTGATCTTCGGGCCGGGGTCGATCGGCTTACTCGCGGCGGCTTTCGCCGCGGCGGCGGGAGCCGAGGTCCACCTCGTGGGCACCGAACCTGAGTCCTTGACGTTTGCGAGGTCGTTGGGCTACGAGCACGTATGGAGCGCCGCAGACCTGCCGGGGCTGCCGTTCGACGCCGTCATCGACGCCACCACAGGTGCAGACGTCCCTCGTTCGGCGCTCGAGCTGGTCGAACCGGGAGGCCGGATGGTGCTCATCGGGATAGCCGGCCAACCCAGCAGCGTCGACACCCGGACATTGGTGCTCAAAGACGTCACGGCTGTGGGCATCCTCAGCGCCTCGCCCGGCCTGGCTGGCGCCATCGAGCAGTACGCCTCAGGTGCTGTGGACCCTCGGCCGCTGGTCGCGGCGACCGTCGGACTGGAGCAGGTCGGCGACGTGCTTGCGGGAACTCGTCCGCGCGGTTCTGGAGCAGGACCGAAGTTCCACGTGGACCCACGCAGATGAGCGCGAAGGACGAGGAGGCAACGATGCAGGACTTCGACGGCTTGTCGGTTCTGGTGACCGGCGGCGCAAGCGGCATCGGCGCCGCCACTGCTGCCCTGATGTCTGAGCGCGGGGCACGCGTCGCGGTGGCGGACCTGACTTCGGCTGCCGACCCGCGGCACCTCAGCGTCAGCTGCGACGTCACCAACCGTTCATCGGTGGAGGCCGCGGTCGCTGCCACCGTCGAGGCATTCGGGAACCTGGACGTCGTGGTGAACAACGCCGGCGTCGGTGCCGTGGGTGATGTGGCGGCCAACGATGACGACCAGTGGCGCCAGCTTCTCGACGTCAACGTCGTCGGTATGGCACGAGTGGCGGCTGCCGCGCTGAAGCATCTGCGTTGTTCCGAGCATGCGGCCATGGTTTTGACCTCGTCGGTCGTCGCGACGCTCGGCGTGCCGCAGCGGGCTGCTTACGCGGCCAGCAAGGGCGCCGTCCAGGCCTTGGCCCTGGCCATGGCCGCCGACCACGTCCACGAAGGAATTCGAGTCAACTGCGTCGCCCCGGGGACCACGGACACCCCCTGGGTAGAGCGGTTGCTCGGCACCGCGGATGATCCCGGGGCGGCCTCGGCCGCACTTCGGGCGCGGCAGCAGCTCGGCAGGTTGGTCTCTGCCGACGAGGTCGCGCACGCCATCGCCTACCTCGCCAGCCCCCTGTCTGGCTCCGTCACCGGCACCGTCTTGACCGTGGACGGCGGCATGTCCGGCCTACGCCTGCAAACCTGAGACGGCGAGGCCGTTGTCCATCTGGCGACCTACTCGTAGAACGGTGCAGGTTCAGGCGCTAGCCGGGTGGGACGGCTTCGCGGTACCGGTATGGCGGCGAGCGGCATCGCTCGCCGTAGCATGCTCGAAAGGGCGACGCCGACAAGCGCGGAAGCGGCTAGCGCTCCCCAAAGCGGAGCCGAGCCGCGCTCCAACAGCCAGGTCAAGGCCACCGGAGCAACTGTCGACGACACCGTCCAGGACGTCTGGTAAAGCGATGTGTACCGGCCGAGAAGGTGTGGCGGCGCGGCATCGGTCGAAAGCGCGGCCAGCACCGGGCCGGCAATCAGCTCACCGGCGGTGTAGACGACCGTGGCACCCAGCATGACCGTGACACCGACGCCGACGGAGGTCCAGTCGGCTGCGAACATGACGGCGTACGACGCCGCATAGAGCAGCATTCCCAGGGCTACGACGTTGGTGCGAACGGAACCCTCCATGGCGTTGACCACCAACCCCTGACCGACTCCGATCATCACCGTGTTGATGGTGAAGACGGCGCCCGCCACCCATCCCGGCAAGCCGAGCGACTGAGTGATGTAGACCGGCATCGCGATGTTCAGCGCCATCGCCGACAAGGCGTAGGTGACGTTGGTGAGGACGAACAACAGGTACGGCCGGTCACGCACGACGTGGCCCCACCCGTGTGGGGCGCCGGCGGCCGGGCCGGGCTCATCGGCCACAGGCGAGCTCGGGACCGACAGGAGCAGGGCGTAGGCGATCAGGTACGAGGCCGCGTTGGTGAGGACGACCGCCCTGTACGCCGTCTCCGTCCCGACGGTGATCGCCAGTGCCGCGACCAGTCCGCCGATCCCGAAGCTGGCGTTACGGATCGCCCCCAGGAAACCGAACCACCGCTCGCGCTCGCCGGGCTCTGAGATCTCGGCGACCACCGGGCTGAACGACCCCCAGAAAGCGGTCTGACCCAGTTGGACCACTGCTGAGGTGACGAGCACCGTGGCGAACGAGTTCGCGAAGACGAATCCGGTCATGCCGACGGCCTGTACGAGGTTGGCGGCCAGCAGAACCCGCTTGGCACCGAAGCGATCGACGACGCCACCCAGCAGCGGCGACAGCGGCAGCCGCAGGCCGGAAGCGATCGACAGTGCCAGTCCGATCTGGACCAGCGAGAGCGACGTGGACGTCAGGAAGTACAGCACCGAGATCGGCATGAAGACGCCGCTACCGATCGCGTCCACCGCGATCGCGGTGACGAAGCGTCGGTGACGACCCACGGGGGGGAAGCCAAGTCTCTGCAGCACAGGTCCATCATCGACGCTCGAAAGCAAGTTGGCCGAAACGCCTTTTCACGTACGGGCGCTAGCCGGCGGATAGCGCCCGCGCCTCCGGTCCGCGGCTTATGCAGACTGCTGCTTCATGTACTTGACCAGCCCGACGGTGTCCTCCGCGGTCAGGCGTTCGATGGCGCCGGAGGAGGTGCCGAGTCTGGTCATTCGGTTGCTGCTTGTGTCGTTTCCTTGTGGGAATGGGTGAGGAACGAGCGGACGGCGTACACGAGAGCGCTGCACACGAACATCACAAAGGTGATCAGCAGCCATCGCTCGAGGAAGGGGTCCTGCGTCTGCCCGGTGGCCGACAGGTACGACGACCCGCCCTGCTGGATGATCCCCGGGAAGAACATGAGGAGCAGCAGCCCGGCCCCAAGGGCGGGAACCCGCACGTAGTTGAGTGCGGGCACCCGAGCAGACTCCGATGCCGCCTTCGGGCGGATCGCACGCAGAGCGCCGGCCAGGGAACGGTCGGCGAGTGCATAGAGCGGGAACAAGACAAGATCGTGCACGATGATCGCGCCGATGAACCAGACCAGCTCCGACTGCCACCACGTACTGGTGTCCCAGAAGGACGTCAACCCGGCCACGAGGATTATGTAGCCGAGCAACGCGAAGCAGGCGATGAGGCTGAGCAGGTGCAGCGGGTTCGCGCCGTAAAAGGTCTTCAGCCGAGTCCCCATCGAGGGGTTGGCAGTTGCGTCGGACATGTCAGTGGCTCCTGAACTCGATCGCGCGGACCCACTTCGTGTTGTGGACGCCTGGCAGGGCCGGAACGATGACGCGCGCGGGGAACCCGTGGTCCAGCGACAGATCAGCGCCGTTGACCCGCAACGCCAGAAGGGCGTCGGGGTCCAGGACCTGGTTCCCCTGAATCGTCGCCACGTTGAAGAAGCCTCCCTGCTGCAGCGACGACACAGTCGCCGAGGCGACGCCGTCCATCCCGGCGAGAGCAGCCAGGTCGGCGAGCCGCACACCGGTCCAGGTCTGGGTCGTCGACCACCCCTCCACGCAGGCGATGGGCAGCACCGCCGTGTGCTGTGGCATGGCCAGCAGCATCTCCCGGTCCAGCGACGCCGGGGAGTCCCCGCCGCTGAGCGCCAGCCTCCAGGAGGCTCCGGTCTTGTGTACGTCGATGGCCGCCGACTCCGCCGTACGGTTGACCTGGAAGTCGGTAGGCCCGTCACCGTAGGAGCGGCCTCGAGGCAGGAGGAGTGCCAGGGGCCGCAGGAACCCTCCGGTCAGCTGTCCCACCGACAGCACCGCGACCAGCCCGGAGCCTGCGCCGACCAGCCCCAGCACACCCCGTCTGCTGATGGTGGCCGGACCAGGCTCGACCGCGACCAGGCTGTCAGGGTCGGCCGGCTCCGGCTCGGTCTGAGCTGTCGACGTGCGCAGCTCCGCGCGTAGCGACCGGGATCGCAACGAGGTGAGCAACGTCGGCAGCTTGATGATCACGTGCGCGACGAAGCCGCCGATGAACACCCAGGCACCGAAGTAGTGGGCCGCGTAGAAGCTGAACCCGAAGATGTAGTCGTACTGGATGTTGAGCAGGCCGGTCGCGATCTCGAAGAGGATCCCGCCCACGAGCATCAGCAGCGACAGCCGTTCCAGCAGCTGCGCGATGGAGCGCGACGCGGGCCAGCTGAACAGCCGTGGCACCACCGACCACAGCTTCGCCAGCACCACCGGCACGAGCACAAGCCCCAGGAGGACATGCGCGCCTTGGGTCACGGCGAACAACCAGGACGGGCGCGTGGGCCAGTTGAAGGTGGGCAGCTGAAGCCAGCCGACGTCGACCGGTATGGCCTGCCCGAACTGCGGCCCGTAGGCGATGTAGTCCAGTAGCCCGGTGATGATGACCACCGGCAGGCTCACGAGCAAGATGGCGCCGAAGACGGAGGTCAACCACGGCCCGCGCAGAGGGCTTCGCCATACTCTCGCGTCGGGCAGGCCGGGTGGACGACGTCCTTCCAGCGCCCGCCAGAGGCCGACGGGGAAGCCGTACGACGGCTGCTCTTGCCCGTCTTCACGTGCCGAGCGGGTGGCCGTCGAGCCGGCCGGCTCCATGGGTTCTATCGGCGGCTGCATCATGACTCAGCGTCCCTTCACTGCAGGATCGGTGGCTGTGTTCGACTGGGCGACTGGCCGCCTGTGCGGTGGAGGCGTGGCCTGTTCGGCGTCTGCGAGGGCCTGTGCTGCGGTGACGAGCCCGAGGTGGCTGAATGCCTGGGGGAAGTTGCCGAGGAGCTCGCCCGTCGTCGGGTCCACCTGCTCGGCGAACAGACCGAGCTCGGTGGCGTAGGAGGCAGCCCGTTCCAGCACCTCCCTGGATCGGTCGACCTGGCCGGTGAGCGCCAGCGCGTGAGCCAGCCAGAACGTGCACAGCAGAAACGTCCCCTCTGGGCCCTCTAGCCCGTCGTCACCGCGATACCGGTAGAGCAGGCCGCGCTCGTCGCTCAGCTGCGCCTCGACGACGTCGATGGTCGCGAGCAGGCGCGGGTCGTCTGGGGGCAAGAACCTCACGATCGCCATCACGAGGGCCGAGGCATCCACGTCATCGGAGCCGAAGTACTGGGTGAACGCGCCAACTTGCTCGTTCCATCCGTCGCTATAGATGCGCTCGGCCAACGCCACTCGTTGGGCTTCCCACGCCGGTACGCGGTCTTCGGCGTGCAGCTGCTCGGCCAGGGCGATCCCTCGGTCCAGCGCCACCCAGCACATCCGCTTGCTGTGCAGATAGGGCCGGGCAGCACCTCGCACCTCCCAGATGCCCTGGTCGTCGTCGTCCCAGCGGGTCATGGCCGCGTCCACCGCCGCGACGAGGAACCGCCTCGTCTCCTTGTTGATCCGCGCCAGCTGGACCCGCAAGGTGTATGCCGCGTCGAGCACCGCGCCGTACACGTCGAGTTGGCGCTGGGACCACGCTTCGTTGCCCGTGCGCACGGGCCGGCTGTTGCGCCAGCCCGCAAGATGCGGCAGCTCGTGCTCGGAGAGGTCGCGCTCGCCGCCGATTCCAAACATGATCTGCAGGTCGACGCCACGCATCAGCTGAGTGGCCGCAGCCGTCGAGAGGAACGAGAAGAACCGCCCCGCCTCATCGGGACAGGCGGCGATGAACAGCCCTTGCATCGTCATGCTCGCGTCGCGGACCCAGGTGTAGCGGTAGTCCCATGTGCGGGCGCTGCCGACGCCTTCGGGCAGGCTGGTGGTAGGTGCGGCGACCATGGCGCCGCTGGGTGCGTAGGTCAGGCCCCGCAGCACCACTCCGCTGTGGTGCACCAGCGAGCGCAGCGGCCCGTCGTAGCGTTGATGCAGCTCGGACCAGCTGCGCCATGACTTCTCGGTCGACGTCAGCCGGCGCACGGCTTGGTGGGGCGTCCACGACTTAGCTGGGTCGCCCCAGGCGTCATACTGCTGCATTGCAAAGGTGATCCGCTGGCCCTCGGCGAGCGTGATGGTCGCCGCCGCCATGCCGCCGGACAGGTCAAGGGCTGCGTCGGTGGTCAGCACCACCACGGTGGCGCCCCCCCGAGACACGATGTCGTCTCCACGGTGGGACAAGGAGGGGTGCACCAGGGCGAGCTCGGGACGAGGCGCGTACTCCACCCGGACAGCGACCGACCCTGACGTGCAGTGCGCACTTCGCAGCAGCACCCCGGGGGAGGTCAGGCCCAGGCCGTGGCCCCGCTCGTTGCGGCCGAGCGCGAGCGCGTCCACCACGGTGAGCTCGCCGCCCGGGACGGACCAGGTGGTCTCCAGCACCAACCCGTTGCGACGGTACTGCCAGCTGCCGGAAGCCTGCTCGTCGTCAGGGGCGATCGAGAAGTGGCCGGCGTCGGGGTCCAGCAGCCGGCCGAGCACCGGTGCGCTGTCGAACCGTGGGAGGCAGAGCCAGTCGACCGAGCCGTGAGCCGTGACGAGGGCCGCGGTGCGGCAGTCGGTCAGCAACGCGTGCTCGGCCAGTGGCACGTTGCTCACGAGATGAGGTGGGTGCGAGGTCGGGGCAGCGCCGTGCCGTCGATGTGGATGTCCACCTTCTCGTTGTAGAAGGCGACCAGGCCGGCGATCGGGAGCACCTGGCGGGTGGGGTAGGAGTAGGACCAGACCAGGTCGGCGTGCTCCTGGTGCACCTGCTCGCCGAGGCGCACCGACCAGTAGTCGGTGGTGACGCCCTTGTAGGGGCACGCGCTCTCGGTGTCGGAGTGGACCAGGTGCTCGAACGCGACGTCGCTGCGGTCGATGTAGTAACGCGTGGGCAGGCCGGTCTCGAACAGCAGAACAGGTGTTGTGGTCTCCGCGAGCAGGGTGCCGTCGAGCTCCACCCGCACGTGGCGGTGGGAACGCAGGGCGTCGACGCGCACATAGGGGTTGCGTGGATGCACGAAGACCTGCTCGTCCTCCTCGTACCAGGCGTCGAGGGCGTCCCAGTCGAAGCGTGCGCAGTTCGCGACACCACTCATCGCGTCGGTGGAGAAGAGCCGGACGGAGCCGGGGCGCTGTTTGTCACCGACATCGAGCCCATGTCGATGCGCGCTCCCAAAGCGCAGCCCGAGCTCTCGCCGCTCGTCCACGAGGAAGCTCCTGTCGATGTCCTCGAGGGGGATGTAGTACTGCGGATAGTTCGGCCACTCCCAGACATAGCGTGCGCTCCTGGTGTCGAAGATCTGCTTCCCGGCGAGCACGCCTCGCACCCTTCGAGGCGCGGGCTCCACCCTGTTGGGTTCGGCGATCATCGCCGGGAAGTCGCGGTAGTCAGGATCGGGCGGCCAGGCTGGTTCGGTCATGGGGCTATCTGGGAGTCGTGCCCGCGGATGTGCGGACGGGACGGCGGACTCAGACGGTGGCGTTCATTGCCAGGAGCAGCCCCTCGAGATCCTCGGCGCAAGGACCGCAGGAGCGGATGTGCGCCGCGACGTCGGGATAACGCGTCTGCGCCAGCCGTGCGTCGCTGTCGAGCAGTTCGCCATAGACGTGGAGGAGCTCCAGCGCTGCTTCGCACCCGGCATCCATCGGGTCCGTGCTCAGTAGTCGGTCGAAAGCGTCCCAGCCCGTCATCGCGTCCTTCCCGACTCGTGCGCCGACGTGTCGTCGTCCCTGACATACCCATCAGCGACGAGCGTGGCCCAGATCTTACGTCTTGCGTCGAACATCACTTTGTAGATCGCGTTGCGGCTCGAGCCCAGCTCGGCCGCCAGCGCGTCCAGCGGCATACCGTTCACCACGATCGCGACGAAGACGTGACGCTGCTTGTCGGTCAGCACCTGCTCGACGGCCCTGCGCACCGCTGCAACCAAGTCGCGCCACTCGGCCTGGTGATCGGGCTGCAATCCCATCCGCTCCGGAAAACGCTCCCAGTCGACCTCGTGCGTGGCTCGCCCCACCCGGCGCCAGTGATGCCGGCTGACCTTGCCTGACACCTCGAAGATGACGAACTTGTAGGCCCATGTAGTGAAGCGGCTCTCTCGTCGGAACTGGCCCACCTTGGCGCAGATGGCCATCAGGGCGTCACCAGCTGCCTGGTGGGCGATGTCGTCCAGCTCCGGACCCACGACGTCGAGAACGACGGCGCGACGGCCCAGCTCTGAGCGAGCGATGCGCAGCAGCATGGCGTGCAACCGAGCAACGGCATCATCGCGCTCGTTGCCCTCGGCGCTCAGCGACCGCACCCACATCTCGGTGTCGAGATCCACCGCGCCTGGTTCGGATCGTCGATGCTGGCGATCGGTCACACAGTCGTGTCTATCACGCCGCGCCGCCTCCACCCGCTGGCCCGCCGCCCCTTTGATGATCATCGCGGAGGCAACCCCGGCACCTGCTCCTTCGAACTGGTTCGGAACGAACTGACGCTTGCGCGTCCGGATGGCCGCAGCTTCGTTCCAACCCGACCGGAGAGGGGCCATTCGGTGCCGGTGCCGCGGACCAGCCGGTGTAGTTCGCGGCGGTCAGAAGGAG
>JBPCRX010000009.1:0-19037 GCA_050996395.1 Nocardioidaceae bacterium
CGGGGAAGCGAGCCGCCCCTTGCTTCGGTGATGCTCCCCTGCGGAATCCCAAAGCGCTGCAGCCACCCCACGGACGAGCAGTCGCCGCCGATCCCCCGACCGGACCCATAATCATGCCGGGAGGCCCAAAAACGCGTCGTTGAAGATCGCCACCTAGTCGGCTGTGGTGCCATGCGAGGATGAGCCGATGGAGGAACGGCCGGTCGAACACCGCACAGTGGGCGTGGGTGCCGGCGCCTCAGGGTTCTCAAACCAGGAACGCGACGGCGTGGCCACCGAGGACCTGGTCCTCAACATCGGGTCCCAGCACCCGTCCACGCACGGCGTGCTGCGCTTGCGGCTCGCTCTCGACGGCGAACGGATCGTGTCCTGCGAGCCGATCATGGGCTACATGCACCGTGGTGTGGAGAAGCTGTTCGAGGTCCGCGACTACCGGCAGATCATCGTGCTCGCCAACCGGCACGACTGGCTCTCGGCATTCTCCAACGAGCTCGGCGTCGTGCTCGCCGTCGAGCGGATGCTCGGCATGGAGGTTCCCGTCCGGGCGGTGTGGACCCGGACCCTCCTCGCGGAGCTGAACAGAGTCCTCAACCACCTGATGTTCCTGGGCTCCTCTCCGATCGAGCTCGGCACGATCAACCCGGTCTCCTATGCCGTGCGCGACCGGGAAGCCATCCAGGCGGTGATGGAGGAGCTCTCCGGCGGACGGATGCACTACATGTTCAACCGCGTCGGCGGACTCAAGGAGGACATGCCCGCCGGCTGGCTGGACCGCTGCCTGGATGCCGTCCGGACAGTTCGCTCGCGCCTGCCGCGGTTGAGCGACCTGATCTTCTCCAACGAGGCATTCCAGGCTCGGACGCAGAACGTCGGGGTGCTGTCGCCCCAACTGATCGAGGCGTACGGCGTGTCCGGGCCGATCGCACGCGCCTCCGGCCTCGACTTCGACCTGCGCAGGGACGAGCCGTATCTCGCCTACGGCGACCTGCTCGCCGACGGCGTCATGCGGGTGTGCACGCGTCAGGCCGGCGACTGCTACTCCCGGTTCGGTCTTCTGCTCGACCAGATATCCGTGTCGCTCGACCTGGCCGAGGCCTGTGTCGACCGGCTGCGGTCCCTGCAGCCCGGACCGATGAACGTGCGGCTACCCAAGAACCTGAACGCACCCGAGGGGTCGACGTACGCCTGGCCCGAGAACCCGCTTGGCATCAACGGCTACTACCTGGTCTCTCGCGGCGAGAAGACCCCATGGCGGATGAAGCTGCGCAGCGCCTCGTTCAACAACGTCTCGGTCCTGCCCGAGCTGCTCAGCGGCTGCGTCGTCGCGGACATGGCGGCCGTTCTGGGGTCGATGTTCTTCGTCGTGGGCGACATCGACAAGTGATCTTTCCGGTCACCCCCGCCGGCGGCAGAGGCCACAGTTCCCGTGCGGAACTGCTGTCCAAAGACCTGCTGAACCGGATACCACCAGGCTGCGCTTACCCGTAGCGTCACGACCAGGATGCTGGCGGTACGACACAAGGGGTGACAGCATGGCAGCAGGCGAGCGCTCACGACGTGAACTACAGGAGGCGCTGATGGAGGCGATCGGGTCGAACCCGACCGACACCTTGCTGACCTATCTACCAGCAACCGGATGGGCCGATGTTGCCACCACCCGGGACGTGGCGGCACTTGGGGCTGGAGTTCGTGGCGAGATCGCCGAACTGCGTGGTGAGATGAGAGCGCAGATCTCGGGCCTGCGTGGTGAGATGAGAGCGCAGATCTCGGGCCTGCGTGGCGACATGGACCAGTTGGGCGGAGATCTAAGCGCCGAGACCGGTGGCCTGCGTGGCGACATGGACCGGTTGCGCGGAGAACTAAGCGCCGAGACCGGTGGCCTGCGTGGCGACATGGACCAGTTGGGCGGAGAACTAAGCGCCGAGACCGGTGGTCTGCGTGGCGACATGGACCGGTTGCGCGGAGAACTAAGCGCCGAAATCGGTGGCCTGCGCGCGGAGATGCACCATGAGTTGCGCGTGCAGTTGTTCTGGATGACCACGCTCCTACTCACCAACGTTGCGGTTCTCATTACGGTGCTGCTGGCCGGCCTTGCCGGTTGATCCCCGGGGGCGTCGGCGCCGACCGAGTTCCACGCACCCGAGGGCTCGTCCACAGGTCCGAAACAACCACCTGCTGCCGCCCGGGCTGATCGAGGCGTACGGCGTCGACATCGACAAGTGAGCTGGGAGGATACGGTTTGTCGATGCCACGCGTGGAGATGCCGGCCGGTCGATATCTGACCTGTGCGCTAGGTGTCCGGCCCGACGCCGGTGGCCAGACCCTTGCACTGTTGATGCGCAACCGCATCTTTTCGAGCTCGGGCGGAGTCGAGCCGGACATCCTGACGTTCGGCGCGACGAACGACTTCGATGAACGCCGACAGACCCTCCTCGAGCGCCGGCTGCTCACCGAGGACATCGGCCTGCTCAACATCTATGCCCATTTCCGTGAACGAGACTGGGGTGATCGAACAGCCACCGGCAAACAGCTGCGTGACCTCTCCCGCTACCGAACCGACGAGCAGTATTTCGCTGACGGGACGCCCTGGCGCACCATCTATCGGGTTCGGGACACCGGTAAGACGCTCTACGAATACCTGCGTCCAGACGGAACGCCGTACCTGCGCGTCCCACGCTTCAACGTCAGTGATGCCACCACGTGGCCGTCACAGGTGCAACCGATCTCGTCATCGGGAGAGCCTCTTATCGCGTACAAGTCACTCGGGCAATGGTTCCGGCGCTGGATACGTGACCTCACCCGCTTCGACGATCGCACCTTCGTCTTCATGGACTCACGCCACATCACGCCACACATCGTGCCGATGAAGGCGCCCAACGTCTTCTTGGTCCACGTGCTGCACAGTCTCCACGTAGACATTCCTGGCCGGTGGGACTCCCCGACGTCCGACGTCTACGCCCGTCTCCTCTCATTGGTCGGCAGAATGGATGCGCTGGTCACTCTCACAGATCGGCAGCGTCAGGACGTCGGACAGAGAATCGGCCTCAGAGACAACATGTTCGTGGTGCCCAATCCTGTCGACCTTGAGTTTGAGCCCGTCGAAGGACTCCGGGATCCAAACCTTGTCTCCACCCTGGCGCGACTAGACCGGCACAAGCGGCTCGACCATGCGATAGCCGCCTTCGTGTCCGTTGTCCAGGAAGTGCCAGCAGCCAGATTCCAGATCTTCGGGGCCGGTGATCTCGGTCGAGAGCTGCAGAAGACCATCGACCGCCTTGGCCTGACCGGTTCGGTGACCCTGCGGGGCCATGATCCGCATGCCCGTGACGCTCTCTGGCGCTCGAGTGCATTCGTCATGACCAGCCAGGTCGAGGGATACCCGCTTGCGACGCTTGAGAGCATGAGCCGTGGATGCCCCGTCATCAGCTATGACATCAAGTACGGTCCCCGGGAGCAGATCACCGACGGAGTCGACGGATTCTTGGTCGAGGACGGGGACATCCAAGGCATCGCTAAGCGTGTCATCGACGTGTTGAACTCACCTGGTTTGGCTCAGAGAATGAGCTCCGCCGCAAGGCTCAAGGCCGAGGATCACGGCGCTGAGCGTTTCCTTCGAGACTGGTCAAGCGTCCTTCGTGGGGTGATCAGGCAGAAGCCCCAGCGCACGCGTCTGCGGAAGGTCCATCTCGAGATCATTGAGCTCAACGTGCAAAGAGCAACGCCCAGGGTGACCGCTCGGTTCAGCCTCAACCGTTCGGCTTCACCCGCCCTCAAGGGACGATCCGATGCAAATGACACCCTTGCCTTCTCCGGGATTCTCACCGTCAGAGGGAATCGCAAGAACTCCGGTTTCGACAGTGCTCGGGTCGAACTGTCTGCAGTGAACGAGACCAGCGGTGAAGTCACCGACCTGCCGCTCGCGGTTGAGAGGACCAAGAACCGGTTTCGCCTCTCCGCCACAGTCTCCGTCAGCGCTGCGTTAGGCGCACCCTCCGACGCTACCGGTGTTTCTCGACTCCGCCTTCGCTTCGTCTGGCGCAACTCTTGCTGGGAGTCTGTGCTTCGACGCCCTGCGAAGCGCGAGCAGCCCACGGCGATCGGCGTCTGACTGACGATAGTCTTTCGGCGTGCCAGCCAACGACCTTCCCACGGGGCGGTACTTGAGTTGCCCGATCGACCTCAGCCCGGACGCCGGAGGCCAGACCCGCGCGCTGCTCCTGCGCAACCGGATCTTCGTAAAAGAGGCAGGTCTGACGCCGAGCGTCCTGTCCTTCAACGCGCGCACCGACCTCGATGAGCGCCGTGCTGTCATGCTCGAGCGGGGGCTCCTCCTCGATGAGATCGCCACTCCCAACATCTACCAGCACTATCGCGACCACGGTTGGGGCCGAACCGTCGGCGACGTCGAGACGCAACCGCTACGCGACCTGACTGCTCACACGATCAGCGAAGAGACGTTTCCGGACGGCTCGCCCTGGCGCACCGTCTACAAGCGTCCCGGCTCGCGTTTCGCTGTGTTCGACTACCTACGCCCTGATGGATCGCCGTTCCTGAGGATTCCGCACTTCGTCTTCAAGGAGCCCGAAACATGGCCCACGAGCCTTCAGCAGATCGATGGGTCCGGCAAGATCATCGGCACGTTCGGTTCGCTGGGGCAGTGGTTCCGAAGCTGGATCCGCGAGCTGACCGCCAAGGAGCGCTCCTTCGTCTTCGTCGACTCACGTTTCAACGCCCAGCACGTCGCGCCTATGCGCGCATCGCACATCCACATCATCTACGTTTTGCACAACATCCACGTCTCGGCGCCGCATCTGTGGAGCTCGGAAACCACCGAGATGTACCGACGAGTTCTGGCACGGATCGGCGGCATGGATGCCATGGTCACCCTTACAGAGCGTCAGCGAGACGACATCGCACTTCGGCGTGGCCGCACGACGAACCTCTTCGTCGTATCGAATCCCGTCGACATGCCGGAACCTGTCGAGCGTCGCCAACGTGACCCCAACCTGGTGGCGATCGTCGCGCGACTCGAGAAGCAGAAGCGGCTCACCGACGCGATCCGGGCCTTCGCACTGGTCCGTAAGGAGATTCCCACCGCCCGGCTCGATATTTACGGCGACGGCTCGCAGCGAACCCCACTCCAGCAGGAGGTCGACCGCCTACATCTCGGTGAGGCGGTGACGTTGAGGGGCCACGATCCGCACGCACGCGATGCCCTGTGGACCGCGAGTGCCTTCCTGGTGACCAGCGTATTCGAGGGCTGGAACCTTGCGATGCAGGAGAGCATGACCCGTGGCTGCCCCGTGGTCAGCTACGACGTCAAGTACGGTCCACGCGAGCAGATCACCGACGGAGTCGACGGCTTCCTGGTCCCGGACCGCGACATTCCAGCCGTGGCCGAGCGAGTAGTCCGGCTGCTGAGCTCGCCGGAGCTGGTCGAGAAGATGGGCTCCGCTGCGACCGGGACAACCGCACGCCACGGCAGCGCTCATTTCGTAGGTCGTTGGCGCCAGGTCCTGGAGTCCGTCGTCGACCTCAAGCCCTACCGGACCAACCTCGCCGAGGTTGCGCTCGACGTCACGAATCTACGGGTCGTGCGCAGCAGCCGCCAGCAGCAACTGAGGAGCCCCGCTGACGCATTCGCCCCCACGCTCGCCGGCGAGCAGGACAACTTGCACCTCGAGGCCACCCTCAGAGTGCGGGGGCAGTCACCTCGAGCCGATCTCGACTCAGCCACGGTGTCACTTGCTTCCGTGCACCATCCCAGCGGAACCTTGGTCGACCTTCCGCTGTCGGTAGTCCGAGACGGTAGTCAATTCGCCCTGAACAGCCGGTTCCCTCTCGTCGAGGCGATGACCGGCGCTCCGCCAGGCGCCGACATGCGGCTCATGCTCAGGCTGGTGTGGCAGAACTCCTCGTGGCAAGCCTTCATCGAGCGGCCGCTGGGGACGGTCGAGGGGGTCGAGGTGACCTACGAGGACGGCGAGGGCGAGGGCGAGGTCCTGCGGCTGAGGTCCCGTTGACACCCGTGAGCGCTCGTTGCTGCCGACTTCGGAAACGAGGTTCTCGACGGAACGCCGCGGCGCACTTCCCGCGGCCAAACAGTTATGCTCACGGCTCACAGCTGAGTATCACTAGGGTCGGAGTGTCGGGTGGCTGAGCGAGTCTTTGTCCACATCGGAGCGCCCAAGTCGGGCACGACCTATCTGCAGACCTTGCTGTGGTCCAACAAGGAGAAGCTCGCGGACGCGGGTGTGCTGATGCCAGGCAATGGAAAGTTCGATCACAACCGAGCCGCGCAAGCCGTTCGCCTCAGGGCTCCTGAACCCCAGTCGAAACGCACGTGGCAACAACTGTTACGAGAAGTCCATGACTGGCCTGGGACGGCCGTTCTGTCCAACGAATGGTTCTCCATGGCGAGCGAAACGCAAGCACGGCGCGCTATCGGAGCGTTCGCTCCGAGCGAAGTCCATGTCGTCGCAACGGCTCGAGATCTGGTGCGCGTGGTGCCTTCGGCCTGGCAGGAGACCGTGAAGCTAGGGACAGCTCAGCCGTTGAGCGACTTCATCTCGTCGTTGGACATCTCCAAGTCGAGGTGGCGATGGTCGACGCTAGATCCGGCGTTGGCTCTGTCCCGATGGCAGGCGTCACTACCCGGACGGCGGGTTCACCTAGTCACCGTTGCCCCGGCGAGCGAGGACCGAAGCTTGCTATGGCAGAGATTCGCAACCGTCTGTGGCATCGATGCTGAGGGACTCGACCTGGATGCTGGCAGGACAAATGAGTCGATCGGAGCAGAGAGCGCACGGCTCTTGCAACTCGTCGGCCCCCGACTTCGCGAGGCGATCGATGTCGACAATTCCGCATGGAACAACACCTACCGCTGGATTCGCGACTATGTGTCACATGACCTATTGGTCCCGCGCGGGGGCAGCCCGATCGGCATGGGTTCTCATGAGCTCAAGGCGCTTCGTGAGCGCTCCCAACAGAGCATCGCACAACTTGCAGCCGGCGGATACGACGTTGTCGGTGACTTGGACGAACTAGTCGGTGCCGATGTCCCAGGCGGAGCAGTCCACCCGGACAACGTCAGCGACGCCGTCGTGCTAGATCTGGCTCAGGACGTCATGGCCGCACTCCTCGGTCGCGTGCGCGACGAGAGCCGGCGTGCGGATCAGGAGAGTCAGCGGGCCGTCAGCTTGCAACAGACCGCACGGGCAGCTGAAGAAGCACTTGCTCGAACAACCACACGGCCCACTTCGATGCCTGGCATGCTTCGCGCTGGCATCCGTCGTGCCCGGAGGATCGTCGGCCAGCATTCATCGACGGGAGTGTGACCGTACCCGTCACCTACAGCCCGTATAGTGCGGCACTATGTTCAAGAACCGAGTGAATGACGTCCTGAGAAGATCCACCGGGTATCAGCTCCAGCGAGCGGCTCGGGACCAGCCCGGGACTCAGAAGGTTCGGGCCTCGCCAGGCGCTCCAGAGGTGACTCGCCGTGCCTCCAAGCCCCGAAAGGGTCCCGCACGCGCCCCCAGCTCGGCCCCGCAACCGCAGCCGAAGCCGAAGCAGGCGTCGCTCCCGGAGCACTACGGCGACGACGCAAAGAACATCATCCGCCAGGTTCGCCCGCGAACGATGACGGGTCGCGAGAAACTGTTCGGCCTGATTCTCGCGACTCGATACATCGTCGACCACGACATCCCCGGCGACATCGTCGAGTGTGGCGTCTGGCGGGGAGGAAGCATGCAAGCCGCCGCGCTCACTCTGCTCGGCGCCGAGGACACGGGGCGTCACCTGCACCTGTTCGACACCTTCGATGGCATGCCGACACCCACCGCCAAGGACCGTCGCATCGACGGGAGGCTCGCCGCTGACCTCATGGCCACCCGAGACCGCGACGCCCGAATATGGGCGGTTGCCACCTTGGACGACGTAAAAGCGGGGATGGCGGAGATCGCTTACCCGCAAGACCAGATCCACTACCACCAGGGACGGGTAGAAGTCACCATTCCCGTAGAAGCACCCGAGACGATCGCGATCCTCCGGCTAGACACAGACTGGTATGAGTCCACAAGGCATGAACTTGAGCACCTGTACGAAAGGCTGTCGCCTGGGGGAGTGCTGATCATCGACGACTACGGATACTTCGAAGGTTCGCGCTTGGCGACTGACGAGTTCTTGAAGAAAACAGGCGCGCGCCTACTTCTGCTTCCGATCAACAGTGGGCGCATCGCAGTCAAACCGTAGGCATCACCCGGTCATTGACGACGACTCCCCCACTCCAGGATCGCGTCGATGACGCGCGCCGACGCCTTCCCGTCGTCGTTGGGCGTGTACGTCGCCCGGAACTCCCGCCGTCTGGCGGCGTACTCGTCAGGCGAAGACAGGACGTCGACGACCTCGTCGGTGTTGACGCAGACCGGGCCGGGCACGGTGGAGTGATAGTCGAGGTAGAAGCCGCGGTTGTCGTCTCGGTACTCCGTGAGGTCGGGAGCCAAGAACGCCATCGGCTTGTCGGTCAGGACAAAGTCGAAGAAGACCGACGAGTAGTCCGTCACCAGCGCGTCCGCAGCAAGATACAGGTCAGCGATGTCCGGATAGCGGGTGACGTCGATGACCCTCCGATCCGGGTCTACCTTCTCGGCCGCACGAACGGAGTTGTAGTGGCCGCGGACCAGGACCACCGAGCCCGGGATGCGGTCCACGATGGCCTCCGGATCGAGATAGAGCACCTTGTTGAACACCCGCCCGAGCCGCAGGTTGTCGCGCCAGGTGGGGGCGTACAGAACCACGAGCTGGTCGGCGGACAATCCGAGATGGTCTCGCGTGCTGTTGCGGACCTCATCCGCTTCGGCACTCACCAGAAGGTCGTTACGCGGATAACCGAACTCCATCACCTCGCCGTCGTACCGAAATGCGCTGCGCAATGCACCGGTGCAGAATTCACTCTGACTGAGCAGGAAGTCCCAACCGTCACGCGCGATGAGAAGCTGGCGACGGTGGTGCCAGTTGGAGAAGTCCAGGTGCGGCCGGTCGTGGGCGATCTGCTTCAACGGGCTGCCATGCCAAGTTTGGTAGTAGAGCTGGCCCTCGCGCTTGCGGAAGAAGTAAGGCAGGGAGGAGTTGACGATGAGGTACCGCGCACGCCCGACCAGCTCGAACCACTCGGGTGACCAGCGCACGACCGTGCGCGCACCCTCCGGGGCGGCGACCGACCGGTCGAGCACGCTGTACACAAGTTCGATGTGGTCTTCGCGCCGTGCGAGTTCCCGGCAGAGCGCGGCCGGGTTGTCCCCCACTGCCCTGCCCGCGAAGGTCTCGAAGAGCGCAACATCGAGCAACGGCTTGGTTCGCGCCGTGGGATAGAGCTCGTCTCGCAGCTGACGACGGAGGTACTGCGTTCGACTGGCGCGCCATTCCCGGGAAGAAACGCGTAGCAGAAGGCTCTCACTGTCCGCAGAGACCGAGGCAGTGACGTGCAGCTGTCCGACCTCGATGGTCCGGGGCAGGGTCCGCCACAGACCACGAGCCGCCGTCACCGGAAGGAGCTCGCCGCCCTCGGCGCGTGCGTGAAGGGCGTATATGTCCTCGGGAAGCTCGGTGGCCCCGAGCCCCCACTCGTCGAGCAGTACGTCGACGTTGGCCTCGAACGCGTCCCCGTGGCGGCTGGACCTGACCCACGACGTGCGGCTGCGCGGGCCGACGAGGGCGAGCTCGAAGGCCACCGAACCTTGACCAGTCACCACGACAGCTCCATCGCCGGCAACCACGTCATCGACCAGGATGGCTCGCGGGTTGACCGTTGCCGGCACCAGGTCAGCCGGGCGTGGCTGGCGGAGGATCAGCTCAAGTCCGGTGAAGGTGCGCCAGCCCGGCACGACGACGCGGTCAGAGGTGAGCGACTGCTCCAGCAAGCCGGCGGAGCCCGAGGTCTGGCGCGTCTGGAAGGGCGACCGCCGGGTGTACGGCCCGATTGTCAGCTCCACCTCGACGTCGAGGACGAGACGCCCACCTGGCTCCAAAGGGATGGAGGTGAGGTCGATTTCGGTGCTAAAGCCACCGGCGGTGTGGTCTTCGTGTGCACGAGCAGCCCACTGGTTGACGTTGAGTGCAGGCGAGATCGATGTCGGCTGCCGGATCTCCGTGCCCGACGAGCGCTCTCTCAGCACCAGGGTGACGCGGCTGTCGGCGAAGGTATCGTCGACGTATTCGATGAAGGCGCCGCCTTCCACTCGCAGCCGAAGAGGTGCCACCCAGCGCATCGCCGTGAGCCTGGTGCGGTATCTCATGTCGGTGTCCGCGACTCGGGTGAGCTCTTCGGTGGCGTCGGGCAGTGCGTCGACGAACGGCAGCGTGATGAGGGCGCGGTCGTCGGAGGTCCGGTAGGGGTAGCCGAACTGGTTGTCGAAGGAGTACTCGAGGAACTGCTCGGTCACGTCGCGGTGGTTGCGTGCGCACAGCCACGCCATCCACCGGTCCTCGACCGGCACCAAGGCAAGGGTGCGCTCCGACATCAGCCCGACCAGCCGTCGCAGCTGGTTGCTCAGCGCTGCCCAGTAAACGTCGTCGCGGGCTACCGCTGCTCGGACCAGATCAGGCACCGTCGTGTGGAGAATGTCGGCGAAGAAGGCCGCTTGAACGTCTTGGCAAGCGCAGCGGACAACGAGCTCGCCGGCGTCGGAGATCCGGGCGACCCGGTCGGCCATCCGCTCGCTGTCGACGAAGCTGCGTTGCAGCAGCGTCCGCCCGTCCTCACGCCAGCACCACCGGTACACCACCGACGGGATGATGTCGATCGCATCAGTGAGCAGCATCGCCTCGACGATGGTTACAACGTCGGACTGCTCACCTTGGCTGGGGAAGGCGAGCCGGTGTCGCTCCCAGAAGGATCGGCGGAATGCCCGCGGCCCAACCAGGAGGTTCGCCATAATTTGCGGGACCTCGTCCAGCCTGGCTCCCAGCCGGCGCGCGCCGTTCGACCGTCTCGCCCAGGCCGGCTCCTGGTGCCGGCCCTGGTTCTGCAGCGACACCGAACCAACGCAGAGGTCCGACCCGCTCGTCTCCAATGCGCTGACCAGGCGTTCGTAGCCGCCGGCAGGGACGATGTCGTCGGCGTCGCAGAACGCAAGATAACGCCCCGAGGCCACCCGTGCTCCGTGGTTACGAGCCGCTCCGACTCCTTTGCGTTTCTGTTGGCACACAATGATGTTCGTGTGGCTTGCGGCATAGCGACGTGCGATGTCGATCGACCCGTCCTGCGAACCATCGTCGACGAGCACCAGCTGGACGTCCTGGCAGGTCTGGCCGAGCACGCTTTCGATGGTCACCGCAAGACACGGTGCCGAGTCGAAGAACGGCACCACCACGCTGAGCAGTGGGGGATCGGGCCGGCGGCGAAGGACACGCCGCTTGAACGCCTGCGCCACTCGGGTCCGCTTGAGGCGCTGCAAGGAGACATCCACCGTTGAACCAAATGCCCTTCGAGTAGCCGGATCGTCGCAGGAGAATCAGGGAACCATTGCGAGAGAGGCTATCGCAGGAGGGCAGTGGCTTAACGACGCTGACCGAACAAGGCGTCGGCGAGTCTTTTCGGTGGCATGACCGTTACACGACGGCGGCCGCTGTCGGCTGAGCGTCCGTCAATTCATCGTCGACTGGGATCGCCCTTTGATTCTGCCCTGCCCGTAGCATCCCTCTCAGACGCCCTGCCTTCGGTCCAGCACGGCGTGGTCACGATGGTCGAGCGGATCCCCTCAGAGCAGGCCCTGGTCCTGCAGGTACTGCTTGGCCACCACCTCGGGCTGCTGCCGGTCGGTGCCGACCGTGCCGTTGAGCGTGGTCAGGTCGTCGGTGGTCAGCTTGTCCATCAACCCGTTGAGCAGACTCTCGACGTCCTGGTGCTTCTTGAGGAAGTCGGTGCTCACCGCCGGGATCAGGTTCTGGGCGGGCTGGATGCCCTTGTCGTCCTTGAGCAGCACCAGTCCCTGCGAGGCGAGCGAGCCGTCCGTCGTACTCGTCTCCCCGACCTGAGACTCTCCCTTCAGCACCGACTCGTAGGTCTGGGCCGAGGCGTAGCCCAGCGGCAGGACCTTGCTGATGTTGATCCCGTAGGCCTTGCTCAGCCCACCCGCACAGTCGGTGCGTCCTTCGCAGTCGGGCGCCGCGGCCAGCACCACCGGCTTGTTCAGGGCGCCGAGGTCCGACAGGGTCTTGAGCGAGTTCTGGTCGGCGAACTTCTTGGTCACGAAGAACGCGTTCGCGTCCGTGGCCTCGGCCGGCTGGAGCATCGTGATCTTGGCGGCGTCGGCGAGCGGCTTGAGCGCGCTCAACGTCTCCTGCGGGTCGCTGGTGGTGATCGACTTCGCGTCCGCCCCGTTCTTTCGGATGTTCAGGAAGTCGGCGATGCCCGCGACGTACTCCGGGACGATGTCAACGTCCCCGGGGAACTGCTTCATGTAGACGTCACGGGTGCCGACGAGCTTCATCGTCACCGAGTAGCCGGCCTTCTCGAGCAGCTGCTGGTACATGCTGGCCACCAGCGTCGCCTCGGGGAAGTTCTGGCCCGAGATCGTCACCGAGCCCTTGTCCCCGGAGCCGGAGCCGGAGGACCCCACGTCGTTGCCGGCACAGGCGGTGCCGAGGAGCAGGGTGCCGGAGGCCAGTGCAACAGCCAGTAAGCGTCGAGCGCGCATGAGAGGTCTCGCCTTCTGTGTCCCGCGGCCGCGGCCACGCGTGTCAGGGTCATCGATGACTAGCTGTCAGATAAGGGAATCATGCCTCAGCCGCCAAAGGAACCGGGGACGGGGTCTCCTGGGCGCGTATCTTGCGCAGCGGGTCGACCACTCTCTGGGCTCCTGCCGCCAGCAGCTCCAGGACCAGCGCCACGACCGCGACGACCACCGCGCCGGCGAACCCCTTGCCGTAGTCGCTGTGGTAGAACCCGTCGGTGATCACCCTGCCCAGCCCGGGGCCGGCGACGAGCGCGGCGATGGTGGCGGTTGCCCAGACCTGGACCAACGCGAGCCTGACCCCGGCGGTGATCAGTGGCGAGGCCAGCGGCAGCTCGACCCGGGCGAAGGTCTGCGCGCCGCGCATCCCCATCCCCTCGGCGGCCTCACGGATGTCTGGCGGCACCTCTCGGATGGCCACGTAGGCGTTGGTGATGATCGGCGGCAGCGCGAACAGCACCAGCGCGATGAGCGTGGCAAGCCCCGCGCGGCCATAGGGGCCGAGCACCGCCGTGCCTGCAGGACCCACGCTGAGCAGCACCAGCACCGCGAAGGTCGGCACGGCGCGGCCGATGTTGGAGACGTTGATCGCCAGGAACCCGCCACGGCCCAGATGGCCCAGCCACAGCGCGACCGGCAGGCCGATCAGCATCGCGAGGACCATCGCGGTGGCGGTCAGCAGGAGCTGCTGCACCATCAGCTGGCCCATCCCTCCGGCACCGGTCCAGCTCGCGCCGTCGGTGAGGTAGGCCCAGGCGTCGTAGACCAGTCGCATCGGATCAGGCCCGCTTCCTGGTCCACGGTGTCATCGCCCGCTGCGCGGCGAGCAGGCCGACGTCGAGGACGAGCGCGAGCACCACGCAGAGCACGCTCGCGGCGAAGATCTGCGCCTTGAAGTTCTCCTGGACCCCGCTCGCGAGCAGGTTCCCGAGTCCGCCGTACGCCACGATCGCGCCGACCGTGGTCAGGGCGACCGTGGAGACCGTGGCGATCCGGAGCCCGGCCATCATCACCGGAAGCGCCAACGGCAGCTCTACGCGCAGCAACAGTCGGGTCGGCGAGTAGCCCAGCCCCACCGCGGACTCATGCACCTCCTCCGGCACGGACCGCAGCCCCTCCAAAGTGTTGCGGACCAGGATCGTCAGGGAGTACAACGCCAGCCCGACGATCACCGTCAGCGGGGTCAGCCCGGTGAACGGCACGACCAGGGGGAACAGCGCCAGCGACGGGATCGTGTAGAGGCCGGTGGCGACCCCCAGGATGCCGGCCTCCAGCCGGGCGTAACGGCGGGCAAGCAGCGCGAGCGGCAACGCGACGAGCAGTCCGAGGACGACTGAGGAGGCGGTGATCCAGATGTGCTGCACGGTGGCATCGACCAGCTCACCGTGGCGATCCGAGAGGTAGCTACCGCACAGCCAATGGTTCACCTGACGGCTGTAGCAGCTCGGCTCGGATGCGGCAGCCGCGAGGCCGGCGGCTAGTAGGGTCACAGGATGGACGGTACCCAAGAGCCGATGATCAGGCTCAGCGGAGTCGGCAAGACGTACGCCGACGGCACCGTCGCCGTACGTCAGCTCGATCTCGACGTGCCACGCGGCAGGACGGTGTGCCTGGTCGGGCCCTCCGGATGTGGGAAGTCCACCACCCTGAAGATGGTGAACCGGCTGATCGAGCCGTCGACCGGGACCATCACCCTGGACGGCGAGGACGTCACCCGTGCGGACCCGGTGGCGCTGCGCCGCCGGATCGGCTACGTCATCCAGCAGGTCGGTCTGTTCCCGCACCAGTCGGTGCGCACCAACGTCGCGACCGTGCCCTCGCTGTTGGGGTGGGACAAGAAGAAGTCGCTGAAGCGCGCCGACGAGCTGCTGGAGCTGGTCGGGCTCGATCCCGCCGAGCAGGGCAACCGCTATCCCCACCAGCTCTCCGGCGGCCAGCGACAGCGGGTCGGGGTCGCGCGGGCGCTGGCCGCCGACCCCCCAGTGCTGCTGATGGACGAGCCGTTCGGAGCGGTGGACCCGATCGTGCGCGCACGCCTGCAGGACGAGTTCGCCCGGATCTCTCGCGACCTCGACAAGACGGTCATGTTCGTCACCCACGACATCGACGAGGCGATCCGGCTCGGTGACAAGGTGGCCGTCTTCGCCGTCGGCGGCCGGCTCGCGCAGTTCGACGTGCCCGCCCAGATCCTCGGGCGCCCGGCCGACGACTTCGTGGCCGAGTTCGTCGGCGCCAGCCGGGGCCTGCGCCGGCTGGCGGTCACGCCCATCGAGCGCGGCGACCTGCAGCCGGTCGATGACTTGCAGGTCGACGAGAGCGTGGAGATCGACTCGTCGCTCGAGGATGCGCTGGCCATGATGATGAGGTACGACGATGCGGTCGTCGGCGTGACCGAGAACGGCCGCACCCTCGGCGTACTCACTCCCAACGCCGTGCACAAGGCGCTACGCCGCTCGGTCGCCGCAACCTGAACGTCGCTGCTCTGCATACCAAGTGGTTGACATGCATCGTAGAATATTGGGCATGTCTACGCAGATTGCTATCCGCCTCGACAAGCAGGAACTGGAAGCGCTGGACGCCGAGGTTGCGGAGGGAAGGGCCGCCAACCGATCCGACGCCGTCCGTCGCGGAATCGCCCATCTGCAACGTGACCAGCGCTACCGGGGCGAGGAAGCCGCACTCATCGAACTGGCTCGCGCGGGAGAGCCGATCTACCCCGATCTCGATGGCGTGCTGGATCTGCCTCGTCCTGCGCTGGACTGATGCGCTCCATCGCGACGGTGCAACTGGACAAGCGGCGTCCAGCGCTCATCCTCACCCGGCGCTCCAAGCTTCATCTGCTTACGTGGGTCACCGTCGCTCCCGTCACCAGCACGATCCGGGGCGTCACCAGCGAGGTCCTCGTGGGACGGCGCAACGGCCTGGACCACAAAAGCGTCGTCAGCTGCGACAACGTCACCACCGTGCACAAAACTGCCGTCGGCGACACGATCGGCCTGCTCTTCGACGACCAGGAGGCTGAGCTCGCCCGGGCCATCAGCGACGCCTTCGAGCTGCATCTCTCATAGGGCGGCCAAAGACGCCCGATCACGCGAGACCTCGCCGCCGGATCGGGTGCACCGATAGTCGATCCTCGATCGGGACGCTTGGGTTCGGTGTTTCTCTCTCATGCCGTTGAGTGGGCGTTGTCTGGTGGCCGCGCGGACGCGATCTAGTCAGTGACCGGCACGTCGCGATGCCACGACTCGGTGACATACGACGTCTTCCAGCCCATCGACACGTACAACCCGTTGGCGCCGGTCGGTGAGTCGGCGTCCACCTCGAGCCCTACTCGGTCACGTCCGCACGAAGCAGCGTCGGCGATGATCGTGCTCAGCAGCGACTTGGCCACGCCACGTCCGCGTGCGGTCTGCAGCACGCCGAGGTACTCCACGTAGCTGCCGTCCGGCTTCCGCTCGTCGCCGTCACGGACCGCCCCCACAAGCGTCCCGGCCGGCTGCGTCCCGTCCTCACCGAGAACCTCAGCGATCCACCAGTGGTCCCAGCGGTGACCGGGATCCTCACGCAGTCTGGACACGAACTCGTCGAAGCTTTCCTCGTGGGAGTTGAAGTGGTCGGCGAACGACTCCTCCAGGATGTCGTGGACCGTGCGCAGGTCATTCTCGTCCGGCATTCCGGTGCCCTGGCGTCCGACGAGCCGGATCCGGACGCCCGGCCGAACGTCGGCACTGAGCTCCTCCTCGTCGGCCGTCACCGGACGACTCATCTGCCACCACGTGCGCACATGTGCGAAGCCGGCCTCGGTGAGCCAGCGGCGCTGTCGCTGGTCGTCGGCGAAGGCACCGCTGTCGATCTGTTGTACGTCGAGCCTCCGCTCGCTGCCCACACGTCGTGCAGCCTCCTCGCCCCATCCGAACAGCGGTCCGGCAACCCGGTCTGCCAGGGCCTCGTCAAGGCGCGAGTCCACCACCACCACAAGCAGCATCCGACCGGCCGCGCGGTCGTGCGCGCCTGCCCAGCCGCGCAGCACGCCGTCCTGGTCCCGGATGATGACGTTCTCGCGCGTGGCGTAACCGCTGCCGGACACCTCCACGAGCAGGTCTTCCTCCGTGGAGCCCGCCCAGCCGCGGGCTCGCTCTTCGTGACGACGCAGCAGCTCAGTCAGCTCACCAGCATCGCTGCCATCGGGAGGAGCCGCTGTCCATCTGTCGGGCAGGTCGGGCATGCGGAAATGCTCGTGGAAGCGGTCGTTTCCGGATGTGGTCACCGATCCAGTGTTTCGCACCCACGCGCGATGCCGCCAGGTGGGTAAGCCGTGCCTGCGCCGGGCACTTATTGCCCGCGAGTCGAGCGCCGCCGCCGGTTGCGCATGTCGGGAACGCTCGCGTCGGCCGGGTTGCGCGGCTTCGCCGGTCGAGCTTGTCGAGGCCCGCCGCCGGTTGCGCATGTCGGGAACCGCTCGCGGGTTCTTTACTTTTCGTCTGGGCGGTTGCTTGTGCACGGGTGGGAAAGTGTCGGTCCGGCCTCGTAGACTCGAACGTATGATCGACATGGTGGATGACTTGGATGACTTGGATGCGGCGGGTGCGTTGGCGCGGGCGGTGGACCGGCGCCGGTCCGCGGACGCGGCGGAGGCCGAGCTGCTCGTGATCGCCGGGCACTGGGCCGACCTGCATGCGGTGCTCCCCGGTCAGGAGACCGCCGGGTTCACCGTGGCCGGGATGCAGCGGCTGATGCCGTTGGCTGGTCCCGGCACCCCCGAGGTCGCCGAGTTCGCGCCCGCCGAGCTCGGCGCCGCCCTGTCCATGTCGACCTATGCTGCGGGCCGGCTGGTCGGGGACGCCCTGGAGCTGCGTCACCGGCTGCCCCGGTTGTGGGGCCGGGTGCTGGGCGGCACCCTGCAGGCGTGGCGGGCACGTCAGATCGCCGACCGGACCCGGATCCTGTCACCGGCCGCGGCCGACTGGGTCGACGCCCAGCTGGCCCCGTTCGCCCACAAGATCGGTCTGGGTCGGGTGGGCGACGCGGTGGCCGCCGCGATGATCCGCTTCGACCCCGACCAGGCAGAGCGGGCCGCCAAGGACGCTGCCGAGGCCCGCGGCGTGTGGGTCGGATCGGAGATGACCGACGGCACCCGCGCGATCGAGATCCGCGCCGACGCCCTCGACGCCGGCGCGTTCGAGGAGACCATCACCGCGATCGCCGACACCCTGGCCGCGCTCGGTGACCCCGACCGCACCGACGTGCGCCGCGCCAAAGCCGTCGGCGTCATCGCCGACCCACAAACCACCCTCGACCTCCTCACCGACCCACCCGCCACCGACCACCACACCACCGACGGCAGCGGCACTGGCACGCAAGCGGACTGCGCCGCCGACCACACCGGCGACCACACCGGCGACCACACCGGCGACCGCAGCAGCGACGACAGCCGCCGCGGCCGGAGCGACGGCGCCGCAGACGCGAGCAAGGACCGTCCGAGCACCGGACGCCGCGGCAGTGGTCGCGGTGCGCGGGTCCGGGGTGTGCGTGGTGGCGGGAGGCCGAAGGTGGTGTTGTACCTGCATCTGCACGAGTCCGCGATCCACACCGGGACCGGTGTCGGCCGTGTCGAAGGCCTTGGCCCGGTCACCGTCGCCCAGATCCAGGACTGGGTCGGGCGCAGCGACGTCAAGGTCCAGCCGGTCCTCGACCTCGACGACCGGGCCAGCGTCGACGCCTACGAGGTTCCCGACCGGATCAAGGAGACCGTGCTCGTGCGCAACCCGTGCTGCCCGTTCCCCTGGTGTGACAACCTGTCGCGGAACAAGGACACCGACCACATCACCGCCTACGTGCCGACCGAGGACGGAGGACCACCCGCACAGACCGCCGCGGACAAGGTCGCCGGACTCTGCCGACGCCACCACCGCCTGAAAACCCATGGCGGCTGGACCTACCTCATGCCCGAACCCGGTCTCTACCTGTGGACCTCACCCCACCGCCGCCGCTACCTCATCGACCACACCGGCACCACAAACCTCCACCACCCCGGCGACCACCCCGAACCAGCCAACCACCAGCCCGACCGGCCCGACCACGGAGCCGACACCGGCTGAGCCAGCACACCTGCTCAGCCAGACACCAGCCGAGCCCGGCACCGGCTGACCGCCACGCGGGCGACCAGCTACCCGACAAGCCCACCGGCTGACCGCCGAGGCGGCCAGACACCCGACAAGGCGACGCCGTATGACCGTCGTGTCTCGGCGCTTCGTGCTGCCCGGTCTCCGGAGAAATCGACCGCCGCGCGGGCGGCCAGCTACC
>JBPCRX010000053.1:0-5443 GCA_050996395.1 Nocardioidaceae bacterium
TGTCGAGCGACACGCCACAAGTCGTGTGCCTACACCAAATCACCCTACGAGCACCTCTCAACCCTCTGACCTGCGACGATGCAGCAGATCACCCCGCATGTGCCCATTAGCTCCGGAAGTCCGGTCATGTGTGCCGCCGAGGCCGGGAATCGGCTTGCCGGCGCCCGGCAGGTTGTCGAACTCGCCGTGCTCCATCGCGCGCCGGATCTGCAGATCCATCCGCAGCGCCTGCTGCTCCAACCGCTGGCTGAGCGCCGAGTCGTCTGCTTGCTCTTGCGGTTCGTCCGGCTGTTCGGGGGGCTCGCCCTTGGCCGCGATCTCGGCCGCCCGGCGGAGCCGGCGTCCTCGACACGTCCGTGACGCTCACTCACCGCCACCCCAGCCGTCGGTCACCAGCACCTGTCCCTTCTTGGACGGGCGTCGGGCGAGCAATGGGGGAATACGCGCTGGCGTGGGCGCGCGATCAAGGCTACGCGGCCATGCAGTTCAACGCCGTGGTCGAGACCAACACCGGCGCGGTACGCCTGTGGCGGGCACTGGATTTCGAGGTCATCGGTACGGTGCCCGAGGCCTTCGACCACCCGCACCACGGCCGCGTCGGTCTGCACGTGATGCACCGCTTCCTGTGACGGCAGGGTGCCCGAGCGCGAAACGCTTATCGTTACGGCCATGCCCTCGGCTCCTCGCGTCGCACTGGTCACCGGAGTCGGACGTCGACGAGGGATCGCTGCGGCGGTCGCACGAGGCCTCGCCGAGGACGGCTGGGACCTGTTCTTGTCGTACTGGACGCCGTACGACGAACGACTCGGGATGGAGCGCGGCGACGGCGACCCCCACCACATCGGCGAGGAGCTCCGTGCGCTGGGTCGCCGGGTCGTCGTGCAATCCGGCGACCTGGAGGACGCCGCTGTTGCTTCCCACCTGGTCAGCGCCGCCGTCTGCGAGCTCGGTCGCTGCGACGCCCTCGTCATGGCACACTGCGAGTCGGTGGACTCCACGATCGCGAGCACCACGGTGGAGTCATTCGACCGGCACTACCGGGTGAACGTGCGCGCCAGCTGGCTGCTCATCCGGGCGTTCGCCGAGGCCGCGAGCGACGGTGGCTCCATCGTCGCCCTCACCAGCGACGGGACGCGCGCGAACGTGCCGTACGGCTCGACCAAGGGTGCGCTGGACCGCCTCGTCGTCGCGGCCGCCCACGAGCTCGGCCCGCGTCGCATCCGCGCCAACCTGGTCAATCCGGGCCCGGTCGACAATGGCTGGATGACCGAGGAGATCCGCCGATCCGTTCACGCGGCGACGCCGGCCGGCGATGTAGGGACTCCTGAGACGGTTTCTGATCTCGTCCGCTTCCTGGTGTCGGAGCGGGGACGCTGGATCAACGGCCAGCTCATCCTGAGCAACGGTGGCTCGAACACCCCGATCGCGTGAGCGGGAAGAGCACTTGTCGGTGAGTCGACCTAGCGTGATCCACGTGGCGAAAACCCCATCCCGACCAAACGAAGGAGGTCGCCATGACCACGCTGTCAGATCGACCCGGTACTGCCTTGATGGTGATCGACGTCCAGAAGGGTGTCGTGGCAGATGCACACCAGCGCGACACAGTCGTCGCCAACATCAGCACGCTCGTCGACAAGGCTCGCGAAGTCGGCGTCCCGATCGTCTGGGTGCAGCACTCCGACGGGCAGCTGGAGCAGGGAAGTGACGCCTGGGAGTATGTTCCAGAGCTCACCCGCCGCGAGTCGGAGCCGTTGGTGCACAAGAGTTTCGGCGACTCCTTCGAGGACACCGCCCTGGAGGACGTGCTCGCCAGGGCTGGAGTCGGGCGCCTGGTCGTGACCGGTGCGCAGACCGATGCCTGCATCCGCGCTACGATTCATGGAGCGTTTGCGCGCGGCTATGACGTCACGCTCGTCGCAGACGCTCACACGACCGAGGACCAGAGTGCGTAGGGCGCGCCGCCGCCGGACAAGGTCATCGCTCACACCAACCTCTACTGGCGGTTCCAGGCGGCGCCCGGCCGCACCGCTGGGGTGACGGAGACGAAAGACGTGACGTTCAGCGCCTGACGTGATCCTCAGTCGGGAGGGTGGGAGCCGTCGCACGAGGCCACGTTCATGGCGGCTACTGGACACCCTGCGTATCAAGAGCTGACGAAATGCTGACGCCAACTGGACTGCGCAACGGTGACCGGTCTGGCGCTCATGACACTGATGCGGTCGAGCCGGCGCCGATCAGGGTGCCGTGCGGCGAATAGCGCTTGAGTGGGGATCAGCGGCGGGAGGCGTAGACGCGGCGGACGACGTTTTCGACGTCGGGCTCCTCGACGGCGAGGTCGAGCACCTCGACTCGCTCGGAGACGGCAGCGAGCACGCGGGCAGCCGTGACATGTTCGGCGTCGAAGCCCAGTCGTTGGCGCAGTCCTCCGCCCTCACTGCCGAGGTGACGAGTGCCAGGCACGTCATGGAGGTCGTCGGCCGGCCGGGCGATGTCGACGACGAGCCCACAACTGGCGGTTCGGCGGCCGGCCCCTATGAGCGCGCGCCGTCGGGCGTGATCAAATCAGCGCAGTACCCAACCCGTTACTGGCGGAGCTGCGTATCGAGACTCGTCGTATTGACGCCTAGAAGCCGCGCGTCGACAGCGGTTAGAAGAGGACGTACGCAGCCCTTGAGCCGTGGCCAGCGGCATCCGCCCGCGTTGGGAGCGAGTGAGTCCTTTGGTCCGCCGCTGCTGTCCAGGGCAGCGCAAAACCAGGTGCAGCGTCGCTGTTGCGTGGAGTTTGATGGGCTCATGTTGATCACGGTGGAGACGGCGACCCCCGCCTCGTTGGACGAGGTCGCCGCCGCGGTGGCGGTCTGGCAGCACGACGGCGTGTCGGTACAGCTTCACCCGGGTGACCTTGGTTGGCACTGGCGTCTGGGCGCAGCGGAACTGGCCAAGGACGTCAGGGTGTGGCGTCGCGACGGACAGATTGTGGCCGTCGGTGTCGCAGCTGGTTCCGGGCTGATCCGCATGGCCATCTCCCCGAGTGCTGACCAGGACGACGCCATCGCATCCCAGCTGCTGGCCGATATCTCCGATCCAGCCCGTGGAGCACTACGTACCGGGGCCGCGATCATCGAAGCCCGGTTCGGCGCTGCGTTTCGAGAACTCCTACGAGAGAGCGGTTGGGTCGCCGATGAGCCGTTGACCCCGCTATGTCGGGACCTGGGAGAGCCTGTGGAGGACTGCGGCTTGCGGGTCGAGGCCGTTCAGCCGAGCAATGCGCGGGATCGGGTAGCGGTGCAGCGGGCGGCGTTCCCGAACTCGACGTTCACCCTTGAGCGATGGTCCACGATGGCTGCGGCCTCGCCACCGTCGGGCCCGGTGCCTGGCCGCTTACGACGCGCACGACGATGCGGTCGCCGCTGTCACCGTGTGGTCGGCCGGTCATGAACGGCCCGGCTCGCTGGAGCCGATGGGGGTCCACCGGGACTACCGCGGGCATGGCTCCGGCACCGCCATCTCCGTGGCGGCGGCAGCCGCGCTGCGGGAGATGGGGTCCTCGAGCGCGACAGTGTGCGCGGAGAGCGCCAACGCCGGCGCGGTGGCGACGTACGCCTCGGCAGGCTTTCGCAAGCTGCCCGACATCACCGACCTCCGCCGCCCGAGTTGACTCTCTCGCCAACCAACAATTCGGAAGGCAGGGTCACGCAACATGACGAACTATCCCCTCCTCGACGTGCGCGTCGGCACGCCACGGCTTGAGCTGCGTGGCGCGACCGATGAACTGCTCGACCAGCTCGCGGAGGTGGTGCGCGCTGGCAAGACGCACGCAGATCCCCTGCCGTACGACGACCCGATTTCGTTTTACGAGCCAGATCCTGATCTGCGGGTCGCTAAGTGGCTCCGGGCGATCTGGCGCGGCAGAGGCAAGATCGAGGCCGATGCATGGCGGCTCTACTTCGTGGTCGTCGTGGATGGTCATCCGGTCGGGATGCAGGACCTCATCGGGGTGAGCTTCTCCACCTTCGGGACGGTCACGAGCTTCTCCTGGCTATCTGCCGATCAGCGCGGCCGAGGACTCGGACGTGAGATGCGAGAGGCGATTCTGCACCTCGCGTTTGAGGGGTTCGCAGCGAAGGAAGCAAGCAGCGACACCTTCGTTGATAACTACGGCTCGAACGCGATCTCACGAGATCTCGGATACGCCCCAAACGGATCAGACTGGGCAACCCGGCAAGGCACGCCCGCCCTGTTGAACCGGTGGCGACTCACCAGGCAAACGTGGGAACAGCGCCACAGAACCGACATCCAACTTCACAACGTCGACGCATGTAAGGCGCTCCTGCCATTGGCCTAACGCGGTCACACCGCCTCAGACGAACGTCTGGCCACAGCCCCGCGGGACACGCAACTGTCGGCGCACAGGTGACACCTGATGAGATACGCGACTACAAATTGACATAATGTACCTTATCGGCACAGCAGAGAGGTTGCAGTCATGCCGCCTACTTGGCCACTGCCCAGGCCGACCACCGATGTCCGGGCTGGTAGATGCGCAGGACCGAGTAGTCCTTCCAGACGGACTCGACCGGCCAACGCTCGACAATGAATCCGTCGCTTCTGTTCGCTCGCAGATCTCGTCCGTCGTGCCGCACCAACTTGAGCACTGGCGTGCCAACCTCGAGCCAGGCGACTAGGTTCAGTTCGTCGTCGCGAACCCCGGACATCGGTGCCGCGAAGTCCGCCGGGCTCGCCGTAACGCCACATGATCTGAGTGCCCCGCTGCCAGAAGGTCACAGGCGGCATCTGGCGGACCACGCCCGTGGAAATCGGAAACACTCGCGCAACTTCCCGCTCATGAGCTCCATCGCCTGCCAGCTCATTGCCGACATCGGTTAGACTCAACCCACCCTGACACGCAGGGATCGCGCCCCGCCTGTTCGAACCGGGCAGACAGAAGTTCGCTCTGCCGATTAAGCCTATTTGCCAAACGTGACGCGGACGGCACGGGTGCGGGAGACTGCCTCGATGGCTGCTGAGTACGCCCAGAGTGACCAGTTTCGTGGCGCCCGCGTCCACCTGTGCGACCTTGCTGGCCTCGAGATCCGCGATTGTGAGGTCAGCGGTCTGAAGGTCGTCGACTGCTATGGCAGCGACGTCTACCTCGGTGGCGACTTCGAGCGTCTCGTCGTCAACGACGTCGAAGTGACCGCCTATGTCGAGGCCGAGCTCGACCGGCAGCATCCCACGCGGGTGCTGGCGCGGGACGCGGCGTCCCCCGACGACTACCGGGCTGCCTGGGATGCCATCGAGACGCTATGGGGGGCGACGCTCGACCGGGCCGGGCTGTTGCCCGAGGCCAAGCTGCACGAGCAGGTCAACGGCGAGTGGTCGTTGGTCGAGACCCAACGGCACCTGCTGTTCGCCGGCGATGCTTGGCTCGGCAATGCCGTGC
>JBPCRX010000087.1:0-17518 GCA_050996395.1 Nocardioidaceae bacterium
ATCCCGGAGGGCTCGAGGCTGTTGACCACACCGAATCTCGTGATGACGCCGCACCTGGCCGGCGCGAGTAAGGAGACGGCGGCCAAGGCAGCTGACATCGTGGCCGCCGACGTCGCCCGCTATCTGCGGGGGGAACCGGTGGCCCACTGTGTCAACCGCGGGTGACGGTGCAGGGAGCCGTCGACGGCCCCGCCTCCGAGAGCTCCGACGGCCCCGCCTCCGAGAGCTCCGAGAGCTCCGAGAGCTCCGAGAGCTCCGAAAGCTCGGAGAGCCAGCCTTCAGGCCGGCGGGACCAGCCTCAGACCAGGGCGGACAACCCGCGCTTGGCGAGCTGGTCGGCGATGATGACGCGCTGCACCTCGCTCGCACCCTCCCAGATGCGCTCGACCCGCAGCTCGCGGAAGAACCGCTCCGCGACGTTCTCGCGCATGTAGCCACGCCCGCCGAAGATCTGCACCGCGCGATCGGCCACCCGGTTGGCCATCTCTGAGGCGAACAGCTTGACCATCGACGACCGGGCGTGCAGCACCTTGCGGTCGGCTCCCTCGTCGATCGACCGGGCCGTCTCGTACACCATCGACCTCGCAGCGAACAGCTCCGTGGCGCTGTCGGCGAGCATTGCCTGCACGAGCTGACGCCCCAGCAGCGGAGAGCCGGCGACCACCCGGTCGCGGGCGAAGGCGGTGGCCTCCTGGATCAGCCGCTCGGCGGCACCGAGACACCGAGCCGCCACCATCACCCGTTCGAAGCGGAACCACTCGTAGGCAAACGTCATACCGGACGCTTCGTCCCCGACCAGGTGCGAGGTGGGCACCCGGACACCCTCGAACGCGACGATCGGGTGCTCGTGGCCGATGGTGTGCGAGTACGCCGGTGAGCGCACCACACGCACACCTGGACTCGGCAGGTCGACCACGAGCAGCACCTGCTCACCGGTCTGCGGGCCATCGGTCAGCACCGCCTGCACGAACGCGTAGTTCGCCTGGTTGTAGGACGTGACGTGCCACTTCTCGCCGTCGATCACGTAGTGGTCGCCGTCGCGCCGAGCCGTCGTTGTGAGACCTGCCACATCAGAACCGGCGAGCTCCTCGGTGATCGCGTAGCACTCCTGCATCTCACCGTGCACGGTGGGCAGCAACCACCGATCGCGCTGATGGTCGTTGGCGACCTCCGGCCACCAGGCGGGAGGAGTGTGCATGCACCAGCCGAGGGCGTTCGTTACCCGCCCTGCCTGCTCCTGCACGAGCACCTGCTGCAACGTCGTGCATCCGCGGCCGCCGACGTCCTCGGGCATGTTGGTGGCGTACAACCCGAGCTCGATCGCCCGTGCGTGCTGTGCCTCGGCGATCTCGTCGGGAAGCCGTCCGTTGTTGAGCTCCGCGGCCACCTCGTGCGGGATCAGCTCGTCGGCGAAGGCGCGGGCTCGCGACTGAAGGTCGAGGTCGCGTTTGGAGAGGCTGTACATGACACCTCGTCGTCGGTTACCAGGAGTGTTGACTGACCGTTCAGTCTATGCCAGCGTCGGATGGGTGACCAGAGATGAGAACGGCCCAGCCGTGACCAGGGCGCAGTCCGGCCCGGCTGTGACGGATCCGGGCGGTGCCGTCGACGCGGTGGTCGTTGGAGGCGGGACGGTCGGAGCCTGGTGCGCGTGGTTCCTCAGGCAAGCGGGCTTGGCTCGCGTCGTCCTGCTGGAGTCCGGCACGCTCGGCACGGGAGCCAGCTCCCGGGCGGCCGGGATGGTCCGGGCGCAGGGCGGCACAGAGGTGGCAGTCCGGCTCGGGTTGTTCAGCCGGGACTTCTACAACCTGCAACACAGCCTGCTCGGCATCGACTCCGGATTCGTGGAGCAGGGTTACTTCATGCCCTGTTTCTCCCACGCAGAGGTCGACCAGGCGCACGCGAGGATCACCATGCAGCAGGGGCTCGGCCTCGAGGTCCGCTGGGTCGACCCCGACGAGGTGGATCGGCTCAATCCTGCGATGGCGCCGGGCCGAACTCTCGGCGCGTCGTTCGCCCCGGCGGACGGCTACCTCGACCCGCCCCGCAACGTCCTCGCCTACACCGTGGCCCTGTTCACCGCCGGCGTCGAGGTAAGGGAGCACACGACGTTCACCGGACTCGTCGAGCGGTCCGGCCGGGTCGTCGGCGTACACACCAGCAGAGGCGACATCGCCACCGAGCGGGTGGTGCTGACCGGTGGTCCTCGCCTTGCTGCGGTCGGCCGGGCAGCCGGCACCCGCGTGCCCGTCGGCGGCGTACGTCACCAGGTCGTCGTCACGCAGCCGCATCCCGATCTGGACCCTAGCCGGTTGCCCATGATCTTCGACCTCGCCTCAGGCATCTACTGGCGGCCAGAGGAGGGTGGCGTCATGTGGGGCATGAGCAACCCCGACGAGGCGCCGGCCGAGGCTGTGACGTTCGACTGGGACTATTACGACGTGATGCGCTCTCGGATGGCCGAGCTCCTGCCGGTGACAGCCGAGCTGGGTCTGCGCAAGGCGTGGGCGGCGACGATCGACTTCACGCCTGACCACCTGCCGATCCTCGGCCCGGTGCTCGGACCCGAAGGTGGTGCAGTCGACGGGACGGTGGTGGCCTCGGCCGGCGGGCACGGGATGATGTGGGGCCCGGGAGTGTCGCGAGCGGCCGCAGACCTGGCGCTGCACGGCTCGACCGACCTGGTCGACACGGGCGACCTTGGCCTCGACCGGTTCGACGATCAGGGTCGCAGTCGACTTGGTCCCGACCCGATCGCGCTGCCCTTTCCCCAGACGGCCTAGCTCGCCTGCGTACGTTTCGCTGCTCGTGGCGTGAAACGTCCGCGATGCGCGCGCTTTGGCGTTCGTTTCGCTGCATGTGGCGTGAAACGTGCCTAGCGTCGGGGCACCGCGAGGCAGTCGACGACCACCGCGCCCGCCGGTCCGACGATCAGCGGATTGACGTCGAGCGCCTCGATCAGGTCCCCCAGCTCCAGGGCCAGCTGCGACACGGCAACGACCGCTGCCAACACGGCTTGGCGGTCGGCGGCGGGTCGACCTCGCACGCCGGCGAGGAGCCGTCCGGCGTCGAGGCCGCTCAGCATCGTGTCGGCCTCCGCCTGGCTCACCGGCGGCAGCGCCACCCGGCGCTGGCTGAGCAGCTCGATCAAGGTTCCTCCTGCGGCGAGCAGCACCAGCGGACCCAGTATCGGGTCGCGAACGACTCCCAGAGCCAACTCCACCCCAGCCTCGACCTGCGCCTGCACGAGCACATGCCCGCCCAGCCGGGCCGAGATGTCGGCAAAGGCGTCGGCCACGGCCTCGGCGTCGATCAGGCCCATGGCGACGCCGCCGACCTCAGTCTTGTGGTCGATACCTGCCTCACCCGTCTTGAGCACGACGGGGTAGCCGCATGTCTCCGCGATGTGAAGGGCATGCGAGCTTGTCTCAGCCAGCCTGGGTGCGGCCGTCCGCAGGCCGTAGTCCTCGAGCAGCTCGAAGGCCGTCACCGGGTCGAGGGCGGCCGACGCATCGGACTGAGCGAACGCGGCTGTTGTCGCCGATGCATCGGACGCGACCGGCTGCAGCACCGCGCGCCAGCGAGCCTGCCTCCGCGCGTCCACAGGCACCTCGATCCGGCGACGTTGTCGTTGAGAGTGACTCAGCAGGTGCTTGAGCGCTATCAACCCGCTTCGGGTTCCTTCGAGCACAGGTATGCCGATTGCCCTCAGCGGCCCAGCCTGACTCTGGTCCACGGCCGCAGCGCAGTTGCTCAGCACCACGACTGGTTTGGTGGTGCGGCTCAGCAGGTTCTCCGCGGCCCGGGGATAGGACACGTCACCGTCATACTCGCGGACCAGGTCCACAGCGAGGGCGACGACGTCCACGGAGCCATCGTCGGCGAAGGCGGCCAGGCATTCCGTGAACAGCTGTTCGGTATCGGCCCCAGTTCCCCAAACGTCCAGCGGGTTCTCTCCGACCAGACCCGCGTCGAGCAGGCCGGTCAACCTCTCCTGGGTGGCGGACGAGATGCCGGCGAAGGCAACGCCCACCTCGTCGGCGACGTCCGCAACCAGGGCTCGTTCGGCTCCGGAGTCGTGTACGGTCGCGACGCCCGAGGCGCCCGAGCTCCCGGCGGCCAAGGTGCGCGAGGACCCCGAGGCGCTCGACGCGCTCGGGAGACTCCACGCGCTTGCGGTGGGCACCACCCGGCGCCCTACCGCGAACACCTCCAAGGTATCGGCCATCTCGTCAAGGTCGCGGACCCGATGCACCCCGTGCGCTGCGAACAGCGCCTCCCACGCGGCGTCGTCCCCGGCCAGAGCGCCGGAGTGAGCGCTCACCATGGCCCGGCCCGTGGGCGAGCCGCCTACGGTCAAGGCCACGACCGGGATGTCCCGCTCAGCCGCCTTCCGCAGCCCTTCCCGCAGCTTTGGCACGTCCCGCAAGGTCTCGAGCACCAGCCCCAACACGGCCGTCTGCTCCAGCTGGAGGGCGTAGCCGAGGTAGTCGCCTGCCGTCGTCACCAGCTCCTGCCCCGACGACACCGCGAGGGAGAACTCGAGGCGGCGGTGGGTCCGCAACAGCGCGGAGAATCCGGACCCCGAGTGCGTCACCAAGGCGATGGGACCTGGCGTCAGCGGATCATGCTCGAGGTAACCGACCGCCCGCACTCCCTCGGCCAGGTTGACGAAGCCCATGCAGCCGGCGCCGCAGACCGCCATACCGGCTGCTGCCGACTTGAGTTGAGCCGCAAGCCCGTGTGCAGAGCCGAAGACGACCGCACCGGCGTCTCCTCGGGCGGCCGCCACTGCCAACTGGTCCACCAGCGCACTGTCCGGCACTCCCAGCAGGACCAGGTCGACCGGCTCGGGCACGTCGGCGAGGGAGGGCACGCAGCCGTGGCCGAACAGGTCCCGCAGGCGTGGGTTGACCAGATGGACCTCGGGCGATGACGGGCTCCGCAGCGCCTCGGCCGCCAGCCGCCTGCCGAACGAACCCGGCCGGTCGCTCGCTCCGACCACAGCGATGGACCGAGCCCCCAGCATGGCTGCCAGGTTGCTCGTCGTCATGGTGTGAAGACCGTTCTGCAGAGGGATTCCTGACTGACCGTTCAGTCTAAGGAGGTGTTAGCCTGCCCACAAGAGGCGAGCCCGGACTGCGGAGAGGACTATGACGCTCAGATCTGCGGTCGACTCCACGCCGGACCAGCGCAGGGACCAGATGCTGGTCGCGGCAGCGGTTCTCATCGCCGAACGCGGGTTCTCCGAGACGCGAATTGCCGACGTCGCTGAGCGAGTTGGCGCGAGTCCGGCCCTCGTCATCTACTACTTCGGCACCAAGGACCGCCTCCTCACCGAGGCGCTGCGGTACTCCGAACAGACGTTCTATGCCGCCGCGGAGAACATGCTGGCGAGAACGCTGTCCTTGCGTCGGCGGCTGGAGATCCTCGTCGGGCTGACCTGCGTCCCGCAGGGCGATGACGATGCGCTCGGTTCGTGGGGTCTGTGGTTCGACCTTTGGGCGCAGGCCTTCCGCCAGCCGCAGGTCAAGCAGGATCGCATCGAGCTCGACCAACGCTGGCGCACCATGATCCAGCGCGTCGTCGAGGACGCGATCAGAACCAAGGAGGTCGTCGACGTCGACGCCGAGGAGTTCGCGATCACGTTCTCGTGCCTGCTGGACGGGCTCTCCATCCAGGTGGCGTTGAAGGACCCCGTAGTGGACGCCGAACGTGCGCTGCGGATCGGGATGCGCTTCGCCTCTAGGGAGCTGGGGTTCGAGTGGAAGCCGCGCCGCGCCGCGAGGTCAGCCGGCAGCCGAGGACGTCGAGGCGGTTCGCTGCCCTAGGGTCACATTCGGACCCGACCGGCGAGCCGCTCGAAGTTGCTGACGAAGCGGTCCACGTCGTCGTCGGTGTGCTGCACCGAGAGCAGCCACTGCTCGATCTTGCCCCAGGGCGGCAGGAATACACCGCCGTTGTGCTGCAGCAGCCAATGCGCCTGCCCGAGCCGCTCGTCGATGGCGAGGAAGTCGCGGAAGCACTTGATCGGGTCGGGCAGGAACACCACGCACCCTTTGGCGCCGGCGGTCACCACGTGCCAAGGGAGCTCGTGGTTGGCGATGACTGCTCCCAGCCCGTCGGACATGCGGTCACGAAGGCGGTCGAGGTGGGCGTAGGCATCAGGAGTCAGCGCCTCGCAGAGGGTCGCCCGGGCGGCCGCCATCGCCAGTGGGTTGCCATTGAAGGTGCCGACCTGCTCGTAACGCCCGTCAGCGATCAGATCCATGACCTCGGCACTACCGCCGATCGCGGCCGTGGAGATGCCGCCACCCATCGCCTTGGCCACGCACACCAGATCAGGTATGACGCCCGATGAGGCCGTCACCCCGCCTGGTCCCACTGTGAACCCGGTCTTCACCTCGTCGAAGGTCAGCAACGCACCGTGCTCGTGCAACAGCTCTCGAAGCCCGGCCAGGTAGCCGGCTCGAGGATGGATGATCCCGGCGTTCATCATGACCGGCTCAACAATCATGCCCGCGACCTGCTCCGGATGGTCGACCAGCACGCGCTGCACAGCCGCCAGGTCGTTGAACCCGACCACGCGGACCAGGTCACGAATCTGGTGCGGTATGCCGGTGTTGCCGGCCACTCCGACCGGGGAGTCGGCGGGTCCCATCTCGTCGGCCTCCGGGAGCACCGAGACCTGCACCGAGTCGTGATGGCCGTGGTAGCAGCCCTCGACCTTGATGATCAGGTCCCGACCGGTGGCGGCACGGATGAGATGGACGGCGTCCATGGTGGCCTCTGTGCCCGAGTTGGCGAACCTCCACAACGGTTGGCCGAACCGGCGGCGCAGCTCCTCGGCGACCGTGAGCGCGTCCTCGGTCGGCTGGGCGAAGTGGGTGCCCTTGCGGACTCGCTCACTCACCGCAGCCACGATGGCCGGATGCGCGTGCCCGACGACTGACACTCCGTAGCCGCCGTGGAAGTCCGAGTACTCGGTCCCGTCGACGTCATACACCTTGGAGCCCGAGCCGTGGCTCATCCAGACCGCCTGCGGCTCCGCGATCTGCCAGTTCGAGGTGCAGCCGCCGGCCAGCACCTGGCTCGCCCGCCCGATGAGCTCGCGGCTGCGTGGCTGCCGCCGCATGAACAGATCGCTCTCCTGCTCGATGAGGTCGTCGAGCGCGGCATACGTCTCGACGCTGCTCACGGTGATGGTCACTTCGCGTTCCTGACGCTGGCTGAATGGTTGACTGACCGTTCAGTCTAGAGGGCCGCTTGGATTCGGGGCAACCGTCCACGTCCAATGAGACTCGGCCGATGGTCGGCGCATTGAGTGGACCGCTGAAGTTGGGGCCAGGTGTTCTCGCGGCTCCTTCACCCGCAGGCGGATCGGGGATACCCTGACTGGGTGTTCAAAGACGAAGTGGCCTCCGACCTAGCCCCGCTCGACCCGGCAGAGCTCGCGCGCTCCCTTGACTCCTTCGGGGCAAGCACCATGCTGCCCAAGGCGGCATACCTTGACGATGACGTCTTCCGGTGGGAGATGGCGCATGTGTTCGCCGGGTGGATGTGTCTTGGGCGGTCCTCCGAGATCGGCAACGAGCGCAGCATGAAGGCCTACTCCGTCGGCGACAGCGGCATCCTCGTGACGCGCGACCGTCACGGCGCGCTGCATGCGTTCGAGAACGCCTGCCGTCATCGCGGCCACGAGCTGCTGCCATGCGGTGGCTCGGCACAGACGCGAGCCATCGTCTGCCCGTACCACGCCTGGACCTACGACTTCGACGGCGCGCTCCAGGGTGCACCCGGGTTCAAGCAAGTCGCCAACTTCGACAAGTCGAGGCTGAGCCTCAACGCCATGCCCGTACGGGAGTGGCACGGCTGGGTCTTCGTCGACCCGTCCAGAGCGGACGCCGACTTCGAGGCGCACATCGGTGAGCTCGAGGCCGTCATCGCGCCCTACGACGCGGAACTGCTGCAGACGGCCGAGAGTCACTCGTACGAGGTCGCCGCCAACTGGAAAGTGGTCATCGAGAACTACCAGGAGTGCTACCACTGCTCGATGATCCACCCCGAGCTCTGTCGGGTGAGCCCCCCCGAGAGCGGCGAGAACCTCGACGGCCGGGAGGGCAACTGGGTGGGCGGCTGGATGGAGCTGCGCAAGGGCGTGGACACGATGTCGCTCGACGGGCGCAGTAGCGGCATCACGATGGCGCGGCTCGACGAGGAGGAGCAGCGCACAGTGATGTACGTCGCTGTGATGCCCAACCTGCTGATCAGCCTGCATCCCGACTACGTGATGACCCACCTGCTCACACCGCTCTCGGCTGACCGAACGGCGATCACCTGCTCCTGGGCGTTCCCGCCTGAGGCGGTGGAGCGTGATGACTTCAGCCCGGCATACGCCGTGGACTTCTGGGATCTCACCAACCGGCAGGACTGGGCGGCCTGTGAGTCGGTGCAGCGCGGCATGCGTGCTCCCAGCTACACGCCTGGGCCGTTGGCTCCGGCGGAGGACGGTGTGTACCAGTTCGTGAGCCACATGGCGCGCACCTACCTTGGTAAGGCGGCGGACCAGCCCGCGCTACCTGCGCACTCCGCATCCGCTGAGGAGCCGGCCACGCCGGTTGCGGCTGCTATCAGCTGAGCTCCGCTTAGCCCTGGGCTCCGCCGTCCCTGATCGCTGCTTCCCACCTGAGGCTGAACTCGTCCAGCCAGGTGGTGGCCGCAGGCCAGACCGCACCGCGTTGTGACGAGATTGCAGCGAATTGATTCCGCCCAGTGCAGCTCCGTCACAAACCAAGGCCGGCAGGCGGCCGTGGCTAGGCTTTGCCCGTGACCACCGCCGACTGGGCACTGCTGACCTCGACGTTCGTCGCGTCGTTCGTCGAGTGTGTCGAGGCGCTGACGATCGTGCTGGCTATGGGCATCACGCGTGGGTGGCGGGCGGCGCTCGCCGGGGTGGCGACGGCGCTGGTCGCACTGGTGGCGTTTGCGTCGATCGCGGGGTACGCGCTGGCGTCGTGGGTGCCGACGGCCGCGCTGCAGCTCGTCGTCGGGACCCTGATGCTGATCTTCGGGCTGCAGTGGCTGCGCAAGGCCATCCTGCGCTCTTCGGGTCACAAGGCGCTCCACGACGAGGGAGCTGAGTATGCCGAACAGACCGCCGCCGGCACCCGAGCCGCGAACCAGACGATCATGGGGCTCGACGCCTTCGGTTACTTGATCTCGCTCAAGGCGGTGTTCCTCGAAGGAGTCGAGGTGACGTTCATCGTCTTGACCTTTGGTCTCAATGCCGACGACGTGCCGCTCGCGTCCGTGGCAGGCCTGTCCGCGGCAGCAGTGGTGGGCGTGCTCGGCTTCGCGCTGCACCGCCCACTGTCCGCCGTGCCCGAGAACACGTTGAAGTACGCGGTGGGCTTGCTTCTCACCACCTACGGCACGTTCTGGTCGATGGAGGGGCTCGGCGCGTTGACCGACTCCCAGGAGAGCCTCCATTGGCGGGGCGGCGACTGGGCACTGGCGGTGCTTCTGCTGGCCTGGATCGCCCTGTCGCGTGCCCTCATCGCCTGGTTGCGTTCGGACTCGGCGAGAACCGAACGTATCGTCGTGGGAGCCTCGTCGTGAAAGTGCTGGCGGTGCTGTGGCGGTTTCTCGTCGACCTGGTCGTCGGCGACGACCCCAAGGTGGCTGTCGCCGTGGTGACCGTGTTGGCTGTCACCGGCGCTGTGCTCGTGACGTCCGGGCTCGGTGACGCCGTCGTCACGGCTCTGGGTGCCGTCCTCGTGGTGGGTGCCTTCGCCGCGGTCCTCGTCGTGGACGTGCGGCGTTCTCGGCAGTGAGACGCTGAGCGCCGTGGCAGAGCAGGTGGACATCGCCGTTCGACGAGGTTCGATCCGCTTGGGGCAGTTCCTCAAGCTTGCGAACGCGGTCGACCAGGGCAGCGACGTCAAGGACCTGCTGGCCAGCGAGGCGGTGACGGTGAACGGCTGCACCGAGGTTCGGCGCGGCCGCCAGCTCATGGCTGGAGATGTTGTGGTCGTGGCGTCTTCGACGTACGCCGTGGTGGAGGGCGACACCCCGCCGCGGACGTGAGCCGCACGACGCTGCGGGTGGCGCCTTTCACCCCACGTCGACGAGGTCGACTACGAAGATCAGCGTCTCGCCCGGTCCGATGGCAGACCCGGCGCCGCGGTCGCCGTACGCGAGATCAGGTGGTATGACGAGCTGGCGACGGCCACCGACCTTCATGCCCTGGATGCCCTGGTCCCATCCGGTGATCACCTGGCCCACGCCGAGGCGGAACGACAGCGGCTCACCGCGGTCGTACGACGCGTCGAACTCCTCTCCGCTCGAATGGGCCACGCCGACGTAGTGGGCGCGGATCATCGAGCCGGCGGTCGCCTCGGCGCCGTCGCCTTCGACCAGATCCGTGGTCTGTAGCTCAGAGGGCGGAGGGGCGTCAGGGAAGTCGATCTCGGGCTTGTCGGTCATCCGGTCAGAGTAGTCGCCGCGCGGGCACGGCGGAGACCGCAACTTGCCGTCAACGGGGCGGCCGCGCCCGGCTCACTGGGACCCGCTGACGTAGGAGGACAGCTGGTCCCGCTCGAACTCGAGCTCCCCGATGCGCGACTTGACCACGTCTCCGATCGAGACGATGCCGCACAGCTCGCCTTCCGACACCACCGGGACGTGCCGGATCCGGTGCCTGGTCATCAGGACCATCAGGTCGTGAACCGAGTCCGACGGCTCGGCTGTCCGCACATCGGTCGTCATGATGTCGCTGACGGTGCAGTCGAGGACGGCGGTGTCAGCGCCCAGCCTGCGCACGACGTCGCGCTCGGACACGATGGCCGCCACCGCCCGGTCGGGGGTGCTCACGACGACCGCACCGATGTTGCGCTCGTTCAGCAGCGCTACCAGGTCCCGCACCTTCGCTTCGGGCGGGATGGTCACCACGTCGGGGCCCTTCGTCTGCAGCACGTCGGTGATTCGCATTTCTGCACCTCCACTCAACGCATCGCTGGGCAGCATGCGGCGCATGGCCCGGATGGCGTCACCTGAGACGTTAGTACCCCAGGCCTGGCGGCGACACTCTCGACGCTACCACCCTGGCAAGATGACGAGGTGACGGCGACGGTGCAGCAACAAGCCACGGCGCGCAGGCGCAACGCCGACCCGACCCGTCCGCTCACGACAGCTGCCGCCGTGATGGGCTGGATCACGCTGGTGCTCCTGCTCGACTCGGACTCTGGCATCTGGACGCAACGCACGCTCGGGATGCTGACCTGGCTGCTCCTGGCGGGCCTGTTGAGCCGGGAGAACCCGCTGGTCCGCGCCCAGACGGCTGTGGTGGTCGTCTTCGCTGCAGCCGTCGAGTACACCTTCTCGCCGTTGCTCGACGTCTACACCTACCGCTTCCACAACGTCCCGGCCTATGTCCCTCCGGGCCACGGCCTCGTCTATCTTGCGGCGCTGATGATCGGGCGCTCCACGGTGGTAGCCGCGTACCGGCGGCTGTGCGTGGCGGTGGCGCTCGTCGCGTTGGGCGCCTACTCGGCATACGGGGTGATCCTCGCCGACCGCCTGGATGCGCTCGGCGCCGTGTGGTTCGGCTGCTACGTGGCTTTCGTGCTGTGGGGACCGTCGCCCGGGCTGTACGTCGGAGCCGCCCTCGTCGTCACCTATCTGGAGGTGCTGGGCACCTCGCTCGGCACCTGGGTGTGGCAGCTGCACGACCCGACCGGGCTGGTGGCCATCGGCAACCCGCCGTCGGGTGCGGCCGGAGGCTACGGCTGGTTCGACCTGGCGGCGCTGGTAGGGGCGCCGGCGGTGCTGCGCGGGTGGCGTCGGCTGGCGATCGTCTCCGGCCAGGCGGGGAGCCTCAGCCACTCGGGTGCTGGGAACGTCAGGCTCTCGGGTGGTCAGGGTCCTCCGGGTCAACAGGATCGCGAGCGTCAGTCAGGCCGCTCTGGGAGCTCGGGGAGCTCGGGGAGCTCGGCTGCGCCGGCAGGGGAGTGACACGAGCCCGATGGGCGTCGAGATCGTGCAGGCTGCCGTGCGTCTGGCCGCGACCCGGGCTGGAGCCGGGCTGGCTGCTGGGGGCTGCAAGAGTGCCGACAAAGCCCAGCACCTGCTCGTGCAGGCGGCCGTTAGTCGACAAGGCGTTGCCACCATGGGGCCCGTCGACTCCGCCGAGACTGGTGAACCGACCCCCGGCCTCGCTCACCACGATCGCCAGTGCTGCCATGTCGTAGAGCTCGAGCGCCGGCTCCACAGCGACATCGACGCCGCCCTCGGCCACGAGCATGTGTGACCAGAAGTCGCCGTAGGCACGGGTTCGCCAACAACGGCGGGTGAGCGCGACGAAGTCCTCCCCGCGCCCGAGGTCATCCCAGCCGCCGAGCGACGAGTACGACAGGGATGCGTCTGCCAGCTGGGACACGTCTGATACCCGACAGGGCTGCGCCGACGACAGCGACCTGCCCGACCAGGCGCCACCCTCCTTTGCGGCCCACCACCGTTTGCCGAGCGCCGGCGCCGACACCACGCCGGCCACGACGGCGTCGTCGACCATGAGGGCGATCAGCGTGGCCCAGACCGGCACGCCTCGCACGAAGTTCTTTGTGCCGTCGATCGGGTCGACCACCCATCGGCGCGGACCCCATCCCGACGAGCCGCGCTCCTCACCCAACACCGCGTCTCGCGGCCGGGCGCGGCCGAGGGTGCGTCGAACGGCGTCTTCCACAGCATGGTCGGCGTCCGAAACGGGGGTGAGGTCGGCCTTGTGCACCACGTGCAGGTCCAGGGCCTTGAAGCGGTCCATCGTCAACGCGTCGGCGTCGTCGGCCAGGACGTGAGCAAGGCGCAGGTCGTCGTTGTGTTCGGACGGCATACGGGTCAGGCTACGACCTGGGTCGTATGCCGTCCGGCCAGACGCGCGGGTACCCGGGCGGTCGGCCAGTCCTTGATGTCGCAGGTCGTGAGCATCACAGGTGTGACCTGTCTGACACTGCCCATTCGTCCAATGGTGAACGACATCGGGGCGTGCGCTACTGGTGTTCCGACCAACCCGATGAGGAGACCTGCATGTTGCCCGAGGACGTCAACGGACTTCCCCTGCATCCCTTGGCCGTTCACGCCACCGTCGTGTTGGTGCCACTGACCGCACTGCTCGCGCTGCTGTTCGTGCTGCCGCGGTTCAGGAGCTGGGCGCGCGTGCCGCTGCTGCTGGTGTCGTTGGCCTCGGTGGTCTCGGTGTTCGTCTCCAAGCAGAGCGGCAAGAGCTTCCAGGAGCGCCTGGGGCTCGAGGACGCGAAGTCGAACCCCGTGGCGGCAGCGGTCCGCGTGCACGCCCAACGAGCCAACGTACTCTTCTTGATCATGGCCACCTTCGCGGTGATCGCCGTCGTTGCGTTCCTCGTCTCGCAGGGCAGCCGGTCCTACACCGGACTCGTCGCCGTGGTCATGTCGGTGCTCCTGGTGGTGGGGGCTGGGGCCATCGCCTTCCAGACCTACCGGGTCGGCGAGAGCGGCGCTCAAGCAGTCTGGGGTTCGTCAGGCTCCTGACCTGCTGCCACGCCTCTTGCACTGGCAGCGCCTTCGGCCTTCGGGATGCGTCCGGCTGAGGGCAGGTGTCCCAGGCGGGATGCACCACCACTTCTCCGAGTTGTCAGACTCTGGGGTGGCGCCGACCCCTTCTCGAGTTGTCAGACTCTGGGGTGGCGCCGTCCCTTCTCGAGTTGTCAGACTCTGGGGTGGCGCCGCCGACCCCTTCTCGAGTTGTCAGACTCTGAGCTGGCTATGGCCAGCTGTCGTTCTGACAAGTCGCGGGAGATGAAAGACCGCCAAGACCGCCAAGACCGCCAAGACCGCCATGGTCGGCCAGCTCAGGTGTGGTCGGAGTGGTCGCGGCTGGCCAGCAGCCGTCGGAAGGACTCGACCCGGGCCGCCTCGACGACAGTGTCCCTAACCGCGTCGTCGAGCGCGCACTCCGGCTCGGTCTCCGCATGGGTGCAGCCGCGTGGGCAGTCCACGGTGAGCTCGTTGAGGTCGTCGAACGCCTTGATCAGGTCCTGCGGCTCGACGTGGGCCAGGCCGAACGACCGGATGCCCGGGGTGTCGATCACCCACCCGCCGAACGGCAGTTCCAGCGCGAAAGCAGAGGTCGACGTATGCCGCCCGCGCCCGGTGACCTGGTTGACCGAGCCGGTGCTGCGGCCGGCGCCGGGGACCAGCGCGTTGACCAAAGTGGACTTGCCGACCCCGGAGGAGCCGACGAAGGCGCTGACCTTGTCCTCGAGCGCCAGCCGCAGCGGGCCCAGGTCTGTTCCGCGCGCCGCCACGACGTGCGGCACCCCGAGCGGTCGGTAGATGGCCAGCAGCCCCTCGGGCTCGGCGAGGTCCACCTTGGTGAGGCAGAGCAACGGCTGGATGCCGGCGTCATACGCGGCGACCAACGCCCGGTCGATGAGCCGGGGTCGGGGCTCTGGGTCGGCGACCGCGGTGACGATGACGAGCTGCGTGGCGTTGGCCACCACGATGCGCTCCACGGGATCGCTGTCGTCAGCGGTACGGCGCAGGACCGTCTCACGGGGCTGGACCTCGACGATGCGGGCGAGGCTCCCGTCGTCGCCGCTGACGTCGCCCACCACCCTCACCCGGTCGCCGACCACGACACCTTTGCGGCCCAGAGGTCGGGACTTCATCGCGGAGATGACGCCGTTGGGGTCTTCGGTGAGCCTCACGGTGAACCGTCCGCGGTCTACCGTCAAGACGATGCCCTCGACCGCGTCGGGGTAGCTCGGCCGGTCCTTGGTGCGTGGTCTGGTATGTCGGCGCGGCCGGTCGAACCTGCTCTGGTCGTCGAGGTCGCCATAATGGTCCGAGCTCACTGCAGCATCGCCGACCAGGCACCGGCGAAGTCGGGGTGGGTCTTGGCGGTCGTGGCCACGTTCTCGACGAGCACACCGTCGACCGCGAGACCCAGGACTGCGGCGGCGTGGGCCATGCGGTGGTCGTCATACGTGCGGAACACCGCACCGGTGAGCGGTTGTGGCCGGATCTCAAGACCGTCGCTGGTCTCGCAGGCAGCACATCCCAGCGCGCTCAGCTCGCTGACGAGAGCGGCGAGGCGGTCGGTCTCGTGTCCACGCAGGTGGGCGATGCCGCGCAGATGTGACGGGGACTCGGCCAGCGCGGCGAGCGCGGCCACCACGGGGGTGAGCTCCCCGACGTCGTGCAGGTCAAGGTCGACGCCCGCAATCTGGCCACTGCCAGTGACCGTGAGCCCGGTGTCGTCGAGCCTGACGTGGCCACCCTGCAACGACAAGATCGTGCGCAGCTGGTCTCCTGCCTGGGTCGTCGTATGCGGCCACGCGGCGACGGTCACCGCCCCCCCGGTCGCCAGCGCGGCGGCCAGGAAGGGCGCGGCATTGCTCAGGTCCGGCTCGATCTCGACGTCGACCGGTGCGATGTCACCCGGCTCGACCACCCAACGGTTGGGCTCGTGGTCGTCGACGGCGACGCCGCGCTCCCTCAGCATCGCGACGGTCATCTCGACGTGCGGCATCGACGGCAGCGGTTTGCCGTCATGGCGTACGTCGACGCCGCGCCGGTAGCGCGCACCAGCCAGCAGAAGAGCGGACACGAATTGACTGGAGGTCGACGCGTCGATCGTGACCTCGCCTCCCTCGACCTCACCCGTCCCGTCGATGGCGAACGGCAGCGAGGTGGCCGAGCCGTCCACGCCGACCCCCAGCGACCTCAGCGCATCGAGGAACACTCCGATCGGGCGCTCGCGCGCTCGCAGGTCACCGTCGAAGTTGACCCGGCCCTTCGCGAGCGCCGCGACAGCGGGCATGAACCGCATGACGGTGCCGGCCAACCCGCAGTCGATGTCTGCCGGACCCCGCAGCTCGTCCGGAGCGACCAGCACGCCGTCACCCTCGACCGTCAGGGCGACGCCGAGCGACTCCAATGCGGTCATCATGAGACGGGTGTCGCGGGCCACGAGCGGACGTCGAAGGGTGGAGCTACCGGTGGCCAGAGCCGCCAGGAGCAGAGCGCGGTTGGTGAGGGACTTCGACCCCGGGACGCTCAGCCGGGCACGGACCGGCCGACCCGCGAAGGGTGCTGGCCAGAGGTCTGCCTGAGTGTCAGCTGGGGGCAAGCTTGCTGACCTGGTCGCGAGCCGCGCCGACCTGGCGCCTGGCTCGCCACGCAATGCTGTGCCTGCCCTCGGTGTCGACGCTGGCCAGCAACAGCCCGCCGAGCATCGAGACGTTCTTGAAGAACTGCACGCGCTGGTTGGCTCGCGACTGCGGGTCGGTCTCCTCCCAGTAGCGGTGCCCCCCGAACGTCGTCGGCACGAGGCTCACGGCTAGCGCTGCACCAGCGAGGCGGGGGGCCCTCCCGGTGGCCAGCATGGCTCCGGCGAGGACGTGTACGGCTCCGTTGAGCTGCACAAGCTGCTTGCTGTTGAGGCTGAAGGGGACCGGACTCTTGTCGACCATCGGCTGTATCCGGTCGAGGACGGGCTGAGCCCGGGCCACCAGGTGGTCGGAGTTCTTGAGCGAGCTCACTCCACCGGTCAGGAACATCGACGCCATCATCGGGCGGGCGATCATTCTCACGAGAGCCATGCAGACATTGTTACCTATGGCGAGAGCCGGTGCAGATCCCGGGGGAAGAGCGTCACCTCGCGGATGTTGTCGGCCTCGACGAGGCGGGCCACCCAGCGCTCGAGCCCAATGGCGAAACCACCGTGCGGCGGGATGCCGTGCTTGAACGCGTCGATGTAGCTGGCATACGGCTCGAGCGGCAGCCCGCGCGACCGCAAGGTGGCGACATAGTCCTCATAGCGGTGTAGCCGCTGCGCCCCGCTGACCAGCTCGATCCCGCGGAAGATCAAGTCGAAGGAGCGCGACCAAAGCGGCTCGTCCGGGTCCGGATGGCTGTAGAACGCGCGGGAGGCGGTCGGATACCCCTCGACGACGATGAAGTCGCTTCCATGCTGGTCCTGAGCCCACTGGCCGAGGGCTCGCTCGTGCGCCGGAGATAGGTCCGGCTCGTCGGCAGACGCGCCGGCGATCTCGAGCGCCTCTCGGAAGTGGATCAGCGGGATCTGTTCCGGTATGACGGGCAACTGAACACCCAGCAGCGCCATCGCAGCGGTGGCTCGCTCGTCGATGCAGGCGAGCATGCCGGCAACCACGTCGCGTAGGACCGCTAGGACCTCGTGGTGGTCCTCGATGAAGCCGAGCTCGACGTCCAGTGAGACGTACTCGGCGAGGTGGCGGACGGTGTCGTGTGGCTCGGCCCGAAAGACCGTGCCGATCTCGTAGACGCGTTCGAAGACCCCGACGAGCACCTGCTTGTAGAACTGGGGCGACTGCGCCAAAAAGGCAGGGCGGCCGAAGTAGTCGACCGCGAAGACGTTGGCGCCGGACTCGGTAGCCGACTCGACCAGCTTGGGGCTGTGTACCTCGGTGAAGCCGGCGTCGTCGAGGGTCCGGCGAAAGCCGTG
>JBPCRX010000139.1:0-24939 GCA_050996395.1 Nocardioidaceae bacterium
GGAGTGGGAGCGCGCGACCGCGGCGTTGACGTCGGCTGCCGAAGCGATCGGCCTCGAGCTGGTTCTCGACCCCGGGGGCGCGGCGTTTTACGCGCCGAAGATCTCTGTGCAGGCCAGGGACGCGATCGGGCGGACCTGGCAGCTGTCCACGATCCAGGCCGAACTGATGGAGCCTCAACGATTCAGCCTCGAGTACACCGCCGCAGGCGGCTCCAGACAGCGTCCGGTGATGATTCATCGTGCGCTGTTCGGCTCAATCGAGCGCTTCATCGGCGTGCTGACCGAGCACTACGCCGGGGCGTTCCCCCCCTGGCTGGCTCCCGTACAGGTGGCGGCCATCCCGATTGCGGAGCGGCACACGGCATACCTTGCCGACGTGGCGCGGCAGATGCGCGCCAAGGGTCTCCGGGTGGAGATCGACGACTCCGACGAGCGCATGCAAAAGAAGATCCGCAACGCCCAGCTGCAGAAGGTGCCGTTCATGGTGATCGCCGGCGACCGGGACGTCGAGGGGGGTGCGGTCTCGTTCCGCTACCGCAACGGCGAGCAGGACAACGGTGTCGAGGTCGAGGAGGCAATACGCCGCATCACCGAGGCAGTCCGGCAGCGGGTGCAGGTCTGAGGTGGTCGACTATAAGCCGCAGGACGGCGCCGGTGAGACAGACGGCTTCTTCCGACTCTGGACACCGCACCGGATGGCCTACATCAAGGGCGAGCAGACACCGTCGGATGACGACTGCCCCTTCTGCCGCATCCCGGGCCTCCGCGACGACGAGGGTCTCATCGTGCGTCGTGGTGAGCAGGCGTTCGCGGTGCTCAACCTGTATCCCTACAACCCGGGGCATCTCATGGTCTGCCCCTATCGCCATGTTGCGGACTACACCGACCTGACGTCGGCGGAGACGGGAGAGGTCGCGCTCCTGACGGCGCAGGCGATGCAGGCAGTGCGCACGGCCAGCAACGCCCACGGCTTCAACATCGGGATGAACCAGGGCTCTGTTGCGGGCGCCGGCATCGCAGACCACCTGCACCAGCACGTGGTTCCGCGCTGGGGTGGCGACACGAACTTCATGCCGGTGGTCGGCCACACCAAGGTGCTGCCCCAGCTGCTTGCGCAGTCGCGCGCGCTGCTGTCGAGCTGCTGGCCGGAGGATTGCGAGACACCGGGAGGCTGACACCTGATGAAGCTCGCTTGCACCGGTAGCATTCGCTGCGATGCTCGAGCGCTTTCGTCGGTTCTGGACCAACGTCATCAAACCTCTCGCGCACCTGCTCATGAAGCTCGGCGTCTCACCGGACACGGTGACCTTGGTCGGTACGACCGGCGTGGTCGGGGGGGCGCTCGTCTTCTTCCCGAGGGGCCATCTCTGGGTGGGCGTCCTCGTGATCTCCGTGTTCGTCTCCTCCGATCTCCTCGACGGCTACATGGCTCGCACTCTTGGGATCTCCTCCAAGTGGGGTGCCTTCCTCGACTCCACGCTCGACCGGTTGGGTGACGCCGCCGTCTTCGCCGGCCTGGCGATCTGGTTCTTCGGCGACGGCGACGACCGTCTGCTCGCCTGTGTCGCCTTGTGGGCCCTAGTGATGGGGTCGGTGACGTCCTATGTGCGGGCCAAGGCGGAGAGTCTGGGCATGCAGGCCAAGGGAGGCATCGCCGAGCGGGCGGACCGGCTGGTGGCGGTCCTCGTCTTCACGTTCTTCGCCGACCTGCTCGACCTGCCGGTCCTGTTGCGCGCCGTGCTCTGGGCGTTGGCAGCGGCCAGCACGTTGACCGTGATCCAACGGATGGTGAGTGTGCGCCGTCAGGCGCTGGCCGATCCGGTCCTGCCGTCTTGACCGCCTCGCGCTCCGTCGGTGAGCGCCTCGTCGACCCCGCCTTCGGGCTGGGCTGGGGTATGACACGACATCTGCCGGAAGGGCTCACGTCCAGGCTGGCCATGGGTGTCGCCGACCGGCTGGCCCGTCGGCGTACCGGTAGCGTCGGCCAGCTCGAGCGCAACCTGCGCCGCGCTGTGCCGGATGCGTCGCCGGCCCAGCTCGACGACTTGTCGCGGCAGGCGATGCAGTCCTACCTCCGGTACTGGCACGAGGTGTTCCGGTTGCGGTCCTGGCCGGAGAAACGTGTGGTGGACGCGGTGGTCACGTCGGGGGAGGACGGCCTGCGCCACGGCTTCGCGGGCGGTCGAGGAGCCATCATCGCGCTTCCGCACATGGCCAACTGGGACCACGCCGGCGCCGGGGCCTGCCTGACCGGCATGCCGGTCACCACTGTTGCCGAACGGCTGCGTCCGCCGTCCCTCTTCGACCGGTTCGTCAGCTACCGCGAGGAGCTCGGTATGGAGGTCGTTCCGCTCACCGGCGCGGGTTCTGCGCTCGCGGCGCTACGGGCGTCGCTGGCTCGTGGCCGGCTGGTCTGTCTGCTCGCCGACCGGGACCTGACTGGGGCGGGGATCGAGGTGCGGCTGCTCGGGGAGCCGGCACGGATGGCCGGCGGCCCGGCGACGCTGGCCCGGCTGTCCGGCACGCCGATGGTGGCCCTCACACTGTGCTACCGAGGGCCACTCCTCCACCTCGACTTCAGCCCGCTTATCGAGTCGCGACCGGGTCGCGCGGGGCTTGTCGCCATGACACAGGACGTGGCCGACTGGTTCTCCAGAGGCATCGCTGCCGACCCCGTCGACTGGCACATGCTCCAGCCCGTCTTCACCGACGACCTCGTTGCGGCCGACTCGTGAGGATCGGCGTCGTCTGCCCCTACTCTTACGACGTCCCTGGCGGCGTCCAGAGCCATGTCAGTGGGCTGGCGGCCGCGCTGCGTGCCCAAGGCCACTTCGTCGAGGTGCTCGCACCGGCCACGGGCCGGTTGCCCGACCACGTGCAGTCAGCCGGACCAGCAGTGCCGGTCGCCTTCAACGGGTCGGTCGCGCGGCTGGCCTTCGGCCCTCGAGTCGCGGCACGCACCCGACGCTGGCTCGACGCGGGCAGCTTCGACGTCGTGCATGTGCACGAACCGGTGGCGCCCAGCGTCTCCCTGCTCGCGCTGTGGGCGACACGCGTGCCGGTGGTCTCGACCTCGCACCTGGCCGCGGGACCGTCGCGGGCGCTGGGTTCGGCGTACGCGTTGCTGCGTCCGGCCATGCAAAAGATCGGGGTGCATGTCGCGGTCTCGGAGCAGGCACGCCAGACGTTGCTGCGGCATAGCGGAACCGAGCCCGTCGTCATCCCCAACGGCATCTTCTGCGACTCCTTCGAGGGAGCGCGTCCCCGTGCCGAGTGGTGTAGCCCGGCGCCAGCCATCGTGTTCCTCGGACGAGCCGACGAGCCGCGCAAGGGCCTCACCGTCCTGCTGGACGCGTTGCCCAGTGTCGTCGCGCGCTATCCGCAAGCGCGGCTCCTGGTGGCTGGTCCGGGCCGGGACGCAGTTGACGCGCTGCTCACCGACCGGTTGAGGCCTCATGTGCGCGCGCTCGGAGTGCTGAGCGACGTGGACCGCTCCCGGCTGCTGGCCTCGGCATCGGTCTACGTCGCTCCGCAGACGCACGGGGAGAGTTTCGGCATCGTCCTCGCCGAGGCGATGGCAGCCGGAGCGCCGGTGGTAGCCAGCGACCTATCCGCCTTCCGAGCGGTCCTCGAGGACGGCCGCTGCGGTGAGCTCTTCGGTGTGGCGAGCCCTCGAGCAGCCGGCGAGGCGGTATGCCGGGTGCTCGATGACCACGATCGACGCGCCCAGATGACGACGGCGGCCAGCGTCGGAGTTCGGCGTTACGACTGGTCGCAGCTCGTGGGGCGGGTGGAGAACGTCTATGCCGACGCCGTGCGCGGTGGAGCCCGAGCCGGCCGACGCCGTAAGATGGTCACCTCCCTGCAACCCACTCGATGAAGGCTGACCGTGACCGACGAGACAACCAGCTCAGCTAGCACGACTGAGCGCGGCACCGCCATTGGCACCGGCACCGGCACCGGCAAGGTCAAGCGAGGCATGGCTGAGATGCTCAAGGGCGGCGTCATCATGGACGTCGTTACCGCAGAGCAGGCGGCCACCGCCGAGGACGCTGGCGCGGTCGCCGTGATGGCGCTCGAGCGGGTGCCTGCTGACATCCGGGCGCAGGGTGGCGTCTCGCGTATGAGCGACCCCGACATGATCGAGAGCATCATCGAGGCCGTTTCCATCCCCGTGATGGCCAAGGCCCGCATCGGCCACTTCGTCGAGGCCCAGGTGCTCCAGAGCCTCGGTGTCGACTACATCGACGAGTCCGAGGTACTGACGCCGGCCGACTACGCCCATCACATCGACAAGTGGCAGTTCACCGTGCCGTTCGTGTGCGGCGCGACCAACCTCGGAGAGGCGCTGCGGCGCATCACCGAGGGCGCCGAGATGATCCGGTACAAGGGTGAGGCCGGCACCGGCGACGTGTCGAACGCCACCACCCACATGAGGGCTATCAGGGGCGAGCTTCGTCGCCTAAACAGCCTCAGCGAGGACGAGCTCTTCCTCGCCGCCAAGGAGCTCCAGGCGCCGTACGACCTGGTGAGTGAGGTGGCCGAGCTGGGCAAGCTTCCCGTGGTGCTCTTCACCGCCGGGGGGATCGCGACTCCCTCTGACGCCGCGATGATGATGCAGCTGGGCGCCGAGGGTGTCTTCGTCGGCTCCGGCATCTTCAAGTCGGGCAACCCGGCTCAGCGCGCCGCCGCGATCGTCAAGGCCACCACGTTCTTCGACGACCCCGACGTCATCGCCAAGGCGTCGCGTGGGCTCGGTGAGGCGATGGTCGGCATCAATGTCGACGACATCCCGCAGCCGCACCGGCTGGCCGAACGCGGCTGGTAACCGGTGGCGATCGGCGGCCTCGATCGGGCCGGACGCCTCGAGCAGCTTCGGAACTTCGCAAGAGTCCAGGTCTGGTCGGGCTACGGGTCGGCCGCCGAAGTGCGGGCGGAGGTCTTCGACGCCGTGCGAGCCGAGGTGTCCGACGGAGCGCAGGCGCAGCGGCTGACCGAGGAGTACATCGCCGAGGCCGACAGGTCGCTTGTCGCCGCCGCGACCTCATGGCCCGATCAGACAGATGTTGACCGGCTCGATGCCGCATTGGCCGAGCTCGAGGCCAGCGACCTCGTGGTGCTGCGGGCGGTCGACGACCACTGGGCGGCCAACGAGGCGTTGCAGCGGCGCACCGAAACCACCGGAAAGCCGCCCCTCGGTGTCGCCTACTTCACTGTCACTGACGTCTGGCATGCGGTCGAGAACGCCATGCTCGAGCTCAATGTGTGGCACGGCTCCAGTGCCAACGTCGCTCCCGGCGATCCGCTGCTCGACATGGTGCTCAACGTGCTGCACCGCCACGGGTTTGCGGCCGAGTTCGACGAGGGACGCATAGAGGTCTCCGTCCTGTGGCAGCGACGCCCGAGCTGAAACCCCGCGACATGTCAGACGCTCAGCTTGCTATAGCCACTCGAGGTTCTGACACATGTGGCTGTGCTCAGAACCAGAGCACCGGTGGCTGGACGTACACCTTCTCGGTGACGGCGACAGACGTAGCCGGAAACCCGACCACGACGCCGGTGCGCGCCTTCTTTCTGCCGTAGCACCCGCGTCCGGTTCCCTACAATGGCTCGGGTGGCGAACCGACCTCTCATCGGAGTGCTCGCGCTGCAGGGGGACGTCCGTGAGCACCTCCGCATGCTCGCGGCTGCCGGTGCCGACACACTCGCGGTACGTCGCGCGGCCGAGCTCGATCAGGTCGACGCCCTGGTCATCCCTGGCGGGGAGTCCACCACGATGTACAAGCTCGCCCGGGCCTTTGGCCTCTTCGAACCGCTGCAACGGCGGCTCGGCACTGGAATGCCTGCGCTGGGCACCTGCGCCGGGATGATCATGCTGGCCGACTCGCTCGAGGCGGGCACCGACGACCAGGAGACGCTCGGGGGTCTCGACGTCGTGGTCCGCCGCAACGCCTTCGGACGCCAGGTCGACTCCTTCGAGACCGACGTCGACTTCTCGGACTTCACCGAGCCGTTCCACGCCCTGTTCATCCGCGCACCTTGGGTGGAGAAGGTGTCGGCGCACGTCGAGGTGCTCGCCACCGTCGCGGGCGGGCCGTCGGCCGGTAGGATCGTCGCGGTGCGTCAGGGAGCTCTCATGGCCACGTCCTTCCACCCGGAGATGACCGACGACGACAGAGTCCACAGGTACTTCGTCGACCTCGTCCGCAACCGCTGAAGGAGCTGTACGCGATGTCCGGTCACTCCAAATGGGCGACCACCAAGCACAAGAAGGCAGTGGTCGACGCCCGACGGGGCAAGCTTTTCGCCAAGCTCATCAAGAACATCGAGGTGGCTGCCCGCACCGGTGGTGGTGATCCGATCGGCAACCCGACCCTGTACGACGCCATCCAGAAGGCGAAGAAGTCGTCGGTGCCCAACGACAACATCGACCGCGCAGTCAAGCGCGGTTCCGGGGTTGAGGGCGGCGGCGCCGACTACCAGACCATCATGTACGAGGGGTACGCACCCGGGGGAGTGGCGCTGCTCATCGAGTGCCTGACCGACAACCGCAACCGCGCTGCCGGCGAGGTCCGCACCGCGATGACGCGAGGCGGCGGGTCGATGGCCGACGCCGGCTCGGTCTCCTACATGTTCGCCCGCAAGGGTGTGGTGATCGTGCCCAAGACGCCCGACACGGGTGAGTCGGTCATAGAGGACGACGTCCTGGACGCCGTGCTGGACGCCGGTGCCGACGAGGTGAACGACCTCGGGGAGGCGTTCGAGGTCGTCTGTGAGCCGAGCGACCTGGTGACGGTGCGGACGGCTCTTCAGGACCATGGCCTGGACTACGAGTCGGCGGAGGCGTCGTTCGTCCCGAGCCTCACCGTCGGCGTGGACAAGGCCGGTGCTCAGAGGGTCTTCCGGCTCATCGAGGCGCTCGAGGACTCCGACGACGTGCAGAACGTCTTCGGCAACTTCGACGTCCCGGACGACGTGCTCGCCGAGATCGACGCCTAGCCTGTCCTTCGCCCCACAGCCCGGCCCGGCGCGTCGCGCCGACGAGTTGAGCTTCCGCGGTTAGCGTGAGTGTGTCGAACACCTGTTCGGCACCGGCGGTTGCCGTCCTGCGACCGGTCTGAGACGAGGGAGCGCACGTGCGGGTGCTGGGCGTCGACCCGGGGCTGACCAGATGTGGTGTCGGGGTGGTCGAAGGGCGCCTCGGTGGACCACTGACGGCCATCGGCTCCGACGTCATACGCACGCAGTCGGGTGCCGAGCTGGCTAGTCGGCTCCTGCACATCGCTACCGTGCTCGAGGCGCACCTCGACAGCTTCCAGCCAGACGCCGTGGCCATCGAGCGTGTGTTCAGCCAGCACAACCTGCGCACGGTGATGGGCACTGCCCAGGTGTCCGGGATCGCGATCGTGGCCGCGTCACGTCGTGGCCTGCCTGTTGCTATGCACACGCCGAGTGAGGTCAAGGCCGCGGTGACCGGAAGCGGTCGGGCCGACAAGGTGCAGGTCACCGCCATGGTCGTCCGGCTGCTGCGGCTCACCGAGCGTCCGGCCACCCCCGACGCCGCCGACGCTCTGGCACTGGCGATGTGCTCCATCTGGCGCGGCGGTGCCGCTGACAGGGTTGCGGCCGCGGTCGCCGCGGCGCAGCTGCCGAGCAGACGGACGCCGGCATGATTGCCTTCGTGCGCGGGGAGGTGGCGGCCGTCTTCGTCGACTCCGCGGTCATCGACATCGGTGGCGTCGGCATCCAGGTGATGTGCACACCGACCGCGCTCGCCGAGCTGCACCGGGGGGAGGTCGCGACGCTCGCCACCTCCATGGTCGTGCGCGAGGACTCACTCACGTTGTTCGGCTTCGCCGACTACGACGAGCGCAGCGTCTTCGAGATGCTTCAGACCGCGAGTGGAGTCGGACCTAAGCTGGCTCAGGCGGTGCTCGCTGTCCACGGCCCCGACGAGCTGAGACGCGCGATCACCACTGAGGACCTCGTGGCGCTGTGCAGGGTGCCGGGCATCGGACGCAAGGGAGCGCAACGTATCGTGCTTGAGCTCAAAGACCGCATCGGTATGCCGTCGACCGCCCGGACCATCAACGGCGACACCAGGGATGCGCTTTCGTCACAGGAACAGCCCTGGCGCGACCAGGTCCGAGCCGGCCTGCTGGGCCTCGGGTGGTCTGCCCGCGAGGCAGAGGCCGCCCTGGACAACGTTGCCGTGCTGGCCGACGAAGCGCACCAGGACGGTACCCCGGTTCCGGTGGCGGACCTACTCCGAGCCGCCCTGCGTTCGTTGTCAAAGGCTTGAGCACCCATGGGTGCTGACGACGTACGCCGATCCCTCGTCGAGGCGGACGCGGACGGGGACGAGAGAGCCGTCGAGGCGGCGCTGCGGCCCAAGCGTCTCGACGAGGTCATCGGACAGGAGCGAGTCCGCGAACAACTCGGCCTCGTGCTCGCGGCCGCCCGGGGCCGGAGCGCTACCGCTGACCACGTGCTGCTCTCCGGACCTCCGGGACTCGGCAAGACCACGATGGCGATGATCATCGCGGCCGAGATGAGCGCCCCGCTGCGAGTGACGAGTGGCCCCGCCATCCAGCATGCCGGAGACCTTGCCGCCATCTTGTCGGGCCTGAGCGAAGGCGACGTGCTCTTCCTCGACGAGATCCACCGGATGTCGCGGCCGGCCGAGGAGATGCTCTATCTCGCGATGGAGGACTACCGGGTCGACATCGTGGTGGGCAAGGGGCCCGGGGCCACCGCCATCCCGCTCGAGATCCCTCCCTTCACCCTGGTGGGCGCGACGACGCGCGCGGGGCTGCTTCCCGGACCGTTGCGCGACCGGTTCGGGTTCACCGGCCATCTGGAGTTCTACGAACCGGCGGACCTGCAACGCATCGTGAACAGGTCGGCTCGTCTGCTCGACGTCAGCACCGACGAAGCGGGTTCTGCGGAGATCGCGTCGCGCTCCCGTGGTACACCACGCATCGCCAACCGTCTGCTGCGCCGGGTCCGTGACTTCGCCCAGGTGCGCGCTGACGGAGTGGTGACCCAACCCCTCGCCCACGAGGCGCTGGCGCTGTTCGAGGTGGACGAGTCAGGTCTCGACCGCCTCGACCGCGGAGTGCTCAACGCCTTGTGCCGTCGCTTCGGCGGCGGTCCGGTCGGGCTGAGCACGCTGGCCGTTGCGGTGGGGGAGGAGCGCGAGACGGTCGAGGAGGTGGCCGAACCCTTCCTCGTGCGTTCTGGTCTGCTCGCCCGCACGCCGCGCGGCCGGGTGGCCACCCCCGCCGCCTGGCGCCATCTCGGGATGGCTGTGCCCGCCGGAGCGGCCTTTCCCGACCAAAGCCTGCTCTTCGACTCCGACGCAAGCGGTTAGACTCCGTTTTTGCCGTCCGTTGCGATGGTGCTCACTGTCATGTCGTCGTACCGACCCGCCTCGACCGACCGGTCGACCCAAGGAGCTCCTGCGTGAAGCCGCTCGTCAACCTGCTGTTCCTCGTCGGGTTGCTGGCCCTGGTCTATCTCCTGCTCATCCGCCCCGCCCGCAGACGGGCTCGCGACCAGGCGCAGCTGCAGCAGTCCCTGTCGCCTGGCGACGAGGTCATGCTCACCAGTGGGATCTTCGGATCCGTCGTGATGGTCGACGACGAGAGGATGCAGGTCGAGGTCGCGCCCGGGACTGTGCTCTCGGTGCATCCGGGCGCTGTCGGCAAGCGGGTCGGCGACCTGCCCCCACCGACGCCGGCCGACGTCGACGGCGGAGCGACGGCGTTCGACGACGGCAGTCCTGTTGATGCCTCACCGCCGATCAGTCATCCTGACGAGAGCGAAGGGGCGAGCTGACGTGGCCACAAAGACCTCGAACCCCGGGCGCACCCTCGTCATCTTCTTGCTGGTGACCGCGGCCCTCTACGCCGGCGCTGCGTCGCTCGGGAGCTGGAAACCGAAGCTGGGTCTGGACCTGCAGGGTGGCCAGCGCATCACGCTGCAGGCGCAGACGACCAACGGCAGCGCCGTCACCCAGGACAAGCTCGACCAGGCAGTCGACATCATCAACAACCGCGTCAACGGCGCCGGTGTAGCCGAGGCCGAGATCAGCACCCAGGGCAGTGACATCATCGTGGTCGAGATCCCCGGCAAACCCGGCGAGGACCTCACCAGCCGGTTGGCCGAGACCGCACAGCTGCGGTTCCGGCTGGTGGCCGGACAACCGTTGCCACCGCTCGGGACCCCCGCTCCGACTGCTCCTGCCACCACATCTCCTGCCACGCCCACAGCTCCTGCCGGCACGACGACGCCCACGCCGACGCAGAAGCCGGACACCATCAGCCCGCCGAGTGGCGGCACGACAAGTGACGGTCAGACCACTGATGGGCAGACCAGTGGCAAGAACCGACCGGCATACGGCTGGTCCTCCGACGGGAGCGGCGGCGGCGCGACCCCGACGACTCCCCCGAGCTCTGACTCGCCCACGACGCCCGACCCCACCAGCCCGACGACCGCGGCCCCAACATCGCCGACGACCGCGGCCTCCACGTCGACGGGCCCTCCTGCTGCGCTGGTGCCACCGAAGATCGAGGACATCCCCGACCCCTACGCTTGGACCGAGAGCCCGCCGGTGGAGTGGCAGCAGCTGCTGGCGCAGTTCGACTGCACCAAGGACCCAAGCCAGCCAGGACAGGCCGACATCCCCAGCCAGCCGCTGCTCGCGTGCGACTCCGACGGCAACCGCTACTTGCTCGGCCCGGTCATGGTCGACGGCACGGACGTCAGCGGTGCCAGCTACGGCATCCCGTCGAGCGGGGTCAACTATGTCGTCAACGTCGACTTCAACGGCACCGGCACACGGGAGTTCGGTGACGTGACCTCGAAGATCGCCGGCACCGGCCGCCAGCTCGCCATCGTCTTGGACCAGGAGGTGATCTCCGCTCCTCAGAACCAGTCGCCCATCACCGGCGGGTCGGCGGAGATCTCCGGCAGCACCGCCAACCCGTTCACCGAGACTCAGGCCAAGAACCTCGCGAACTCGCTGAAGTTCGGCGCGCTTCCGCTGAGCTTTCAGATCGCCGAGACGAGCACCGAAGGACCCCAGCTGGCGTCCAACCAGCTGAACGCCGGCGTCTTCGCCGGGATCATCGGCCTGCTGCTTGTCGTCATCTACTGCGTCCTGTACTACCGCGGCCTCAGCGTCGTCATCATCGCGTCACTACTGATCGCGGGTCTCCTGACGTACGCCGCTGTGCTGCTGCTCGCGCACGCGTATGGGTTCACCCTGACGTTGCCCGGTATCGCCGGCTTCATCGTGGCGGTGGGTATCACCGCGGACTCGTTCATCGTGTACTTCGAGCGGCTGCGCGACGAGGTGCGGGACGGCCGAACGCTGAGGACGTCGGTGGAGACGGGATGGGTGCGGGCCCGCACGACGATCCTGGCTGCTGACACCGTGTCGTTCCTGGCCGCGCTCGTGTTGTTCATCTTCGCGATCGGCGTGGTCAAAGGCTTCGCGTTCGCTCTCGGTCTCAGCACGGTGATCGACGTCTTCGTGGTCTTCTTCTTCACCAAGCCGATGGTGACGATGCTCTCGCGTACCAAGTTCTTCGGCCAGGGTCACAAGTGGTCCGGGCTCGACCGCCAGCACCTCGGCATGCCACCGGCTAGACGAGCGCCGCGTCCCGTAGGAGGCGAAGCCTGATGTCGAAGCTCGGCCAGATCGGTGCTCGGCTCTACAGCGGGGACGTCTCGATCGACTTCGTGGGGCGGCGCCGGACGTGGTACGCCGTCTCGCTGCTCATCGTCTTGCTCGCGGTCGGTGGGCTCGTCTTCCGTGGGCTCAACTACGGCATCGAGTTCCGCGGCGGCGTCGAGTTCACCGCAACCGTCGGGAGCAGCCCGTCGCAGTACGTCGAGGACATCAACAATGCCGTCGTCGACACCGCGATCGACGCCGCCAGTCACCCTGTGGTCACGTCATCGGGTGACACGCAGGTGCGGGTCCAGACCGAGCCACTGTCCACCTCAGAGTCCATCGTGGTCGCCGACGCGATCAAGTCCGTGGGGAACTTCGAGCTGAGCTCGACGACGATCGGTCCGACGTGGGGGCAGGCGGTCGCCAAGAAGGCGCTCACCGGCCTCGGCGTCTTCCTGGTTCTGGTCGTGCTGTTCATCTGGGCGTACTTTCGTGAGTGGCGCATGTCGGCCGCCGCCATCGTCGCCCTCGCGCATGACCTGGTGATCACCGTGGGGGTCTACGCCCTGACCGGCTTCGAGGTGACACCCGCCACGGTCACCGGGTTTCTGACGATTCTGGGGTACTCGCTCTACGACACCGTTGTCGTCTTCGACAAGGTGCGCGAGAACACCCGCGGGATCACCACCTCGACGAGGCGCACGTATGCCCAGAGCGCGAACCTTGCGGTCAACCAGACGCTGGTGCGGTCCATCAACACGTCGGTGGCGGCGCTGTTGCCGGTCGGTGCGATCTTGTACGTCGGCGTGGTCCAGCTCGGCTCGGGGCCGCTCAAGGACCTGGCTCTCGCCCTGTTCGTGGGGATGGCAGCCGGCGCCTACTCCTCCATCTTCATCGCCGCCCCGCTGCTGGCCCAGCTCAAGATGCGAGAACCATCGATGCAGGCGCAGGCAAAGCGCGTGGCGTCACGACGCAGCGCCGCTGCTCGGGGGGAGGCTGCCTCTGAAGCGGTGGCGGTCGGGTCCGGCGCGACGGTTGCTGCCGAGGCTGGGGGAGACGCGGTCCCGGCGCCTGTCGGCACTGTTTCTTCCAGCGCAGTTCCTCCAGGCCGTGCTCCTTCCGACACTTCTCCACCCGGCGCACCGCCGGAGGGCAAAGTTCGCCCCGTCGCCTCCGGTGCAACCGTGGCAACGTCCTCGGCTGCTCGCCGCCCCACGCCGCCAGCCGCAGCCCGGCCGATGAGCTCCGCGGCGGCCAAGCGCGCTCAGCCGCGGCGGCAGGTGCGGTCCAAGCGCAAGGGCCAGTGATACCGAACGCTGGTCCGGTCGCCGCTGGTGAGGCGGCTGTTGCCGACGTTCTGGCGCGGCTCGTGCGTAACGTTCCCGACTTCCCGAGAGAAGGCGTGCTCTTCAAGGACATCGCGCCGCTGCTCGGCGATCCGGACGGCTTCAGGATCGTGATCGACGCTCTTGCCGAGGGTGGTCGGAACTCTGCCGGCCAGGTGGTGGTCGACAAGGTCGCCGGCATCGAGGCGCGCGGCTTCCTCCTCGCGGCGCCGGTGGCTGTGGCGCTCGGCGTCGGGCTCGTGCCGGTGCGCAAGCTCGGGAAGCTGCCCGGTCTGACGCTCCAGGCGTCATACGAGCTGGAGTACGGCGAGGCCACTCTCGAGGTGCAGAGCGATGCGTTCGGCACGGGGGAGCGGGTGCTGGTCGTGGACGACGTGTTGGCGACCGGAGGCACCGTCGAGGCAGCGCTGACGCTGGTCGAGCGGGCCGGCGCCGTGGTGACGGCGGTGGCGGTGCTCATCGAGCTGACGTTCTTGGGTGCGCGGGAGCGGCTGGGTTCCCGTGACGTGCGAGCGCTGCTCCGGGTCGACGCCTGAAGCGGAAGCGGCCTTCGCAGATCGCGGTCCCTTCTCGTCAGCAGCTGCAGGCGGCGCCTAGACTGGAGGTTTCACCAACGGTCAGGAGTACGCGTGCCGGACGAGGTCCTCACTCCCGACGCCGCTGACGCGGTGGTCGTCGAGGACAGCGCTGCCCCCGTGCGCACGGCGGACGAGTCCGCCGTCACCACCCGAGTCCGCTCCCGACTGGCTCGCATCGGTGCGAAGCCGTCGTCGGACCCGGTGCTCGACTCCCTGTTCCGCATCGTCCGCAACAACCACCCCAAGGCTGACCTGAGCATCATCGAGAAGGCCTACAAGGTCGCCGAGCTCCACCACCGCACCCAGAAGCGGGTGAGCGGCGACCCGTACATCACCCATCCGCTCGCCGTCGCGTCCATCCTGGCTGAGCTGGGCATGACTCCGCCGACCCTGTGTGCGGCGCTGCTGCACGACACCGTGGAGGACACGCCCTACACGTTGGTGCAGGTGACGGCCGACTTCGGCGACGAGGTGGGCGTGCTCGTCGACGGGGTGACCAAGCTGGACAAGGTCAAGCACGGCGACTCCGCACAGGCGGAGACGATCCGCAAGATGATCGTGGCGATGAGCAAGGACGTCCGCGTTCTCGTCATCAAGCTCGCCGACCGGCTGCACAACATGCGCACGTTGCGCTTCCTGCGGCAGGAGAAGCGGACACGGATCGCCAGCGAGACGCTCGAGATCTATGCGCCGCTGGCGCACCGCCTGGGCATGAACACGCTGAAGTGGGAGCTCGAGGATCTTGCCTTCGCCACCTTGCACCCCAAGGTCTACGACGAGATCGTGCGCCTGGTCGCCGAACGGGCACCGGCGAGAGACGAGTTCCTCGCGACGGTGGTTGGCCGGGTCCAGGACGACCTCGATGCGGCCAAGATCAAGGCCACGGTCACCGGACGGCCCAAGCACTACTACTCGATCTACCAGAAGATGATCGTTCGCGGCCGTGAGTTCACCGACATCTACGACCTGGTCGGCATCCGGGTGCTCACGGACTCGCTGCGCGACTGCTACGCGGCGCTGGGGGTGCTGCACGCGCGATGGAACCCCGTGCCGGGACGGTTCAAGGACTTCGTCGCGATGCCGAAGTTCAACATGTACCAGTCGCTGCACACCACCGTCATAGGACCGGGAGGAAAACCGGTCGAGCTTCAGATCCGGACCTTCGACATGCACAGGCGCGCAGAGTACGGCGTCGCGGCTCACTGGAAGTACAAGGAGAACGGTCGCGGCGGCGTCGCCACCGAGCGCCCGCTCAACACCGGCCAGGCCGGCAACAGCGACATGGCTTGGGTGCGCCAGCTGGTCGACTGGCAGAAGGAGACACAGGACCCGACGGAGTTCCTCGATGCGCTGCGCTTCGAGATCAACTCCTCGGAGGTCTACGTCTTCACGCCCCGCGGTGAGGTCGTCGCCCTGCCCACCGGGTCGACTCCCGTCGACTTCGCCTACGCCATCCACACCGAGGTGGGGCACCGCTGCATCGGAGCCCGGGTCAACAACCGGCTGGTGCCTCTGGAGTCCGAGCTCGACCACGGCGACACGGTCGAGATCTTCACGTCCAAGGCGCAGAACGCGGGACCTAGCCGCGACTGGCTGGGCTACGTCAAGGGCCCTCGGGCACGCAACAAGATCAAGCAGCACTTCACCAAGGAGCGCCGCGACGAGGCGATCGAGCAGGGCAAGGAGACACTTGCCCGGCTGATGCGCCGCGAAGGGCTGCCGCTGCAGCGCATGCTCACCCACGAGACGCTGTCCGTGGTCGCCTCGGAGCTGCACCATCCCGACGTGACGTCGCTGTATGCCGCCGTGGGCGAGGGGAACACGACCGCCCAGAACGTCATCCGGCGGATCCTTGCGCTGGTCGGTGACGAGGCGGCGGCCGACGAGGCGGCCGAGACGGTCGCCATCCCCACGGACCGCGAACGGCGCAAGGCGTCGCCGCGCGCCGATGCGGGAGTCATTGTCAGGGGGCTGTCCGACGTGCTCATCAAGCTCGCCCGGTGCTGCACGCCGGTGCCGGGCGACGAGATCGTGGGATTCGTGACGAGGGGCGCGGGCGTGTCGGTGCACCGCGGAGACTGCTCCAACATCAAGAGCCTGTCGGCTGAGCCCGGCCGGATGGTCGAGGTGGAATGGGCGCCGACGGCGCAGTCGATGTTCCTGGTGGCGATCCAGGTGGAGGCGCTGGACCGGGCCCGGTTGCTGAGCGACGTGACCAGAGTGCTGTCGGACCTGCACGTCAACATCATGTCGGCGTCGGTCGCGACCACGCGGGAACGGATCGCCAAGAGCCGCTTCACGTTCGAGATGGCCGATCCGGCCCATCTCGGCCATGTACTGAAGGCGGTGCGCGCCGTCAACGGCGTCTTCGACGCCTACCGCGTCACCCAGTAGTTCCTGCACGTTGAGCGGTCAGAACCTGCACGTTGAACGGTCAGAATCTGCGCGGCCCATGCACAATGGACGATCGACATCCGCACATTGACCTCTCAACATGCTCTGAGTGGCCTCTCAACCTGATGGGAGTGGCCGCTCGACGTGCGAGTGGTCAGCTGAAGTCGGTGAGGGCTTTGCGGGCCTCGACGAGCCACGCGCGCCGGGCCTCGATACCGGAGCGCGCCTCGTCAGCGGCCTTCTGGTTCCCCATCGCCTCCGCCTTGGCGAGGTCGACCTCCAGGGAAGCGATCGTCGCCTCGAGCTGCGCCACGGTGTCGGCCGCCCGAGCCCTCGCCTCCGGGCTGGAACGCCGCCAACGGTCCTCGTCGGTGCCCCGGAGGGTCTGCTCGACCTGCTTGAACCTGCCCTCCAGGTCTGCCATGTCCTGTCGCGGCACCTTGCCTGCTGCGTCCCACCGGTCGGCGATGGCGCGGAAGGACTCCAGCGCGGTCTTGGCGTCGCGCACCGGCAACAGACGCTCGGCCTCGACGAGGAGCCCACGCTTCGCCTCGGCGTTACCGGCATACTCCTCGTCGGTCTTGTGGTTGGCTGCCTCACGCGCAGCGAAGAACGTGTCCTGAGCCGCCCGGAACCGCTTCCACAACGCGTCGTCGACGTCCTTGTGAGCGCCGCCTGCGGCCTTCCAGCGCGTCATCAGATCCCGGTACGCCCGGGCAGTGGACGTCCATTCGGTCGAGGTCGAGAGCTCCTCGGCCTCGACGACCAGCTTCTCCTTGGCCAGGCGGGCGGTGTCGCGCCGCTCGTTCAGCTCGGCGAAGTGCTGCTTGCGCCGCCGCGTGTATGCCGTTCGAGCCGTCGAGAACCGGTGCCACAGCGCTTCGTCGCTGGGCTTGTCGAGGCGCGGCAACGCCTTCCACCCGTCAAGCAGCTCCCGGAGCCGGTTGGCGCCGCCCCGCCAGTCACTTCCGCCCGCCAGTCGCTCCGCCTCCTCGACGATCTGCAGCTTGGCGGCCCTCGCCTCCTCGACCTTGGCGGCCTTCTCGACCCGGCGAGCCTGTCGACGCTGGTCGATCTGCGGCTGCAGAGCGTCGAGTCGGGCCAGCAGCGCATCCAGGTCGCCGACTGCCTGGGCCTCACCGACGGTGGACCGCACGGTCGCCACCCGTGCGCTCGCCTCCTCCGGCGTCAGGGCGCCGGACTCCAGGCGCTTCTCCAGCAGCTCGACCTCGACGGCGAGACCGGCGTAGCGCCTGCGATAGAAGTCGAGCGCGGCTGTCGGGTCCGCGCCAGGCCACTGTCCGACGGCGCGCTCGCCTGATCGGGTCACGACGTACACCGTGCCGTCGGCATCGACGCGACCGAAGTCCGGACTCTGGCTCACGAGGTCTCCACGCTCGTCGCCGACTCATCCGGGGTGTCGGACGCAATGGGAGCCGGGCTGGTCGTGGGTGATCCCGACTCGGTGGGATCGGGCGCGGTGGACGAAGGGATGCCGCTGGCGGGCGGCGTCGCCGTGGGAAGCGGCCCGGGCGTCGGAAACGGCGTCTGTGGTGCACCAGACACCGGCGTGGGTGTCGGGGTGCGCTTGTCCTCGGCCTGGACGAGGTGTATGACGAGCCAGACCAGTGCGGCGGCGGCCAGCAGTCCGACGACCACACCGATGACAAGTGAGATCTTGTGCCGCCGCGCGTCCGCGGTCTGCCGCGCGGACTGCTGACGCTCCCACCGGTCACGTGCGAGCGTCTTGCGACGCTGTCGCTTCCTGACCACACACACCTCCGCCGGAACCGCCAGCTCGGCGGTGAGTCGGTTGACCAGTGTAGGAGCAGCCAGTCGCAGGCAGCCGGTCGCTGCTGGATCGTGACCATGCTGTGCCCCGGGAGATTGCCGTTACCCCTGCCACTACGCTGGACCCTCGCTGCCGCCGAAAGGATCGATGTGCTCATCGCCGCGTTCCCCGCCGGCCCGTGGGCGACGAACTGCTATGTCGTCGCTGCAGGTCCGGGCGCTGAGTGCGTGGTGGTCGACCCGGGGAAGGACGCAGCGGGCGGCGTCGCTGACATCATCCGCGAGCAGGACCTCCGTCCCGTCGCCGTGCTTGTGACCCATGGGCACATCGACCACATGTGGTCCGTCGCGCCGGTTGCGGGTGCCTACGACGCAACCGCCTACATCCACCCTGGCGACCGGCACCTGCTCGCCGACCCGATGGCGGGCATCTCGTCGGAGACGGCGAGCATGCTGCTGGGAGGCAGCTACGAGTTCGCTGAGCCCGATGACGTGCGGGAGCTGGTCGACGGCTCACCTCTGAGTCTTGCCGGTATGACGTTCGAGGTCGATCACACGCCGGGCCACACGCAGGGCTCGGTTGCGTTCCGGCTGCCGCAGGAGAGCGCCGCCGACGTACCCCACGTGATGTTCTCCGGAGACCTGCTCTTCGCCGGGTCCATCGGACGCACCGACTTGCCCGGCGGCGACTCCGCCGCCATGGTGAGGAGCCTTGCGGCCAAGGTGCTGCCGCTCGACGACGCCACGGTGGTGTTGCCGGGTCACGGCCCGCAGACCACCATCGGACGCGAGCGCATCTCCAACCCCTACCTGACGGACCTGCCAGACCTGCCCGTCGGCTCGCCTGCCGACATGTCCACCGCCGAGATCCGCTGAGCGCGAATCCCGATGTCTCGACCCACCCCGCTCAGCGGCTTCCCTGAGCTGCTCCCCGCCCAGCGCGCCGGCGAGCGCGCCGTCATCGACCAGCTGGCCGAGGTCTTCGAGTTGCACGGCTTCGCCAACATCGAGACGCGCGCGGTCGAGCCGCTCGACCAGCTGCTGCGCAATGGCGAGATCGACAAAGAGTTCTACGTCCTGCGTCGGCTGCACGCCGACACCGATGCCTCCGACGCCGGAGTGGGGCTGCACTACGACCTGACGGTGCCCTTCGCGCGCTACGTGCTCGAGAACGCGGGCAGGCTGGAGTTCCCCTTCCGCCGCTACCAGATCCAGCGGGCGTGGCGGGGGGAGCGCCCACAGGAGGGCAGGTTCCGCGAGTTCACGCAAGCCGACATCGCCATCGTCGCGCGCGACCACCTCGCGTTCCCCCACGACGTCGAGGTGGCCCGGGTCACGGCGGAGGCTCTCGACGGCATGCCGCTGCCGCAGATGCGGCTGCAGGTCAACAACCGCAAGCTGATCGAGGGCTTCTACCGCGGTCTGGGCGTCGACGACCCAGGAGCCGTCATGCGCGTCATCGACAAGCTGGACAAGCTCTCGACCTCAGCCGTCACCGACCAGCTGACCGGGCTCGGCCTCACCCTCGACCAGGCCGGCAGCTGCCTCTCGCTGGCCGACATCCGTACCGCTGACAGCGGTTTCGTCGACGAGGTGCGCGCACTGGGAGTGCACCACGACCTGCTTGACGTCGGCATCGAGGAGCTCGCGCAGGTGATCGCCGGTTGCGCGCCGTTCGGCAACGACCGCCTCACCATCGAAGCCGACCTGCGCATCGCCCGGGGGCTGGACTACTACACGGGCACCGTGTTCGAGACCGTCATGTCAGGGTTCGAGTCCCTCGGCTCGATCTGCTCCGGCGGTCGGTATGACGCTCTGGCCGTGGACGGGTCGACCACCTACCCGGGGGTCGGCATCTCCTTCGGCGTCTCACGCACCCTGCTGCCGCTCTTCCAGCGCGACCTGTTGTCCGGACCGCGGTCGGTGCCATCAGTGGTCTTGGTGGCCCTGGTCGACGAGGAATCGCGGGATGCCAGCGAGATCGTCGCCGGGCAGCTGCGCTCCCGCGGCATACCGGTCGAGGTCGCCGGGGCCGCACAGAAGTACGGCAAGCAGATCCGCTCCGCCCAGCGGCGTGGCATCCCGTTCGTCTGGTTCCCCCCCGCCGACGTTGACGCCAAAGGCGGCGACACGCCGCACCAGGTCAAGGACATCCGCAGCGGCGAGCAGCTCGATGCCGACCCGGCGAGCTGGCAACCACCATCGGTCGACCTGCGTCCCCGGGTCACCTTCAAGGAGCCGGCCACGTGATCCGCACGCACGACGCAGGAAGCCTTCGCGCCGACCACATCGGTGAGCAGGTCACCCTCGCGGGATGGGTCGCGCGCCGTCGCGACCATGGCGGCGTCGCCTTTCTCGACCTGCGGGAGGCCAGTGGCGTCGCCCAGGTCGTCATCCGGGACGAGGAGGTCGCCTCCCCGCTGCGCTCGGAGTTCTGCCTGCGCGTCGTCGGCACGGTGGCCGCGCGGCCGGAGGGCAATGCCAACCCTGCCCTGCCGACCGGAGAGGTCGAGGTGATCGCGTCCGACGTCGAGGTGCTCAGCGAGTCCGGCCCGTTGCCGTTCCCGGTCGAGGAGCACGCCACCACCGCGGTTCACGAGGAGCTGCGGCTCAAGCACCGCTACCTCGACCTGCGGCGGCCAGGCATGGCCGCCAACCTCCGTCTGCGCGCCGACGTCACCCGGATCATCCGAGAGGTCATGGCAGCGCACGACTTCCTCGACATCGAGACGCCCTACCTGACGAGGTCCACGCCGGAGGGAGCCCGGGACTTCCTCGTGCCGGTCCGGCTGCAGCCGGGCTCCTGGTACGCCCTGCCCCAGTCGCCGCAGCTGTTCAAGCAGCTGCTGATGGTGGCCGGTCTGGAGCGGTACTTCCAGATCGCGCGCTGCTTTCGCGATGAGGACTCCCGCGCCGACCGCCAGCCGGAGTTCAGCCAGCTCGACGTGGAGATGAGCTTCTGCTCGCCGTCAGACGTGCAGACCCTGGTCGAGGAGCTCATTGCCCGGTTGTGGCGTGAGGTGGTCGGTCACGACTTGCCGCTGCCGATCCCACGCATGACGTATGAAGAGGCGCTGAGGCGCTTTGGCATCGACCGGCCGGACCTGAGGTTCGGGTGTGAGCTGGTGGACATGACCGACTACTTCGCCCAGACGCCGTTCCGTATCTTTCGCGCGCCTGAGGGAGCACAGCCAGCTGAGTTCCACGTCGGCGCGGTGGTCATGCCCGGCGGTGCGGCACAGCCCCGCAAGCAGCTTGACGCCTGGCAGGACTGGGCCCGATCGCGCGGGGCGAGGGGACTCGCCTACGTCCTGGTCGGAGCCGACGGGGAGCTCGGCGGACCGGTTGCCAAGAACTTGTCCGACGTCGAGAGAGCGGGTCTCGCCTCGGCGGCGAACGCCACTCCTGGTGACTGCATCTTCTTCGCCGCCGGCCGACGGTCCGACGCGCTCGGCCTGCTGGCCGCCACCCGGCTGGAGGTGGCGGAGAGGTGCGGCCTCATCGACCACGACGCCTGGCAGTTCGTCTGGGTCGTCGACGCCCCGATGTTCGAGCGAGTCGACGACGAGAGCGGGGTGGGAGTCGGCTGGACCGCGATTCACCACCCCTTCACGGCGCCGCTCCCACCAGATGCACAGGACTTCCAGGAGCGGCCGGGTGAGGCGCTCTCCCAGGCGTACGACATCGTGCTCAACGGGTCCGAGATCGGTGGCGGCTCGATCAGGATCCACCGCCCCGAGATGCAGCAGCGGGTCTTCGATGTCATCGGGATGAGTCGCGAGGAGGCGCACAGCCAGTTCGGCTTCCTGCTCGACGCGCTCGGCTACGGCCCGCCACCCCACGGTGGCATTGCCCTCGGCATCGACCGGTTATGCGCTCTGTTGGCAGGCGCGGACTCGATCCGCGACGTCATCGCCTTCCCCAAGACGGCATCCGGCGCCGACCCGCTGACGGGTGCCCCGAGCCCGATCACGCCGGCGCAGCGCGCCGAAGCCGGCGTGGACGCCGCGCCGGAACCGCCCGCCTGAGCGGTCCTGCCGTGCCGGCGGTTGCCACGCGGCAACAACTGGGGTTCACACGAAAACCAGTTGCGTCGAGCCGCGGGAGGTGTTTCCAGATCGTTACCTCGAGCACACCGAACCGTGGCCGGGGGTGGCATAGAGTCCAGAGCGTCTCAGCACGCGAACGCCGGAGAGCAGGTGACCATGACCGTTGCGGACCTGGAGACAGTGGGCCCGGGTGATCAGATCGTCGACCCGGTCGACCCCTCGGGCAAGAAGATCACCGGACGCTCTCCGACCCGGATCGCGCTCGAGCGGCTGCGCCAGGACAAGGTCGCCATCGTCTCTGCGGCTGTGGTCGCCTTCCTCGTCTTCCTCGCAGTCTTCGCGCCGCTGGTGTGCAAGCTCTTCAACGTGAGCCTGGACCCGCTTGGCGCGGCGGGACTGGAGTTCGGTTATCCGAAGATCGGGCCGCCCTTTCACCCGTTCACCTGGGCGCACCCGCTTGGCCTGTCGCCACGTACCGCTACGGACAACTTGGCGAACCTGGTGTACGGCCTGAGGACTTCGCTGTCCGTGGCGCTGGGCGCGACCATCTTCAGCACGCTCATCGGGATCGTGCTCGGGCTGGTCGCCGGCTTCGCCAGGGGAAGCCTGGACCGGGTCATCTCCTTCATCATCGACCTCTTCCTGTCCTTCCCCTTCCTCCTCGGTGCACTCGCCCTCTCACCGATCATCACAAGCCGCTTCGCCACTTCACCGAACCAGCTCAAATGGGTGCAGTACGGCACCTTGGTGACGATCCTCGTTGTCTTTGGCTGGATGTACCTCGCGCGGCTCATCCGCGGGCAGGTGTTGTCCCTCCGCGAGCGCGAGTTCGTGCAGGCCGCGCAGGTCATGGGCGCCCCGACCTCGCGCATCCTGTTCAAGGAGCTGTTGCCCAACCTGATCGCGCCCATCGTGGTGTCCATCTCGTTGACCCTGCCCGGATATGTGGCTGCAGAGGCCGGCCTGTCCTACCTCGGCATCGGCATCACAGCGTTCCCGAGCCTTGGCCAGACGATTCTGCGCGCACAAGGTGCCTACGACAGGTACCCCCTCTACCTCTACACACCGATCGTCGCGGTCGCGCTGCTCGTGCTCTCGCTCAACCTCCTCGGCGACTCCGTGCGCGACGCCTTCGACCCCAGGACTCGCCGATGATCACGTCGTCGGCCAGATTGAACGACCAACCAAGAAAGGGTGGGTAGCATATGCGGTTCAAGAGACCGATCATCGCCGTCTCCACCGTCGGCCTACTTGCACTTGCCGCATGTGGCGGCTCGAGCACCAGTAGCGACAGTGGCACTCCCGGCGGCACTGACACATCGGTATCAGGTCCCCAGGGGGCGGCCGGTAAAGCCATCGACCAGTCGGTGAGCGACGGGCCGGCACCCGAGATCGACGGTGCGCAGGCCGGTGGCACCATCACGGCGATCAGCGCCCTCGGCCTCAACACGATGGACCCGACCGAGGCCTACTACACCAACACGGCGTCGATCCTTAGCGCCTTGGTGACGCGCTCATTGACGCAGTACGTCTACCGCGACGGCGACATGGTGCTGATCCCCGACCTGGCGACCAAGTGGTCGAGCAACGACGACTACACGGAGTGGACCTTCACGATCCGCGACGACGTCAAGTACGAGAACGGTGACCCGGTTACGCCCGAGGACATCGCCTTCGGCATCAAGCGGTCGTTCGACCGCGCGACGTTCCCCGAAGGCGCCAACTACAGCAACGCCTACTTCAAGGACGGGGACACCTACGAAGGTCCCTACAAGTCGGGCGACAAGTACAGCGGCGTCAAGATCAACGGTCAGGACCTGACCATCACGATGTCGAAGCCATTCCCCGACATGCCTTACTGGGGTGCCTTCCCGGCCATCGGGCCCATTCCGGAGGGATCGGTCAGCAACCCGGCCAACTACTCACGACACCCGTTGTCCACCGGTCCCTACATGTTCAAGGACTACGTGCCGGAGAAGAAGCTGACTCTGGTCAAGAACCCCAACTGGGACCCAGCGACCGACCCGGGTCGTCACCAGTACGCCGACGAGTTCGACATGACCTTTGACACGCCGACCGCGAAGCTCGAGCAGCTCTTCCTCAACGACACGGGAGACGCCCAGTCGATGCTGAGCGACAACTCGATCTCGGTCGACAACTACCTCGACATGAAGGACACCGGTCGGCTCGTGGTCGGATCCACGCCCTGCAGCTACTACTGGGCGCCGGACTACCGCAAGATCACCGACATCGACGTCCGCAAGGCCTTGGCCTACGCATACCCGTACAAGGACGCGTGGGCAGCAGCCGGCCTCATCGAGGGTGTGACCCGCAGTCCCGGCACGAACATGATGCCGCCGGGAATTCCTGGTCGCAAGGAGTACAACCCGCTGCCTGGCCACGAGCCCGGTACCACGGACACGGCAAAGGCGAAGGAGCTCCTCGACAAGGCTGGCAAGACTGGCTACGAGATTTCGTTCCTGTTCTCGCAGGACGACCCGGGGTCGGTGGACGCCAAGGACGCCATCGTCAAGTCACTCGAGGAGGCGGGGTTCACGACCAAGCCCTACGCCACCACGCTGGCCGACAACTCCACCCTCAGAGCCGATCCGAACACTGACATCAACGTGCGCAGTGTGGGCTGGTGCTCCGACTGGCCGACCGGCTCGTCGTGGTTCCCGCCTCTGTTCGAGACGAAGAACCTCGAAAAGGAAGGGCTCGGTAGCAACTACGCGGTCTTCTCCGAGCCAGCCGTCGACAAGAAGATCGCCGACATCGAGCAGATGCCGATCGAAGAACAGCCGGCGGCCTGGAACGATCTCGACAAGTTCATCGCCGAGAAGTACTTCCCCACCTTCTCCACCGGATACACCGGGGTGGCGCTGTTGGAAGGCTCGAAGATCAACGGGTTCGAGGACGACACCGTCTTCGGTGAGCCCACCTGGAAGGACCTGTGGTTGACACAGTGAGTCAAAGGAGCCGCTTGCTCAGCCAAGAGGAATAGGCTCTCAACAGCGTCGGGGGGGGGGGGGGGGGGGGGGAGGAAGGAGGGGCGGCGGCGTGGGGAGAAGGGAGAACGTCGGAATGGGGTTGGCCCT
>JBPCRX010000028.1:0-24560 GCA_050996395.1 Nocardioidaceae bacterium
GTGGCGTCCAGTGCCCGGGGGGGGGGAACCACCGGCGGAGGTCCTCGTCCTCCGCCGCCGAATGCCACCTTGCCGAGGATCAGCGCGGCCACCAGCGTGACGGCGTAGGACTCGAACAGGTCCGCCGCCATACCGGCGCAGTCGCCGACGTTGTCGCCCACGTTGTCAGCGATGGTGGCGGCGTTGCGCGGGTCGTCCTCCGGGATGTTCTGCTCCACCTTGCCCACCAGGTCCGCGCCCACGTCGGCGGCCTTGGTGAAGATGCCGCCACCGACCCTCATGAACATCGCGAGCAAAGCGGCGCCGAAGCCGAAGCCCTCGAGAACCGAGGGGGCGTCGTTACGGTAGATGAGGACGACGACGGAAGCACCCAAGAGGCCCAGACCAACAGTCGCCATCCCGACGGCGCCACCGGTGCGAAAAGCCACCCGCATCGCCGGGTCACGGCCCTCGTCTTGAGCGGCCGCGGCCACGCGCACGTTGGCCTTCACCGCCAGGGACATGCCCATGTAGCCGATCAAGGCCGAGAACCCTGCACCGAGGACGAAGAACACCGAGCGGCCCACTCGAACCGACGCGTCTCCCGGCAGCAAGAACAGCAGTAGAAAGGCGATGGCCGCGAAGACTGCCAGCGTCCTGAACTGACGGGTGAGGTAGGCCTGCGCTCCCTCTTCGACCGCCTGGCCGATCGCCTTCATGTTGTCGGTGCCGTCCGGTGCGCTGAGCACCTCCTGGCGGAACACCACAGCCATCGCCAGCGAGACCAAGGCGATGGCGGCCACGACGACGACGAGGCTGACATTGCCGCTCGACAAGGACACGTCGCCTGCTGCGGCGAGGGTGACCGTGTGCATCCGTTACCTCCACGAGCCTGTGGCTCATTGCATGGCGCGAACCATGAGACGTACGACGAGGACCATCGGGTTGTGCGACCGGAGCCGTGGTCAAGAGCCACAAGGCAGGCAGACCGGCGCGGTTCCCGCCGGAGTCTAGCCACAAGCCGTCGCAGGAGCCGCCTCGCCCGCGTGCTTCAGTCGACGGCCGCAGCGCCGGTCATCCGTCGGCCGCACTGGACGCTGCCTGCTCAACCGAGTCGTGGATGGTGAAGACCTTGCTGAGACCAGTGATCCGGAAGACCTTCAGCAAGGAGTCCTTGCTGCACACCAGCTGGAGGCTCCCCTGGTGGCTGCGCACCCGTTTCAGGGCGCCGACCAGAACGCCGAGTCCGGTGGAGTCGAGGAAGTCGACTCCGTCGAGGTCGACCACCAGGTGGTGGTGACCACCGTTGACCAGCTCGACGAGTCTGTCGCGCAGCGTAGGGGCCGTGTAGACGTCCACCTCACCCACGACACCGACGACGGTGCGGTCCCCCACCATCCGCTCGCTGAGCATCAGGTCCATCGAACCTCCTTGTCCGCCGCGCTGCTGCGCCAGACCGTGCCTGCGCTGCTACGCCAGACTGTGCCTGGATATTCCGCATTCAACCATGCCGCCAGGTGTCGGTGAGGAGTGCGAGGATGAGCTCTCGTGTTGCCCGCCAGTCGTCCTTTCGACCCCGAGGCGGCAGCCCTGCGCCTTGCAGCTGCACCGTCTCGTCGAGACCGGCTAACCCATCTGGAGCTTCGAGAGGCGCGGGCGGCGCGCCACGCCGACTGGCCCTCCTGGACCCACGCCTGCATCCGCGAGGCCTGCCTGGCCCGAGGGCTCACCCGTCCCTGGACACACCAGGCGCAGGCCGCCGACCTCGCCTGGGGTGGAAAACACACAGTGGTTGCCACCGGGACGGCATCCGGCAAATCCCCCGCCTCCATCCTTCCCGCCCTGTCCGCTATCGCCGGCAGCCTCGACCAGCCCGGCGCCCGGGGTGACACCGTCCTCTACCTGGCGCCGACCGAGGCCCTTGCTCACGACCAGCTCGCCACCGTGGCCTCGCTCGGCGTACCCGGCGTGCGGGCGACGACGTACGACGGGGACTCCTCCCGCGAAGAGCGCGACTGGGCGCGTAACCATGCGAACTACGTGCTCACCAATCCCGACATGGTCCATCGCACTCTGCTTCCCAGCCATGCGCGCTGGTCACTCTTCTGGGGTGCGCTGCGCTTTGTCGTCATCGACGAGTGCCACCACTACCGCGGGGTCTTCGGCTCTCACGTCGCCCAGATCCTCCGGCGACTGCGGCGGGTAGCCGCCCACTACGGTGCCCAGCCGACGTTCGTGCTCGCGTCGGCGACCGCAGCGACGCCGGAGCTGACAGCGAGCCGCCTGGTCGGCCAGCCGGTGGCGGCGGTGACCGACGACGGATCGCCTCGTGGCCGTGTCGCCGTGGCCCTGTGGGAGCCGCCCCTCACGTCTCTGCACGGCGAGCACGGTGCGCCGGTACGTCGCTCCGCCGCAGCCGAGACAGCCGACCTCGTCGCTGACCTGGTTGCCGACGACGTCCGCACCTTGGCGTTCGTCCGGAGCCGTCGAGGGGCTGAGGCGGTCGCTCTGCAGGCCAAGAGCGCGCTGCACGCCGTCGACCCCGACCTCGCCGCGCGGGTGGCGCCCTACCGCGGTGGCTACCTCCCCGAGGACCGGCGTGCGCTTGAACAGCGGCTTCGCAGCGGAGAGCTGCTGGCGGTCTCGGCGACAAACGCGCTTGAGCTCGGCATCGACATCGCCGGCCTCGACGCCGTCGTCATGGCAGGCTTCCCCGAAACCAGGGCCTCGATGTGGCAGCAGATCGGCCGGGCCGGTCGCGAGGCTCAAGGCGGGTTGGGTGTTCTCGTGGCGCGCGACGACCCGTTGGACACCTATCTGGTCACGCATCCCGAAGCGCTGCTCGGAGCGCCGGTCGAGGCCAGTGTCTTCGACCCCTCGAACCCGTACGTCGTCGCCCCGCACCTGTGCGCCGCCGCCCAGGAGCTGCCTCTCGACGAGGCCGACCTCGCCCTCTTCGATGGTGACGTCGAGGCGGTGGTCGCATCCTTGGCCGATGCGGGCTACCTGAGGCGGCGCGCCCGTGGCTGGTTCTGGACCAGGCGCGACCGGGCGGCTGATCTCGCCGACATCCGTTCGAGCGGCGGCAACCCGGTTCGCATCGTCGAAGGGGCAACCGGGCGGCTGGTAGGCACGGTCGACGCCGCGGCCGCGCACACAACGGTGCACGGGGGTGCTGTCTACGTCCACATGGGCGAGACGTATCTCGTCTCGCAGCTCGACCTGGACCAGGGGGTCGCGGTGGCTGACCTTGCCGCGACTGACTTCTCGACGACCGCACGGGAGCTCACAGACATTTCCGTCGTGGCGACCGACGTCGAGACCAGCTGGGGCCAGGCCACGCTGTGCTACGGCTCGGTCGACGTCTCTTCCCAGGTGGTGGCCTACGTCAAGAAGCGCCTCGCCACCGGTGAGGTCCTCGGCGAGGAGCCGCTCGACCTCCCGGCCCGTCGGCTCGTCACCAGAGCCGTGTGGTGGACCCTGGCAGATGCGCAGATCAGCGCCAGCGGCGTCGACCCACGCGACGTGCCCGGAGCAGTGCACGCTGCCGAGCATGCTTCGATCGGCCTGCTGCCGCTGTTCGCCACCTGCGACAGGTGGGATATCGGTGGCGTCTCCACCGCCCAGCACAACGACACGGGACGGCTCACGGTGTTCGTCTACGACGGCCACCCCGGCGGCGCCGGGTTTGCCGAGCGCGGCTTCGACGCTGCCACCGACTGGTTGACGGCCACCCGTGAGGTGATCGCGTCGTGCACCTGCGACGAGGGATGCCCATCGTGCGTGCAGTCCCCCAAGTGTGGCAACGGCAACAACCCCCTCGACAAGCGGGGAGCTCTACGGCTGCTCGACGTGCTGCTGGCGGGAGCTCCGCGAGAGATGGCTGCTGCTCGGACAGCCCGAGCGGAACAGGCGCCTGCGTGAGAAGGTGAGGTCATGGCGCTGCTGGGCCTGATCCTGCTCATTGTGGTGGCGGTGGTCGCCGCAACTGTGCTGCTGCATGGCAGCAGCACGATGCACGTCGACCTCGGCTGGTTCGACTTCGACACCGACGTCAGGACCGTCTTTCTGGCCGGGGCCATCACCCTTCTTGTTGCGCTGCTGGGCATCTGGCTGGCCATGCGAGGGCTGCAGCGCAGCCGCGAACGTCGAGCTGAGGTCAAGCAGCTACGCAAGAAGGCCCGGGCCGCCGCCGCGGCGGACACCGCAGCACCCAGCAAGTCCCCTGCTCGACCATCGGAAACGGGCCGGCCGTCGAGCCAGAAGGCGTCGTCGGCGCCCGGTCCCCCGGTCGGCCGGGCAACGTCGTCGGGGTCCGGTCCGCCGGTCGGCGGGGCAACATCGTCGGGGTCCGGGCCGCGGCCGACTGGAGGCGCCACTTCGGCTTCAGCCGCTGGCACCAGCCCGACCTCCCGCACCGACGAGGGTCCGGACGAGCACTTCGAGTCGGCTCCCCGCGAGACATGACGGCGCTCGCCTAGGGGCCTGCGCGAGAGCTCTGGCTCATGCTGCCGTCGAGGCCGAACGGCAAGGCCATCGTGTCGCTGACGGTCACCTCGACATCGTCGCCACTCACCTCGCAACGCGTCAGCTGGACCCCATTGCGCCTCGCGATGTCGTCCGCAGACCTGCACGCGTCGCCACCACGCTGGAGCCGGGCGGCAGCAGACAACGATGCGAGGTCCGCCGCACCGGCCAGATGGTGCTGGGTCGCAGTGATCATGGCAGCCAGCAGGGCCAACATCCCCACACTGGCGAGGACGAACATCCAGTAGACGGCCCACACCGTGGCCACTCCGCCCTCGCCTTCTCGCCGGCCCGTAGGCCTACTCTGCGGTGCCATCTTCGACCTGGACCGTCGCCGTGGAGCTGATCTGTCTCGTCGGCAGCGCGACCAGCAACCAGCTCGGCGCATCAGCGTCGGCAGAGACCGTCACGCTGACCGTCGACCCGGACTGGTCTACTGACACCCGAGCTCCCGCTGGGGCACTGAGCTCGGCTGCGGCCACTGCGGCGCCTCGGTCATCTCCGCGCGCGAGAGCCCTGGCGGCGTCTCGGGCGGCGTCGACCGTCTGCACCTTGGCGAGACCGATGGTGACCATCCAGATCAGAGCAAGCGCGAAGGCGGCGACCAGCGGCAGCACCACAGCTGACTCAGCAGTGACGGTGCCTCCTTCACCGCCGTGCCTGCGCACGAAGCGCCGAGCGTCGGTCCTTCTCCTGCCCGCGGTCAACCTCCTGCTGGTCCTAGTCGTGCTGTGCTGGTCACGATGTTGCAAGGGATCCTCCTCGGTGAAGAGGTGGGCCAGTCGGCTGACCCACCCCACGCGGCCGGTCAGAAGGGCAACAGACCGGTGATCTTGTCGAAGATGCCCTGCAGGAGGTTCTGCCCGAAGCTGGAGGTCAACAGCGTGTAGAGCAGTCCTCCGAAGCCGCAGGCCGACACGGTGCCGACGGCGTACTCGGCCGTCGTCATCCCCTTCTCGCCCAGCGGCGTGGGGCGGTCGACTGTGGATGCAATCAGGTGGTTCATGGTGGGTTCCTCTCGGGTTACTCGGGTCGTCGACCCGGGCGGGACAGTTGTCACTGCGAGCCTGATGAAGAGCTGCTCGAGGGACGAGCACGCGGCTGTGAACTGGGGACGAGCCGACGCCGCCTTACCGCCTGGGGACGCGACGTCAGAGCACCAGGTGGGCAAATGCACCCGCGACGGTCGGCACCACGCCGATCACCATGAAAGCGGGCAAGAAGCACGCCGCGAGTGGCGCTGCGGCTTTGACCCCTACATTGCGGGCTCTCATCTGCAACGCCGTACGCCGAGCCCGCCTGAGGTCCTCACCGAGCCTGCCGAGACCGTCGACCAGAGGCGCACCTGACTCGAGGCTGCGAGCCATCGAGCGGGCGAAGGACGCGAGCTGCGGCTGCTGCTGCTCCACGCGGCGCCACTCCTGGACCGGGTCTGCTCCCAGGGCCAGTCGCGCCTGGACCGACTCGAAGGACGTCTGCAGCGCCCCTCCCATCGCCCCTCCCACCACCCGCAGCGCCTGGTCCACGGGTCGCCCGACGAGCAGGCAGGCAGCAAGCAGGTCGACCGCCATCGGTAGGTCCCGGTTCACCTCCTCGCGAGCCTTGGTCACGCTGGGCGGCTCGAAGCGTCCTATCCACCAGCTGAGAGCCAGTCCGGCAGGTGCTCCGACGCCTGCCAGGGCCGGACCTGACGCCACGGCGACGAGGAGCGCCGATGCCACCATGCAGACCACGGCTCGCCGGCGCGGGTCCTCGACGAACGCATCCAGCCCGCCCCGCTTCGGATGAGCACTGCTCGGTGTCAGTCGCCGGACGCTCTTGCCGGTTGGTGGAACGGCGCACCAGGCGGCCGACAGCACGAGCATGAACAACGCCATACTCATGCGGACGCCTCGGCGGTCGACGCGAGCCGTTCGACCCAGCAGACACCAGCGAAGGCGAGCGTCACTCCCGTCGTCAGGCACACCAGCCCCGCCGGGGTGGCGAAGAGGAACCGGAGCGGCTGGGCGCCCATGGTCATCCCGAGAGCGATGCCGAAGAGGGGGAGCACGGCGAGCATCTTGGCGGTGGCCCGTGGAGGTCCAAGAGCAGCGACGACTTCGGCTCGCGCCTCATCCTGGGTCCGCAGGACACCTGCCAGCCGGTCGAGCACGACGGCCAGAGCGGCACCGGAGTGCGAAGCCACCTCCCAGGCGGCTGCGAGGACGCGAAGATCCTCTGCGCCGAAGTCATGGGAAGCCCGCCTCAACGCCGTCACGACGTCGCCGCCCGCCAGCGCAGCCGAGGAGAGGGACGACCACTCCGCACGCGACCCGACCGCGTTCGCAAGCGCGCTCGTCACCGGGAGCCCGGCCCGCAGCTCCGCACCGAGTGCGTCACAGAGCTCGAGCACCGCCTGTTGTCGCTCCCGGCGCTCTCGCCGCAGTTGCAGCGTTGTGAGCAGGCGACGTACCGCCGCCGTTCCGGCTGTCAGTGCCAGCAGGATCACCACGATGCTCGGGCCGAGCCGTAGCCAGAGCCAGACGACCAACACGCCGGTTGCCACCGACAGGGTCCGCCACCGCACCCGTGTCACCCGGCGGTGAGCCGCCGAGAGCCGAAGGCGCACGGAGGAGTCGCCGGTTGCCGGTGAATGCGGACGAACAACACGGGATTGCAGAGCTGGGCGCGACAGCGCCACCCAGATGGCCGAGAAGGACAAGGTGGCCGCCCATAAGGTCGCCTCAAGCCTCATCGGGACAACAGTCTGGCGAGGATGACGCCTCCCGGACCCACCGTCGGTGACTTCCCGCTCTCGAAGTTCACCGCCGGTATAACGTCCACCCATCCGTCGGCCCGGCGCTCGACCACGCCGACCTCGGCCAGCCGGCGCACCTTGTCGTTGACGCCTCGTCGCAGATGGACGACCACCTGCAGCGCGGCCGCGAGCTGGGCGTGCACCGCGTCACGGGTCAGTCCCGCCGCCACCCCCAGCGCCTCGAGACGAGCCGGCACGGCACCCGCCGCGTTGGCGTGGACGGTGCCGCAGCCGCCCTCGTGACCGGTGTTCATGGCAGCCAGCATGTCGACCACCTCCGCACCCCTGACCTCGCCGACGACGAGCCGGTCGGGCCGCATCCGCAGGGCTTGTCGGACCAGTTCGCGTAGGGCCACCGCACCAACCCCCTCGACGTTGGACGGCCGCGACTCGAGCGAGACGACATGTGGGTGGTGAAGCCTGAGCTCGGAGGAGTCCTCCACCATGACGATTCGCTCTTCGGGATCGGCGGCCCCCAGCAGCGCGGCAAGCAGCGTCGTCTTGCCCGACCCGGTGCCACCGGAGACGAGAAAGGCGAGCCGGGACCGGACGAGGTCGAGCAGGAGCGCAACACCCTGGTCGTCCGTCAGACCGCTGGAAGCCAGTTGCTCGAGCGACATAGTGCGTTGGGCCGGAACCCGCAGGGACAGGCAGGTGCCCGGCCACGCGAGTGGCGCCAGTACGGCGTGGAGTCGGGTGCCGTTCGGCATCCGCACATCGACGTAGGGTGACGCGTCGTCGAGGCGCCGGCCCGAGGCCGCGGCCAGGCGTTGGGCGAGACGACGCACAGCTGTGTCGTCAGTGAAGGTGACGTGCGTACGGCGCAGTCCCTGGCCGTCGTCGACGTAAACGTCACCGGGTCCGTTTACCAGCACGTCGGTGACTCCCTCAAGACACAGCAGGTCCTCGAGCGGGCCTGCGCCTACGGAGTCGCGGTGCAGCGTGTCGACGAGCTCGAGCATGGCGCTGTCGCCCAACAGGTGGCCCTCGGCACGCAAGGCTGCGGCGACAGTGCCCGGTGTGATGTCCGATCGTTGGTCGGCGAGCCGCGCGCGAACCCGGTCGAGCAGTCGCGGGTCGGGGATCGTCACAACGCCGACAGCTGCGCCGGTGCCGTCACCTGGTCAAGGAGTCGACCGCACTCAACCTGGAACCGCCGTCCCGTCAGTGGGCCCAGACCTTCGTCGACGCAGCGCGCCACCGATCGGGTCGTCGTCACGGTGCCGGCGAGGCGCAGACCAAGGCTCGCCGCCACGGCTTCCGGCTCAGTGGCGGCGCATCGCGCGATCCGAACGACGAGGCGCACGTCGCCACAGTGCTGTTGGAGATGACGAGCCAGTGGACCAGCAGACGCTGCGGTTCGCACGTCCGGCGTTGCCACCAACAGCATGAAGTCGAGAGAGGAGACGACTTCGGCGCAAGCGGCGTCCGCATGTCGTGGCAGGTCCACGAGGACAAGGTCGGATCCCCTCCGGGCTGCAGCCACCATGTCCCGCACCATCGATGCAGGTACCGGTGTTTCACCGGAGCGGTCCCAGGACAAGACAGCCAAACCGTCGGCTGAAGGCAGTGCCGTGCGCAGCGCTGGGGCCGACACTCTCCCTCGGGTGCGAGCCACCTGAGGCCACCTCATCCCTGCCGTCTCCTCGCAGCCCAGTAGCAGGTCGATCCCTCCTCCGAGCCGGTCGGCGTCGATCAGAACCGCCGCGAGCCCACGCCGAGCCGCCGAGAGACCGAGTGAGGCAGCGAGAGTCGACGCTCCGGCGCCGCCTCGGGCGCCGATCACGCCAACCCCGACAGCGCGCCTGCCCGAGCTGTCGGCCGCTGAGCCGAACCGCTCGACGAGCCAGTCCTGCGCATCGGGCAGCACGACGACCTGGTCGGCCCGGATGGACACCGCGTGCCGCCACAGCGACGGCGACTCGGGCGCGCGACCGACCAGCACGACGTCGTTTCGCCGTGGCAGGTCGAGCGCCGCGAGCAAAGGTGCCATCTCCTCGGCCACGAGCACCCAGGGGGCACGGTTCCACGACCGTCTCAGGACGCCAGGGTCGACCGTCACGTCCAACGAGGCCGCTGCGGCCGCGCTCAGCCGCAGCAGGTCGTCGAGCAGATCCGGGTCCCGTGAGACGACCAACGGGTCGGACGTGGGAGTCGTTGTTGGCACACCGGCATCCTCAGCGCGTGCGCCGCTCCAAAGACGATGCATGTGGTCGCCCTGTGGAGGAAGAGACCTGGAGGCGCACCCTGGGGACAGCGGTCCGGCCCCAACCCCCTGCGGAGGCCGTAGAACCTGCTTGCAGAAGGGGCAGCCCCCGGCGGGGGGGCCGGGGGCTGCGACGGGACCGAGCTCCGGGGGGTGGAACCGGACCCGATGTCCAGCGACGAGGGGACATGCCGCTGGAGTCTGCCGGTCACTGTACCCGAGGGGGCGAAGCTACGAAGCTACCCGGATCGAGGGCGGCGACCCGTCTCCTCGGAGCAGCTCCTCTCCTGAAAGGCAGCGGTCGATGGCGGCGACTCCCGACAGGCCGGCGGCGTTCTTCGACCTCGACAGGACGATCATCGCCAGGTCGAGCACGCTGGCCTTCAGCCGCTCGTTCTACCAAGGCGGCCTGATCAGCCGCACGTCGGTCCTGCGCAGCGCCTACGCACAGCTCGTGTTCCACTTCGGGGGGGCCGACCACGACCAGATCGAACGGCTGCGGGCCTATCTGTCCAGCCAGGCCGCCGGCTGGGATGTCGGCACCGTCAAGGCCATCGTGGCCGAGACCCTGCACAACATCGTCGACCCACTCGTGTACGACGAGGCGGTGGAGCTCATCGAGGGCCATCACCGCGACGGACACGACGTCGTCATCGTGTCGACGTCGGGAGCCGAGGTCGTTGAGCCGATTGGTCGCATGCTGGGCGTCGATCACGTGATCGCCACCGAGATGGTTCAAGACGAAGGCCGCTACACCGGTGAGATCAAGTTCTACGCCTACGCCGCCAACAAGGCCTCGGCGATCGTCGACCTCGCCCAGCGGGAGGGGTACGACCTGCAGCGGTCGTTCGCCTACAGCGACTCGGCCACTGACCTGCCGATGCTCGAGGTGGTCGCCCACCCCTTTGCCGTCAACCCCGACAAACAGCTCCGCAGGCTCGCATTCGAGCGGGAGTGGCCCGTGCTCGACTTCGTCAAGCCGGTGCAGCTGCGCAAGCGGGTGCACTTCGAACCAACCCGGGCGACTGTCACGGCCATGGCGTTGGGCGCCGGCGCAGCAGCCGCGGCTGGAGCCGTCACTCTTGCTGCTCGCCGGCACCGGCGCGTCGCCACCACCTCGTGACGCCGCGCCGAGCAGGTCTTCCCATTTCTTCGCGACGAGCGTACAAAGGAAGCAACAACGCACCATCGCACACGAGCCAGGTACCCACGCGGCGATCCACCCTTCTTGAGGGAGTCGACCCCCGGTCAACGGTGGCGGCAGTTGAGAGTGCACGCCTGGTAGCCAGCGTCTCGTGTGTGAGCAGCGGCGTCCTGCGAGCAGGGCGCCGCTCGCACGTCCCGCTCACGCTGCCCTAACGCAGCGGGCTCGCCGCGACGGCGTCCCCGGTCGCGGAGGCGGAGTAGAGCATCCAGGATCGACAACCTGCAGCGGTCCCGGTGGCGTACGCCGACAGGGCCATCCGGTACTCGTCGCGACGCGACTCGTGGGCAGCCTCCGGCACCAGCAACGACGCAGGGTCCACACCTCGGCCCACCAGGACGAGCCGCTCGAGGGCACGGGCCACCAGGTCGCTGCCCGCCGCGAACGGCTGCAGAGTGGAAATCTCCGCATGCGCCAGCGCCGCGACCGCGAGAGCCGGCGCCTTGGTCGGCTGCACGAGCGAGGCGGACAACCCCTGGAGGCGGGCCGCCACCGCCTCGTCAAGCCTCGGGCGACCGAGGGCGTCAGGAGGAACCAGACCGCCAGCCACCAGGGTGTGCATGCGAGCCAGCGCCTGCAGCGGCGAACGGGCGACCACCGGGACAAGGGCGAGCAGCTCCGCGTACAAGCGCAGAGCGCCAGCGGTCACCGGGTCGTCGCGTCCTGCTCGTGGCTCCTCCGCGGAGGTCGCCACACCTTCCAGCCGTGTCGATGCTGCCGCCCCGAGGAGCAGCGACTTCGTGGTCAGCTCTGGCGTCGTACGGCGAATTCCCCTGTCGCGCAGCAGCACATCCACGCCATCTCTGGCTGCGGCAAGGGCAGAGGGCACCCCTTCCAGGGACAAGCACCGGCCGAGCTGGTCGAGTGCTGCCGTCACACGACCGACCTTAGGGGCATGCCTCGAGTGAGGGTCGCACGTACTGAGATTCAATGAGCCGCAGCGATTCAGTGCCGAGGCGGACCTGGGCTAGCCTGGACAGGCATGGACGCGCAGAGGCGGCAACGAGCAGGGACCTTCGGCTCGGTGGCGGCCCAGCAGGCCGGTCACCGGCCCGGCTACCCCGATGAGGCGGTGGCTTGGCTCGTCGGTGAGATCCCTCGCCGGATCCTCGAGCTCGGAGCCGATAGGGGCGGGCTCACCGTCGCACTCAGCCTGCTGGGTCATGAGGTGATCGCCACCGACCCGTCCGCGGCCGTGCTCGCGGTCCTCCCGGCGGCAGCAACCTCCGTCACCCGCGTCCAGTCGCGCGCCGAGGACATCCCCTTGTCGTCGTCCTCGGTCGACATCGTCGTGACCGATCAGGCGTTCCACTGGTTGGACTCCGACCAGGCTCTGCCGGAGATCGCCCGAGTGCTGCGACCCGGCGGCGAGGTGGCACTGGTCTCCAACGACGGTGACCGCATGGTTCCCTGGGTACGGCGCCTGTTCGAGCTGGTCGACGTTCCCTCTCACCATGAGCTCGGCGGAGAGCCTTTCGACGATACCGACACGTTCGTACTGACGGGTACCCGACGTTTTCGGCACTGGCAGACGTTCCGGCGGGAGGCGTTGACGGGCTTCATCTCGTCGATGTCGGCCGGATCCACGCTGGCGCCTCCTGAGCGCGCCAACCTGCTGACCCGCGCAGAGGCGCTCTACGACAGCTACGGTCGTGGCCCGGACGGTCTGCGAATCCCCTGGGTCACCTACTGCTACCGCGCACGCGTGGCGGGTCTCACCAGTCGAGGCACGCCGTCGGTGGCTGCCAGCCCCACCGACGACGGCCTCTTGATCGACTTCGACTGAGTGATCGACTTCGACTGGGCGACTCCATCCGCCGACCTGCCGCCCGTCAGAACGGTGGCCTGCGCATGGGCAGGTGCGGTATGCCGTCCTCGACGAACTCCGGTCCACTCACCGCGAACCCGAACCGTTCGTACCAGCGGGCCACGTGGCTCTGCGCGTCGAGCACGCACGGGCGCGTGCCGGCGGGTGAGTCGACCTCCACCAGCGCCTTTCCGACCAGACCGGCCGCGAGACCGGTGCCGCGCGCGTCTTGTCGCACACAGACCCGCCCGATCCGGGCTTCGCCCGAAGGCTCCCGCAGCACTCTGAGGCAGCCCAACAGCAGTGCGCCCTCGGCCACCCAGACGTGACGGGTGCAGGGTTCGAGATCACGGCCGTCCAGCTCGAGATAGGCGCACCGCTGCTCCACGACGAACACCGCGACCCGAAGCGCCCACATCTCGTAGGCGACCCGAGGATCGAGCTCTCCGAAGCTGGCGACGCGGAGCTCAGGCACGATGCGAACTGTGCCAGAACCAGCGCAGCGCCCCGGAACGGCTGCTGCGCGACCGAGGGAGCAGGCAAGGTGGCAGGCCGGGCTGATGGAGGTCAGTTGTCAGCCCGCCCCGGACATGCTGAGGTGAGGACGTGACCACCGAACCCCGCGACGGCTCCGCCGACATCCCGGCGGCCGTGCCCACCAGCGATGCGCTGTCCAACCTCCTGCACGAGAACCGGCGGTTCGAACCACCCGCCGACCTCGCCGCCGTCGCCAACGTCACCGCCGCGGCCTACGAGGAGGCAGATGCCGACCCGCTGGCGTTCTGGGCTCGTCAGGCCGAGCGCATCAGCTGGTCGCAGCAGTTCGACGAGGTGCTCGACTGGAGCGACCCGCCGTTCACGAAGTGGTACGTCGGGGGCCGGCTCAACGCGGCGATCATGGTGGTTCCCGAGCTGCCGACGACCCGTTCGGGCAAGATCATGCGCCGGTTGCTTCAGGACGTCGCCGAGCACCGGGAGACCGGCGACGCCACCACTCTCGCGGACTCCACGGTGATGGACCAGATCTCGTCCAGGTACGAGACTGGAGCCACGGGCGACGAGGAGTGAAGGCGCTGGGGCTGACCGACTATGCATGACGTCGAGCCGTTCGGGCTCCTCGTCTTGCTGGTGGCCGCCGCTGGGCTGCTCGCGGTGCTCTCCAACCGGATCAGCGAGCGGGTTCAGGTCCCGGCGCCGGCCATCTCCCTGGTCTGCGCGGCGGCAGCCGCCCACCTGGCGCCGGAGCTGGGGCGCCTCGAGCAGGTCACGGTGGAGCGGGTGGTCACGCTGGCCATTGCCCTCATCTTGTTCGACGGCGGCCTACACATCGGCTGGCCGCGGCTGCGGCGCGCACTCGGTGCGGTCGTGCTCATCGGCGTCGTCGGCACCTTCGTCACAGCAGCGGCGATCGCGGTCCTTGCTCACCTGATGTTCGGGTTCAGCTGGTGGGTCGCTGCGCTCGTCGGAACCGCGATCGCTCCCACCGACCCTGCTGTCGTGTTCTCGGTGCTCGGCCGCCGGGAGGTGTCCGGCCGCAGCGGCACCATCCTCGAGGGCGAGTCCGGCGCCAACGACCCAGTCGGCATCGCCTTGCTGGCCAGCCTGCTGGGCGCGGGGGCACTCAGCGGCGGCGCGGTGGGCTCCATCGCCGGGGAGTTCGCACTGCAGATGTGCATCGGCGCCGCGCTTGGGATCCTGGGCGGCAGGGCGCTGCTGTGGTTCATGCGCAGTGTCACGCTGCCGAGTGAGTCGCTGTACCCCTTGAGAACCCTGGCCGGCGCAATGGCGCTGTTCGGCCTGGCGACGGTCGCTCACGGCTCAGGCTTCCTGGCCATCTTCGTGGCAGGGATCGTCATCGGCGACGAGCGGGCGCCGTACAAGGGTGAGATCGAGCGGTTCGCCTCCGCACTGGCGAGTGTCGGTGAGATCGTCGCCTTCGTCGTCCTGGGGCTCACCGTCGACCTCGGAGTGCTCGCCCGCAGTGACGTGTGGGGAGTCGGGCTGGTGCTCGGCGTCCTGCTCGCCTTCGTCGTGCGGCCGTTGCTGGTGGGGGTGCTCACCCTCGCTGTCGACCTGCGCGACAACGAGCGGGGCTTCCTGCTCTGGTCAGGGCTCAAGGGTGCTGTCCCGATCCTGCTCGGAACCTTTCTGCTCAGCGGCCATGTACCGGAGTCCGAACGTCTCTACGGCATCATCGTGGTCGTCGTCGTCTTCTCCGTCGTCGTGCAGGGCAGCCTGGTGCCCACCGTCGGCCGCCTGCTGCACGTCCCCATGCGCAGCGTGGAGCCCGAGCCCTGGTCGCTGGGGCTGCGCCTTCGTGACGAGCCGCAGGGTGTACACCGTTGCCTTGTCGAGCCAGGGTCGCCCGCCGACGGACGAACGGTCGCCGACCTGCCGTTCAGCTCCGACGACGTCTGGATCAGCTTCGTGATCCGCGCCGGTGAGCTGCTGCCCGTGCGTGGTGACACCGTGCTGCAGCCCGCGGACGAGGTGCTTGTGCTGGCAGACCCCCGCCAGCATGACGACCTTGCGGCCACGTTCGCCGCCGCTCGACCCTGAGCCGGCCAACCACTGTCTCCGACCAGTTCGGCCAGGGTGCATCGCAGGAGCGCGCCACAGGCCGTAGGGTTGTCGTCGATCAGGGGCCGGATGCCGATGGCCCGCACGGACGAGAGGACCGCCATGGCGACCGCGAGCGACAAGTTCGGACCCAATGCCACATCGGAGTCCGCACCGGCGGCGGAGGAGCCCACCATCGGGCGCCTGATCGCCGACACGACGGCTGACCTCTCTGCCCTGGTTCGCAGCGAGATCGAGCTCGCCAAGACCGAGCTGCGCTTCAGTGTCAAGGCGGGCGGACTGGGAGCAGCGCTGCTCGCCGTGGCCGGCTTCTTCGGCGTACTGGCCCTCATCATGGTGTCGGTCGCCGCCGGCTACGCCATCGCCTACCTACCGCACACCGGGCTCGCGCTCGGCTTCCTCATCGTGTTCGTCCTCTACCTGCTCATCGCGGGGGTGCTGGCGCTGGTGGGCCTGAAGAAGCTCAAGCAGGTTCGGGCGCCCGAGAAGACAATCGCCGCGATGAAGAGCAACAAGCAGGTGCTCAAGCGCAGCTGACCGGCGCCTGTCGCGCGAGCTGGCCGCGCTCTGTGCCGCATCGAGCGGCGGCGTCAGCCGGCGCAGCCGCCCGAGTCCACGCCTCGTACAGCACCCGTCCCGGCGTCGGATGCCTCGGCCACCTGATCGGCGGTCAAGGCATATCCGGTCCGGCTGTCGGTGAGCGAGGCGGCGAAGATCACTCCGAGCACCCGTCCACGGGCGTCGACCAAGGGCCCGCCGGAGTTGCCTTGCCTCACCAGGGAGTAGATGGAGTAGGTGTCGCGGTAGACCGTCTCGTCGCCATAGATGTTGGGGCTGCGCAGAGTCTGCTCGTCCCGCACGCGAGCCGGTTGAGCGTCATACGGCCCGTTCTCCGGAAACCCGAGCACCGCCGCAGGGTCCGATGACGCGGCCGTCGCAGCGAACGCCAGACTGCGCGCCGGCAGCCCTGGGACGTAGAGAACCGCCACGTCGACGTCGGGGTCGTAGTAGACCACCCGGCTTCGATAGTCAGTGTCGTCCAACCGCACGAGAGGCGCCGAGACACCCGCAACCACATGAGCGTTGGTCATCACCCGCTCGTCAGCGAAAACAAAACCGCTGCCCTCAACGGTTCGGCTGCACGACTGAGCTGCGCCCATCACCTTGACCACACTCGCACCCGCTTGGACGACGTCGGCCCGGCGGAGGACGCGGGCGGTCGGCGCGGGAACGTCCTTGATCCGTTCGGTGCTGAACGGCTCGAGGTAGCGGGGGAAGCGGGTCGAGTCCACGAGGGAGCTGAACGCGGACAAGATCCGGTCGGAGCCTCCCGGCAGCGCGCCGTCGACGGCGTCCAGCACGGTCGACTCCCGCACCTGCTCGTTGAGAGAGCGCAACGGTGTTCCGCTCGCCGCCACGCCGAGGACCCACGCGATGAGGAGCATGGCCAATACGCTGAGGGCAGCCCCGCTCAGTGCGTCGGCCACCCGGGCCGGCCGCCAGCTGACCCGGCGCCTCAGCTGACCACCCAACACCGCTCCGATCGCCTGTCCCACGAAGGCGCAGGCGATGACCACCAGCAGCGCCGCGGTGGAGACCGACAGGCCTTGGTCGAAGCGGTCGAGCAAGGCAGGGGCCACCTGTACGCCGATCAGGCCACCGAGCAGCAAGCCGAAGGTCGATGCCGCCCCGATGAGGAAGCCCTGGTGGTAGCCGGAGACGGCATAGACGATCACGAAGAGTACGAGGACGAGGTCGAGGCTGTTCACGGCCCGTCTCCGTCAGGTGGAGGTCCCGAGGAGGTCTCGGCGATCCGCTCGGGCAGCGCGATCACCCGCGTTTGGTCCCATGGCTGCTCCCAGCCGACCAACGCGAACAGCCGAGACAGGATCCCTGCGGTGAAGCCCCAGACCACGAGCTCACCTATGACGAAGGCGGGACCCTTGTGTCCAGACGGATGGCGCACCGTGACCCGGTGTCGGGGGTCGAGGAGCGCAGCGAGCCTGACGGTGTGCACCGACCGGGTCTCAGCCGGGTCGCCAGCATGCAGCGGAGATGGGTCACGCCACCAGCCGATCACCGGCGTCACCGTGTAGTTGCTCGGCGGCAACCAGAGTGGCGGCAGCACTGTGAGGACGTGCACACCGGCCGGGTCGAGGCCGGTCTCCTCGTGTGCCTCACGCAGAGCCGCGTGTATGTCGTCTGGGTCGCCCGCGTCCTTGGCGCCCCCGGGGAACGCGACTTGTCCGGCATGCGAGCGCAGCGACGCAGACCTCTCGAGCAGGACGACGTGGGCGTCCTCTCCTCGACCGCCCTCGGCGGCGCCGCCGCCGCCGAACAGGACGAGCACGGAAGCCGCGCGGGGACGGGTGCCAGATGGTGGAGCGAACGAGCTGAACGCTGACGCCTCAAGACCCACGGTGGCCACGGCCAGTGGCGCCAGCCACTCCGGGACATCGCGCGGTGACGCCGCCTCGGTGTCGTCGAGGATGCGGCGCGTCGTCATGACGCGTCGGGCAGGTGCACGCCGAGCGCGGTGTCGATCAGCGAGGTGAGCTCCGCCAGGCTGTGCAGCGGTCCGCTTCGGACGTAGGCGACTCGACCGGACTCGTCGACGAACAAGGTCATGGGCAGCCCAGTGACGCCGAGCGGAGCGCGGGTTGCCGCCTGCGGGTCGGCGAGCTGCGGATAGGTGAGGCCGAGGTCGCCTGCGAAGGACAGCGCGGCTCCCGGCCGGGTGTCCTGCCAGTCGATGCCGATGATGCTGACGTCGCCGCGGGCAAGCTGGTGGGCCTGCTGGAAGAGCGGGGCCTCGTCACGGCACGCTCCGCAGTAGGTGGCCCAGACGTTGATGACGAGGGGCGTTCCGCTCAGCCCTGCCAGGTCGACGGCACGGCCCCCGCCCAGACAGGGGAGCGTCACCTCCGGCAACCCGTCCGACCGTGAAACAGCCGAGGGGTCGCTCTGGGGGCAGTTCTCAATCCCAGCCGCGGCCTTGGCCTCACGCAGCTCGGGTGTGTCGACCTTGACCGGTGAGTCATCAGGGTGGAAGACGTACGTCTTGTCCATCGGCTGGCCGCACCCGGCCAGGGCCGCAAGCATGACCAGGGTCGCCAAGCTGACCGCCGTTCCGGCCGCTCGCGCTGATCGGATGGGGCCGGCCCACTTCATGCGCGTCCCTCCGAGCGCACCAGCTTGGCGGCGGCCGTCGGGTCGGTGGGCCCTTCGCCGTACGACGGGCAGTCTCTCGCGAGGGGGCAGGCGCCGCACGCGGGTCGTTTGGCGTGACACCGGCGACGTCCGTGCCAGATCAGATGGTGGTTGAGCATCACCCAGTCCCGCTTGTCGAAGAGCTGCCCCACCTCGTGCTCGACCTTGACCGGATCAGTCTCCGAGGTCCACCCGAAGCGGCGGGAGAGCCGCCCGACATGAGTGTCGACGGTGATGCCGGGCACGCCGAAGGCGTCGCCGAGCACGACGTTCGCGGTCTTGCGTCTAACGCCGGGCAGCGTCAACAGGTCATCCAGACGCGCCGGTACCGCACCGCCGAAGCGGTCGAGCACGTCGGCCGCGAGCCGCATGAGTGACTGGCTCTTGACCCGGAAGAACCCGGTCGGTGCGATGATCGCCTCGACGTCCTCGCGCTGCGCAGCCGCGAGCTCGGCCGGTCCCGGATAACGGGCGAACAGTGCGGTGCTGACGCTGTTCACCCGTTTGTCGGTGGTCTGGGCCGACAGTACCGTGGCGACGAGCAGCTCCCACGGGCTCGCGAAGGTAAGTTCGCACCGGGCGTCAGGGTAGGTCGTCGCCAGCTGCCGGTCCATGCGCCTCGCCCGTCGCACCAGGGAGAGACGGCTCTGCATCACACCGGCGGCGGCGAGAGCTGGCATGTGGGCAAGAGTACGGCGTTGCGTCCGCCACCCGACGGTCGCGACGGCGCCGTGGCAGCGCCGCCTGGGATAGGTCACACTGTCACTTCGGCCCGGTCCAGGACATCGACGGGCGGAACGAGGAGGACCAGTGGACACCGAGGTGCTGCGACAGGCGCCGCTCTTCAGCGGGCTCGACGACGAGGCAGCCAATGCCCTGAGCGCAACGATGATGGCCGAACGGCTGGCCCGCGGTGAGGTGCTGTTCCGCGAGGGCGACGAGGGCGACCGCCTCTTCGTGGTGACCACGGGCAAGGTGAAGCTGGGCCGCACCTCGGCCGACGGCCGGGAGAACCTGCTGGCCATCCTCGGTCCCGGCCAGATGTTCGGCGAGCTGTCGCTGTTCGACCCCGGCCCGCGCTCGGCCACGGTGACGGCCGTGACCGACTGCACGATGCAGAGCCTCAGCCACGACGAGCTCGGTCAGTGGCTCGCGGGTCGCCCCGAGGTCGCAAGAGGACTGCTCACCCAGCTCGCCGTCCGGTTGCGCAAAGCCAACGACGTCGTGGCGGACCTGGTCTTCTCCGATGTGCCGGGCCGGGTCTCGAAGGCGCTGCTGGACTTGTCGTCGAGGTTCGGCCGGGTGGCCGAGGACGGCATACACGTCAACCATGACCTCACCCAGGAGGAGCTCGCTCAGCTCGTGGGCGCCTCCCGAGAGACGGTCAAAAAGGCGCTGGCCGACTTCGCGTCCCGCGGGTGGCTGCGGCTGGAGGCTCGATCCGTCGTGATCTTGGACCTCGAGCGGCTGAGGCGGCGAGCCCGCTGACCGGGTGCCGTGGAGTTGTCCTCCCGGCTGGGTCGGTAGCGTTCGCCCATGCAGATCACACACCTCGGCCACGCCTGCCTGCTCGTGGAGTCTGAGGGCGGCGCGCGTGTTCTGGTCGATCCCGGCGCGTTCTCGGCCGGGTTCGAGGCACTCGTCGGTCTCGATGCCGTCGTGGTCACCCATCAGCACGCAGACCATCTCGACGTCGAGCGGCTCCTGCCGCTGCTGGCGGCCAACCCGCAGGCGAGGCTGCTCGTCGAGCCCGGAACTCTCGACGCCGCTGACCCGACATCGGCGACCGTGGCTTTCGCGCCCAGTCAGTCCCATGACCTGGGTGACCTGACGATCGAGGCGGTCGGTGGCCGGCACGCAGTCAACCACGACCGGGTCCCGACGGTCGGCAACATCGGGCTGCTCATGTCAGAGCGTTCGGGCCGCACCTTGTTCCACCCGGGTGACTCCTATGCCGACACCCCCGACGGCGTCGACATCCTCGCGCTGCCCCTCAACGCTCCCTGGTGCCGGGTCAGCGAGACGTTGGACTTCCTGCACGCCGTCACACCGGGCATCGTGTTCCCCATCCACGACGGTCTGCTCAGCGAGGCCGGCCGCGGCGGCTACCTCATGCACGTCGCGAACTTCGGTCCGGACTCCACCGAGCTGCGCGAACTGTCTGACGGCTCACCCGTCTCGCTGTGACCGTTCGCACGGCGACGCAGCCGGTCGAGTCAGCCCGATGCGAGATAGGCCAGCTGCGCTCTGACGCTGAGCTCGGCCGCTGGCCACAGCTGCGGGTCGACATCGGCATACACCCGGCGTACGACGTCTGCCGCCTCGACGGCGCCATCGGCCACCGCCTCCCGCACCTGCTCGAGACGCTCGGCGCGATGCTGCAGGTAGTGGTCGAGCACGCCCAGCGCGTCGGCGAGCACGGGCCCGTGACCGGGCCAGACCATCTCGACCTTGCGCGCCTCGGCCAGGTCGCGCAGCCGTCGCAGGGACCCGAGATAGGCGCCGAGCTCGCCGTCGGGATGCGCCACGACGGTGGTGCCGCGACCCAGCACCGTGTCGCCGGTCAGAACGGCTGCCTCGGCAGGAAGCACGAAGCTGAGCGAGTCGCTCGTGTGCCCGGGGGTGGACACGACCCGGATCTCCAGGCCGTCGACCTCGACCACGTCGCCGCCGTGCAGACCCTCGCTCCCGAGGACGAAAGCCGGATCGAGCGCGCGCACGTCGCAGCGCATGCGTTCGGAGAACGTGCGTGCCGCCTCGCTGTGGTCCGAGTGGCCGTGTGTCAGCAGCACCATCGCCACCGAGCCGGCGGTCTCGGCAACCCGGTCGAGGTGGCCGACGTCGAGGGGGCCGGGGTCGACGACGACGCTGCGCCGGGCGTCAGGCTCGCGCAGGACCCACGTGTTGGTGCCGTCGAGCGTCATCAGCGAGGGGTTGGGCGCCAGCACGCACGTCGCCCGCGCCCCGAAATCACCCCCCGACCACCGGCGCGCTCGAGGCATTCCCTGTGTGTGTTGGTTCAGCTCTTCCGCCACGAGAGCTCCGTCGCCCCGTCGACGATCTCGGCGCGCGGCAGGACGGTCTCGATGACCCGATCGCGTGCTGCGGCCAGGATCGAGGCGGTTGTCGGGTGGTCGACGAGGTCGCTGAGTGTCACGTAGGTTGGCGGCAACATCTCGATCAAGCCCGCGTCGGCGTCCGCCACCGCTTGAGCCGGGAGCACCCAAGCCACCTGGTCGGCCTCCCCAGACACGTCGCGGGTGAGCTGGCCGGCCGGCAGAGCCGCCACGAAGAACCTCGTGTCATAGCGACGCGGCTCGAACTCCGGAGTGATCCAGTGCGCCCAAGGCAGCAGCAGGTCGGAGCGGAGAACGAGATCACGACGCTGGAGCAGGTCGGCAAACGACAGCGTGCGAGCGACGAGTGCCACCCGGTCACGTTCCCAGTCCTCTCCCGTGGTGTCGGCAACGACGCTGCCGCGAGTCTCGCCGGTGAGGAGGACGCCGGACTCCTCAAAGGTCTCCCTCACCGCGGCGCAGACGAGGGCCCGTGCCTCCGCTTCATCGCACCGCAGCCGCTCTGCCCACTCCTCGGGCGGCGGACCTGCCCAGGCGAGAGCTCGATCCGCGTCTCGAGGGTCGACCGCGCCGCCAGGGAAGGCGAACATGCCGGCCGCGAACGGCATCCGGCTGTGTCGACGCAGGAGGTAGACCTCCGGCCCCTTTGTGGTGTCGCGCAGGAGCAGGACGGTGGAGGCGGCTCTGGGCTGTTGCGGCGCGCGACCCGTCGCTAAAAACTCGTCGAGGTGTTCCTGCATGTTCACCGAGGTGTCAGACCCTCAGACGGCTCTGACCAGCTGAGGGTCTGACAAGTCGGGAGGTCACGTCAGGAGACCTCGACGATCAGCTCCACCTCGACCGGAGCGTCGAGAGGCAGCACGGATACGCCGACGGCCGAGCGCGCATGCTGACCCGCGTCCCCGAAGACCTTGCCGAGCAGCTCGCTGGCGCCGTTGGCGACGCCTGGCTGACCAGTGAAGTCCGGGGTGCTGGCAACGAAGGCGACCACCTTGACCACTCGGACGACGGCCGACAGGTCCCCGACGAGTGACCGGACCGCAGCCAGCCCGTTGAGCGCGCACTGCTGCGCACACTCGACGGCCTGCTCGGGAGTGATCTCGGCGCCCACCTTGCCCGTCGCCATCAGCGTGCCCTCGCGCATCGGGAGCTGGCCGGAGGTGTAGACGTAGTTGCCCGTTCGGAGCGCCGGTACGTATGCTGCGACCGGCTTGGCCACCTCGGGCACCGCCAGGCCCAGCTCGGCCAGGCGCTCCTCCGGCGAGCTCGACACCTCAGGCATCCTTGGGACGCTTGAAGTAGGCGACCAGGCTCTCAGGGTTCAGGCCCGGCACCATCTGCACCAACTCCCAGCCGTCCTCGCCCATGTTGTCGAGGATCTGCTTCGTGGCATGGACCAGCACAGGCACGGTGATGTACTCCCACTTCGTCATGCCGCGAACTCTAGCCGCCATCTCGGATTGGTCCGGCCGCGCTGCGCTCGGCCCACCCACCCGGAGTCGGACCAATCCGAGGTGGACGCGGCCGGTAGCCTGCGGCGGCATGGACTCACGCGAGGTGCTCACTCGGGCGGCAGAGCCGCCGGACATCGTGCTCCGCTACGCCGATCACGAGGACGGACTGGTCGATGTGTTCCTGCCCGCCTCTCTCGGCCGACCAGGCTCGCCGCGACCGCTCCTGGTGCTCCTGCACGGCGGGTTCTGGCGCCAGGAGTACGACCGGGTGCAGATCAGGCCGCTGGTCAACGCGCTCGCCCAGCGCGGGTGCGTCGTCGCCGTGCCGGAGTACCGCCGGGTTGGCGGTTCGGGGGGCTGGCCGCAGACAGGGGATGACGTCGAGGCCGCTCTCGTCGCCACCCCGGCGCTCCTGGCTGAGGTGGCACCCAGCTGGGTCGACGCCGGCGCAGCCGTCATGCTCTGGGGGCATTCGGCGGGCGGCCACCTCGCACTCTGGGCGGGTCTGCGCGCCGGCCCGCGTCGCGTCGCGTCGATCGTCACGCTCGCCCCGGTCTCAGATCTTGCGTACGCCGCGCGGGCGGGCATGGGCGACAACGCCGTCCAGGCGCTGCTCGGTGGCGACCCCGACGACGTGCCGGCGCGCTATGCCGACGCCGATACCGCTTCACTGCTGCCGGGCGCCGTACCCGTGACCATCATCCAGGGCACCGCTGACAAGCAGGTAACCGTCGACATGAACCGACGCCTCGCGGCCCGGCACAGCGAGATCGACTACGTGGAGCTCGACGGCGTCGAGCACTTCGCCCTCATCGACCCGCTGTCCGAAGCCTTTCGCACAACCGTGGTGGCTCATTTGGGCTGCTGAGAACGGTCCGACGGCGGGTTCGCCGGCGCCACCGTCGGAGGTCCAGCCTCACCTCGCGTTACCGTGGTGAAGGGGTCTTTGCCCCACAACGATATGTCCTCGCCGAGCTGGTTCATCGCGGCTGACGTCTGCACCCCGACGAGCGGGTCGGTCGCGATCGCCTCCAGCTCCGCCGGACTGAGCGGCAGCTGGCCAGAGGGCGCCGACGCTGGGAGCAAGGTGATGGCTATCACCTGGTCAGACCTCACGACGACCACCGTGATCACCTCGGGCCCATTGCCACCGGTCGGCGTTTCCTGGATCGTCCCTACCTCCGTGCCGTCACTGAGGGTGTGCTGGGTGCAGGTCTCGTGCGCAGAGGCATCCGCGCAGACGTCGACGCTCATGTTGTCCGGATCGGTGGAAACTGCTCCGCTCACGATGTAGCGGCTCTCGTCGCCAAAGGTGTATCCGAGCTTGACCATGAGTGTGTCCGTGCCATCGGGCGACGTCACCTGCTCACCGCTATGTGTGATGTAGCCGCCCGCCGCGCCGAACAGCTCCGGACCGTCGATGTGGCTCATCACCGCGGCCGCGAGACCTCGAGGCGTCGCTGCCTCGACAGCCAGCTGTACGACGCCTGGTCCCGAGTCGGCAGGCTCAGCGGGAGAGCCCAGCAGGTCACCGTGAGCACCGAGGTAGGCGGCTCCCCCTACGACCATTGCGGTCACGGCCGCGATCCCCGCCCCGACCGACACCTGTCGGCGGCGCTGCCGGCCGCGGCCGGCGGCAGACGAGCTCCGGGTCGGTGAGGAGACGTGGGGCTGAGCGGTGACCACGGCTTCGTTGAAACGGGTCTTGAGGCTGTTCTC
>JBPCRX010000039.1:0-18042 GCA_050996395.1 Nocardioidaceae bacterium
CGTGAACCGCTGGGGCGACGGCGGTGGGCACTTTCATCTGTGGTGCATCCCGCGGCCGCTGGGGATGCTGCAGCTGCGGGGCTCGATGCTTCCGATGTGGCTGGATCTCCTTCCCGCGGCCGACCCCGATGAAGCGCAGTCCGCGCTGAGACACATTGCCGGAGCCTTGGCAGTTGGCGGTGGTGTCGCTCATGTAGGACGCTGACTCTGAGTGGCTGGACGCAGCATCAACGAGGTGGCCGGCGAGAAGCCGGCTCTCTCATAAAGAGCGGTGCTGCGCTCACTTGGGCTGAGGACCAGCCAGGCGAATCCATGGGCATCCGCGTAGTCGACGGCAGCCGTCATCAGCGCCGAGCCGACTCCCTTGCCGCGGCGCAGTCTACTGACGTAAACATTCGCCACGTATCCCCACTGCAGAGGTTGGGGGGAGTCGTCCCTAGCCCTGGGGCGCGGCATTCGAGTGAAGACCAGCAGATTGAGCATGCCGATAGCTTCTGCACCGTCCGACTGGCTGCAGCGGCGTACCTGCAAGGTCATCAAGCCATTCTGTGACACGCAAAACTTGGCCGCTCAACGGGGAGGGGAGACGGCCAGAGGAAGCAGCTGGCGGCCGGTCGGGCCTACCTGGATCTCGGTGCCCATCTCCGGACAGACGCCACAGTCGAAGCACGGGGTCCACCGGCAGTCCTCCACCTCGACCTCGTTGACCGCGTCCTGCCAGTCTTCCCACAGCCAGTCACGGTCGAGTCCGGAGTCGAGGTGGTCCCAGGGAAGCACCTCGGCGAACTGGCGCTCACGGGTGGTGTACCAGTCGAGGTCGACCGCCACATCCGTCAGGGCGCGCTCGCACGCAGTCGCCCACCGGTCGAACGAGAAGTGCTCAGACCACCCGTCGAAGCGGCCACCGTCACGCCATACCGCCTCGATGACCGCTCCCACGCGCCGGTCGCCTCTCGACAGCAGTCCCTCGATGATGCCGGGCTTCCCGTCGTGGTAGCGGAACCCGATGGCGCGGCCGTACTGCTTGTCGAAGCGCACCGCATCGCGCAGCTTCTGCAACCGCAGGTCGGTGGTCTCGTGGTCGAGCTGCGACGCCCACTGGAAGGGCGTGTGCGGCTTGGGCACGAAACCGCCGATCGACACGGTGCACCGGATGTCGCGGCGCCCGGACACCTCGCGGCCGGTGGCAATCACCTTCTTGGCGAGGTCGGCGATCTCGAGCACGTCCTCATCGGTCTCGGTCGGCAGGCCGCACATGAAGTACAGCTTCACCTGCCGCCACCCTTGCGAGTAAGCCGTCGCAACAGTACGGATGAGGTCGTCCTCCGACACCATCTTGTTGATCACCTTGCGCAAACGTTCAGACCCGCCCTCGGGGGCGAAGGTCAGCCCCGAGCGCCGACCGTTGCGTGAGAACTCGTTGGCCAGGGTGATGTTGAAAGCGTCCACCCGTGTCGACGGCAGCGACAGAGAGACGTTCGTGCCCTCGTAACGGTCCGCCAGGCCCTTGGCCACCTCGCCGATCTCGCTGTGATCCGCCGACGAGAGCGACAACAGCCCGACCTCTTCGAACCCTGACTTCTGTATGCCGTTCTGCACCATGTCACCGATGGTGGTGATCGATCGCTCACGCACCGGACGCGTGATCATGCCTGCCTGACAGAACCGGCAGCCGCGGGTGCAGCCCCGGAAGATCTCCACCGAGTACCGTTCGTGCACCGTCTCGGCCAGGGGCACCAGCGGTTTGCGCGGGTAGGGCCACTGGTCGAGGTCCACCAGCGTGTGCTTCGCGACCCGCCAGGGCACACCGGGCCGGTTGGGCGCCACCCGCTTGATGCGTCCGTCGGGCAGGTAGTCCACGTCGTAGAACTTCGGCACATAGACCCCGCCTGATTTCGCGAGTCGCATGAGCACCTCGTCACGGCCGCCCGGTCTGCCCTCGCGCTTCCACTCACGGAGCACGGCACTGATGGCCAGCACGACCTCCTCGCCGTCGCCCAGCACGGCCGCGTCGATGAAGTCGGCGATCGGCTCGGGATTGAACGCCGAATGCCCTCCGGCCAGGACGATCGGGTGCTCGTCGCCACGGTCTGCGGCATGCAGTGGGATGCCCGCAAGATCCAGCGCGGTCAGCATGTTGGTGTAGCCGAGCTCGGTGGCGAACGACAGGCCAAGGACGTCGAACGCCCCTACCGGCCGGTGCCCGTCGACCGTGAACTGGGGAATCACATGGTCGCGCATCACCTGCTCCATGTCGGCGAACACCGAGTAGGTCCGCTCGGCGAGGATCCAGTCCCGCTCGTTGAGGATCTCGTAGAGGATCTGGACACCCTGGTTGGGCAGCCCGACCTCGTAGGCGTCGGGGTACATCAGTGCCCAGCGCACCTCTGCGGTGTCCCAGTCCTTGACGGTCGAGTTCAGCTCGCCGCCGACGTACTGGATCGGCTTTTGGACGGTCGGCAGCAGCGGCTCGAGCTGGGCGAACACGGACTCGACAGGCACGACTGAGATCACCCCAAACGGACGGCAGGAAGTGCGGCCAAGAGTACGCCGTGGGGTCAGAACCGCCGGGAACGAGCGACGCGACCACGCAGCACGACTCCCAGCCCGAGCGACCTTTCGGTGCGCAGGTGCACATTGAGCAGCAGCCCGACGGCCATCAAGGAAGCGAACATCGAGGTTCCCCCGTAAGACACCAGCGGCAGCGGCACCCCGGTCACCGGCATGATGCCCAGGCACATTCCGATGTTCTGGAAAGCCTGAAAGCCGAACCAGCACACCACCCCCGCACCGGCGAGACGACCGAACATGTCATCGGCCCGCATTGCGATCCGGACGGCTCGCCACAGCAATGCCAGGAACAGCACGATGATCGCGCCGGCCCCCACCAGCCCCAGCTCCTCGCCCGCAACAGTGAAGACGAAATCGGTGTGCTGCTCCGGCACAAAGCCCGCCTGTGTCTGTGAGCCGTGGAAGAGTCCGTCGCCGAAGAGCCCGCCGTTACCGATGGCGATCCGGGCCTGGGTCGTGTTGTAGCCGGCGCCCCGCGGGTCGTGCGAGGTGTCGATGAAGGCGCGGAAACGCTCGAGCTGGTAACCCTTCAGCAGCCCGAATCGGACCGCGGCGACAGCGCCGCCCACCACCGCCGCCACCAGTGCGACCAGCCACCGCTTCGGCGCTCCCGCCACGGCGATGAGGCCGTAGACGGTGGCACTGAGCACCAGCATCGTGCCGAGGTCAGGCTGGGCCAGGATAAGGACGGCCGGTATGCCGGCCACCGCCAACGCCGTCACCACGTCCCAGTCGCGCAACGCCATGACGTCCCTGCGGGCCTCGGTCTTCTCGGCCAGCAGCAGCGCCATGCCGGCCACCACTCCGAGCTTGGCGAACTCAGCGGGTTGGACGGACAGCGGCCCGACGAGGATCCAGGAACGCGATCCGTTGATCACCGCGCCGAGCGGCGACAGCACCAGCCCCAGGCCGACGACTCCGACGAGATACACCAGCGGAGCCCAGATGCGCACCCACCGGTGATCGGTGGCGGCAACGGCGACCGCCAGCGTCACACCGATAGCGATGTTCGTGAGGTGCCGGCGCGCGAACGCCGTACTGTCGCCGCCACTCAGAGCCTCGTTGCCAGAGGTCGCCGACCAGACGAGCAGGGAGCCGACCACGAGAAGTGCCAAGGTCGCGAGAATCACCACCCAGTCCAGGCGTTGCCAGGTGCTGCGGGTGTCGCTGACGTTGACTCGGCGAACCGCCCGGCTGGCCGAAATCGTGGACGTCATGACCATCAGCGCCGCTCAACCCGTGCCGCCGACGTCCCAGACCCTGGCGGTGGCATGGGTGCGTCGATGCTTCCATCGGGAGCGAAGACGGGCAGGTGCGAGGGCGGACGAGCTCCTGGTTCGGCCGCATCGTCGGGGCTCACGTGCATCCCGTGGATGCCGTAGAGCGCCTCCCAGATCCGGCGGACGGAGTCGCCCGACGTGCCCGACCCGGTGCCGCCCTGAGAGATCTGCATGATGACGACGTACTGCTTGTCGTAGCTCGCCACCCACGACGTCGTCTGCTTGCCGTAGACCTCCGCGGTGCCGGTCTTGAAGCGGATCCTCACCTGGTCGAGCGGGAACCCACCCATCTTCCAGGCCATCGTGCCGACCTTGCCGGTGCCGAGCAGCGCCTGGTCGATGTAGTGCAGGACACGATGCGGCACCGGCACGTGCCCCGCCACTTGCGGCCGGATCCGGCGTACGACGTGACCATGCGCGTCGATGACTGCCTTGCCTACCCGGGGCTCGTAGAGCGTGCCTCCGTTGGACAGCGCGCCGTAGGCGACGGCCAGTTGCAGCGGCGTGAGGACGGTGTCACCCTGGCCGATCGCGAAGTTGACCGCGTCACCCGCCCGATAGCGCCAACCGTCGATGCAGAACTCGCGCGCGAAGACGTGCGTGTAGTCGTCGCCGTCCTGCTTGCCGATCTTGCAGTAGTAGTCCTGGTTGGCCTTCCAGTACGAGAGCTTCCAGCGGCGGTCGGCGATGCGCCCCGCCACCTCGCCCGGAAGGTCGATGCCGGTCCTGCTGCCAAAGCCGAACGCCTTGGCGTTGTCGACGAGTGGGTCCTGGATGCGCACGTCACCGGAGTCGCCGCCCTTTCGCAGCCATTCGGCGTAGGCGACGCGGTAGAAGAAGGTGTCGCAGGACAGCTGCAGCGCCTGGGCGAACGTCAGCATGCCGTAGGCGGCGGACTCGTAGTTCTTGAACACCCGGTCCCCGACGGTGTACGACGAGGAGCAGTCGAGCTGGTCCTTCGTCGAGTAGCCGTGGGTGAGGGCGGCCGCCGCCGTGAACGGCTTGAACGTCGAACCCGGCGCGAACAACCCCTGCATCGCGCGGCTCAGCAGCGGCGTACCGGCCTTGTCGCTGTAGAGCCGGTCGAGGTCGCCGGCGCTGATGCCTCCCACCCAGACGTTGGGGTCGTACGTCGGGGAGCCGGCCATCGCGACGAGTCGCCCCGTCTTGGCGTCCATCACCACCACGGAACCCGCGTCGGCCACGTAGTTGCGGTGCGTCACCGGGTCAAGGGTCCGCCGGGCCACCTTGATCGAGCGTTCGAGCTCGTGCTCGGCGATCGCCTGCACCTTGGCGTCGATGCTGGTCACCAGCGTCTGACCCGGCTTCGGCGCCGTGACCCCGCCGTGCCCGATGACCCTCCCCATCGAGTCGACCGTCACCTGCCGGTCCCCAGGCCGGCCGCGCAGCCACCGGTCGTAGGTGGCTTCCAGCCCGGAGCGGCCCACGACGGACAGCGGCGTGACGGACGTGTCTCCGGACTTCCGGGCCGCGGTCAGCTCGTCCTGCGTGATCGGGGAGTCGTAGCCGAGCACGTGGGCGGCGTTGACTCCGAACGGCGTGGGGTAGGCCCGCACCTTGCGGGCCTCGGCCGTCACCCCCGGGTAGTCCTCGGCCTGCTCCAGAAGCGAGGCGGCGAGCGTCTCGCTGACGTCCTCGGCGATCGGGACCGGCTCGTACGGTGAGCCGTTCCAGCACTGTGGTGCGGCGGCGGCTCCCGGCTCCCCGCAGGTGCGAGTACGCCGCTCCACCTCGTCCGCGGGCAGGCCCAGCCGGTCGGCGAGGCGGGCCAGCACCGCTCTTCTCGTCGAGTCACCGAGCCGGTCGAGCACGTCGCGGTCGACGGTCACCACCCACGAGGTCCGGTTGGCGACCAGTGGTCGGCCCATGGAGTCCACGATGAGTCCACGCGGCGCTGCCACCTCGATGTCTCGGACCGAGTTCTCCTGCGCGGCGGCCTGGTAGGTGTCGGCTCCGACCACCTGGAGGTACCAAAGGCGGGCGAACAGTGTCACGAACAGCGCCATCACCATCACCTGGACGACGAACAGCCGCATCCGCGAGCGGCTCCTCAGCATGGCGTCGTCACCACCGCTCAGCAGGCTGCAGCCTGCGGAACAGCAGCAGCACCAGGGGCAGGACGAACGGTGTGACAAGCACGTCGTAGCCCACGGCTCGAGGCACCACCTGCAGGGCGGCTGAGACCGTCGCCCCGCTCTCGCGCAGGACCACGCCCGACAGCGCGAACACGGACGTGCCGATGAAGGCCCCCGCTGCCACGACCGCCACCTTGGCGATGACGGACGCCTGACCGCTCGGTCGCGCAAGCCCGGTGAGCGCTCCGACGATGACGAGGGAAAGCGCCCAGCGTCCGGCGATGTGGTCTGCCGGTGGAGCCAGGTCCAGCACCAGGCCGGCGCCGAACCCCACCAGAGAGGCGTAGCCGGGCCCTCGCGTCAGGGCCGCCGCAACCACGACGATCAGCGCCAGGTCGGGGACGACCCCGCCCCAGGACAAGTGGCTGAAGATGCTCACCTGCAGCGTCACCGTGACGGTGACCACCAATGCGACAACGGCCACCCTGATCACGGTGGTCATGGACCGCCTCCGGCGGCGACGCCTTCTTGGTGACGGCTCGGCGTCATACCGGTGACGACGGCGACCTCGTCGAGCGACGAGAAGTCGACGAAGGGTTGGATCTGCGCCGTCTGAGTGAGCTCGGCGGGCGACGACTGGACGCTGACCACGCGTCCGACAGGTACTTCGGCGACATAGGGAGCGCCACCGTGAGAGCCCCATGTGACGACCGTGTCCCCGACCCGGGGGGTGACCGTGTGGTCCACAAGGCTGAGCTCGAGCGACCCGTCACCGGCCAACGAGCCGTCGCCGGTGAGGAAGCCCAGCTCCATCGACTCACCGAGCCGGCCCCCGACCGTGGACTCGGAGTCCACGACGAGCAACACGGTCGCGGTCGAGCTCGTCGCTTCGACCACCCTGCCGACCAGGCCCTCGGCGTTGACCACGGTGAGGTCGGGCATTACCCCGCTGCTCGTCCCGGCGTCGATGGTCACGGTGCGCGAGAATGACTGCGCTGGCCCGATTGCGACGACTCGGGCGTTCACCAGGGCCAGTCCCTCGTCGTCGCCGAGCGAGCTGATGCCGACCAGCTGGGCGGTATGACGCCGGCTCACATCGGCGACCTCCAACCGGCTCTGCAGCGCCTCGTTGGCCGCCTGGAGCTCGTCGGCCTGGCGACGCAGATCGTTCAGCTTGTCGAAGTGCGCAGGGATCGACGTGATCGGACGAAGGACCTCGTTCGCGCCACGCTCCGCCGGACCGATGACGGTTCCGACGGCGGTGCGTAACGGGTCGATCGGTGAGGGACCGGTGTCGTGCCGCGCGTCGAGCGTGACGACCGTGATCGAGGTGAGGATCAGCAGCCCGACAAGGCGACGGGTGCGATTCGGGTCGTGATCCGGCATCAGTGACCTAGCGCCTCGGTTCGGAGACGAGCACCTGCTGCAGCGCTTCGAACTCCTCGACGCACTTGCCCGCACCGAGAGCCACGGAGTCGAGCGGACCGTCGGCCACGTGCACGGGCATGCCGGTCTCGTGCCTGATCCGCTCGTCCAGCCCCTTGAGCAGCGCCCCGCCGCCGGTGAGGACGACCCCACGATCCATGATGTCGCCGGCCAGCTCAGGGGGAGTCTTGTCGAGCGTCGTACGCACTGAGTCGATGATCGCGTGCACCGGCTCCTCGAGCGCCTGTCGCACCTCGGCCGACGAGACGACCACATTGCGGGGCAACCCGCTGATCATGTCGCGACCGCGGATCTCCGCCTCCGGCTCGTCCGGCAAAGGGAAGGCCGAGCCCAAGGCGATCTTGATCTCCTCGGCCGTGCGCTCCCCCAGCATGAGGGAGTACTCCTTCTTCATCCACGAGATGATCGCCAAGTCAAGGTCATCCCCTGCCGTCCGGATCGACTGGCTGGTCACGATGCCTCCGAGGCTGATGACCGCCACCTCAGTGGTGCCGCCGCCGATGTCGACGATCATGTTGCCGGTCGCCTCATGCACGGGCAGCCCGGCTCCGATCGCCGCGGCCATCGGTTCCTCGATGATGTAGACCCGCCGGGCACCTGCCTGATAGCCCGCCTCCTTGACCGCCCGCTGCTCGACCGCGGTGATACCGGAGGGCACACACACGACGAGCCGGGGCTTCGCGAAGTAGCGGCGTCGATGCACCCGCCGGATGAAGAAGCGCAGCATCTGCTCGGTCGCCTCGAAGTCGGCGATCACGCCGTCACGCAGCGGCCGGATGGCCGTGATGTTGTCGGGGGTCCGCCCGATCATGCGCTTGGCCTCCGCGCCGACGGCGAGGATCTCGCGGGTCTGGGCGTTCATCGCCACCACGGACGGCTCGTTGAGCATGATGCCGCGACCGCGCACATAGACCAAGGTGTTGGCCGTGCCGAGGTCGACGGCCATGTCGCGGCCGATGATGCTGTTGGCCATGCCTGAGACGCCCCTCTCCCGTTCCGTTCTGCGAGCGCGTGCGGCCGTCGGCAGCCTCGGCTGTGACGCGGACGACCGCCGTGTTCAGGCTAGGCGGCGGGAGCCCCGTGACTCGGGCGACACTTCGAAGCCACCTGGACGAAAACTCGGTGGAAGGCGGGTCTTTGACCCCGCTAGGTTCCCGGCAGAGCGCTCGGTCATTCGAGGCAGAGCGGCAACGCTGGAGGCCATATGACGTTCTTCGTCCACAGCATCACCATCGACTGCACCGCCTGGGAGCCGCTCGTGGAATTCTGGTCCGCCGCGAGCAATCTGATCGAGGACCCGCGAAACCCCAACAAGCCGGGGGACCCCGAAGGGCTGTTGATCCACCCGGAACGGCACCTTCGGTTGCTCTTCATCCCCGTCCCGGAGCCCAAGACTGTCAAGAACCGCATCCATCTGGACGTTCAGCCGATCGACCGAACCCGCGAGGAGGAGGTGGAACGGCTGCAGGAACTCGGCGCATCGGTCGTCGATGACCGGCGAAACGAGGACGGGACAGGCTGGGTCGTGATGGCCGACCCGGAGGGCAACGAGTTCTGCGTCGAGCGGAGCGAGATCGAGCGGAGCCAGGACGGGTAGCGGACTAGTAACTGAGCTCGGGGAACCACAGCGCGATCTCGCGCTGGGCGGCCTGCAGGGAGTCCGAGCCGTGGACGAGGTTCTCGCGGTTGGACAGGCTCAGGTCGCCCCGCACAGTCCCTGGCAGCGCCTTGCGGCCGTCGGTCGCGCCGTTGAGCGCACGGACGACCTCGACCGCCTCGTCCCCCTCGAGCACCGCGGCGACCAGGGGGCCGCTGGTGACGAACTCGCGCAGCGGCGGATAGAAGTCGCGATCGACGTGCTCGGCGTAGTGCTGGTCGGCCAGCTCGGCGCTGATGTGGCGTTGCTGCAACGTGACGAGGTTCAGCCCTTTGGCTTCGAAGCGACGCAGAATCTCACCGACAAGACCCCGGCGTACGGCGTCGGGCTTGAGCAGCAACAAGGTGCGCTGAGTCATGGCGTGCAGCCTAATGGGACTGGCTTGCCCAGGCCGCCCGGTCGGACTCGATGCGCCTGCCGAGCAGGTATGCCGTCGCATACAAGGCGGCAAAGATGAGACCCAGGACGAACATCACGCTGACCAGGAAGCCGAGGGCAAGAGAGGCGGCCTGCAGGACGAACCCGGCGTAGTAGGCCCACTCCGAGCGCATCACGCTGGCAAGCACCAGCGCTGCCGTCGCCAGGCCGAGCCCTAGCATCAACCCTGACGACCTTGAGACGTCCTCGACGGTGAGGAGCACCGGAGTGACGAGTGCAAGCACGATGCCTTGAAGCACCAAGATGGTGGCGCACATGGCTCGGCGCGGGTTACGCATGATCTCGACCGCCGAGCAGCATCCGCGCCTGTCCGGCCGTGATCACAGAGCCCGTGATCAGCACTCCCCCACCGCCGACCCCACTCATGCCGTCACCCTGCTCGGCCAGGGCGATGGCGTTCTCGATCGCGTCGTCGAGACGGGCCTGGACCACGACCCGGTCGGGACCGAAGATGCCGCTCGCGACGTCGCCCAGGACGTCTGCCTCCAGTGCGCGAGCGGTGGAGTTCTGCGTGCAGACCAGGCTGTGCATGACGGGTTCGAACGCTGAAAGCAGCCCCTCGACGTCCTTGTCGGCCATGACGCCGATCACCCCGATGAGGGGGGAGAAGCTGAAAGCCTCCTGCACTGCGTCTGCCGCCGCCTGAGCGCCGTGCGGGTTGTGCGCCGCATCGATGAGCACCGTGGGCGAGCGGCGTACCACCTCGAGCCGCCCGGGGGACGAGACGGAGGCGAAGGCCTCACGCACGACGTCGGTGTCCAGTCCGCCGTCCAGGCCGCGACCACCGGCGAAGGCCTCCACCGCCGCCAGCGCACACGCCGCGTTCTGCGCCTGATGAGCGCCGTACAGAGGCAAAAAGACGTCCTCGTAGGCCGCCTCGAGCCCTCGAATGCTGACGAGCTGACCACCGAGTGCAGGGGCTCGTGAGGCGACTCCGAACTCGAGGCCCTCCCGAGCGACGGTTGCACCCACCTCGACGGATCGACGCAGCAGCACCTCGGCCGCCTCGACCGGCTGTTGCGCCAGGACGGCGAAGCTGTCGGCCTTGATGATGCCTGCCTTCTCGACGGCGATCAGCTCCGGCGTGTCTCCGAGATAGGCCGCGTGGTCCACAGCGATCGGGGTGACCACGGCAACATTCGCCTCGGCCACGTTGGTGGCGTCCCAGCTGCCGCCCATGCCCACCTCGACGATCGCCGCGTCGACGGGCGCGTCGGCGAAGGCGGCGAACCCCATCGCCGTGACAAGCTCGAAGAACGAGACGGGGTGTTCTCCGGACCGGTCGACGATGTCGGCGTAGGGCGCCACCTCGGCATACACCTCTGCGAACCGCGTCTCGGTCAGCGGTGAGCCGTCCACGCTGATGCGCTCGGTCATGGACTCCACATGCGGACTCGTGTAGCGCCCGGTGCGCAGTCCGAGACCGCGAACGAGGGTGTCGATCATCCGTGCGGTCGACGTCTTGCCGTTGGTGCCGGTGAGGTGAACGACGGGGTACGCGCGTTGGGGTTGGCCGAGCAGGTCACAGAGGGCAGCGATGCGTTCGAGCGACGGGTCCAGCTTCGTCTCCGGCCAGCGCGACAGTAGGTGGCGTTCGACCTCGCGAAACGCGTCGGGAGCACCGCTGTCGACCATCGCCCGCGAGTCTAGTGAGGGTGCTGTCATCGCCTCACTCACCAGGGTTGGGGTGCCAGGTGAGCCCTGCCCAATCCAGCAATTTACCTACTGCGCGCTATACCCGGTCACGCCGATCTCCGGCTGCGTGCGAGACCCGGTCAGGCCGAATGCGGTCGTCCCAGCCCACCTGTCGCCCGTAGGATTGCCGGTCATGACCGACACGCTGCCGAGCCATGCTCCCGACACGTCGACCGGTGCTCTACGCCCGGTCGTCGTACCGGACAAGCCAGGCTTGGAGGGGCTGGAGGCCAAGTGGAGCCGGATCTGGCAGGAGCGCGACACCTATCGGTTCGACCGCACCAAGTCGCGCAACCAGGTCTACTCGATCGACACCCCCCCTCCCACCGTCTCCGGTTCGCTGCACGTCGGCCACGTCTTTTCCTACACCCACACCGACCTGGTCGCGCGGTTCCAGAGGATGCGGGGCAAGGAGGTCTTCTACCCGATGGGGTGGGACGACAACGGGCTGCCCACCGAGCGCCGCGTGCAGAACTACTTCGGGGTGCGGTGTGAACCGTCCGTCCCGTATGACGCCGGCTTCAGCCCACCGGCCAACCCTGACTCGAAGCGGCAGCTACCGATCTCCCGTGGCAACTTCATCGAGCTCTGCGAGCGGCTGACCGCGGAGGACGAGCAGGTCTTCGAACAACTGTGGCGCACACTCGGCCTCTCCGTCGACTGGTCGCTGCTCTACACGACCATCAGCGACGACTCGCGCGCCACCGCACAACGGGGCTTCCTGCGCAACTTGGCCCGTGGCGAGGCATACCAGGCAGAGGCCCCCACGCTGTGGGACGTGACGTTCCAGACCGCGGTCGCTCAGGCCGAGCTGGAGGCGCGCGACTACCCCGGCCACTACCATCGCGTCGCCTTTCATGGCGCCAACGGACCCGTTCATGTCGAGACCACTCGCCCGGAGCTGGTCGCGGCCTGTGTGGCGCTCATCGCCCATCCCGACGACGACCGCTTCCAGCCGTTGTTCGGTATGACGGTCAGCTCGCCGGTCTTCGGCGTCGACATCCCGGTGCTGGCCCACCCGGCCGCCGAACCCGACAAGGGCGCGGGCATCGCAATGTGCTGCACGTTTGGCGACCTGACCGACGTGCAGTGGTGGCGCGAGCTGCAGCTGCCGGTGCGCACGATCATCGGGCGCGACGGCCGCGTGCTCCGCGAGACGCCGTCCTGGCTCGCTGGCGACGAGGCCAAGGCGGCATACGAGCAGCTCGCCGGCAAGACGACGTTCAGCGCCCGCGAGGCCATGGTCGCCCTGCTACGAGAGTCGAGCGACCTCGACGGAGAGCCCGCACCGACTTCACGCGTGGCCAACTTCTACGAACAGGGAGACAAGCCACTCGAGATCGTTGCGAGCCAGCAGTGGTACATCTCCAACGGCGGCCGCGACCCTGAACTGCAACAGGCGCTGGTCGAGCGAGGCAACGAGATCACCTGGGTGCCGGACTTCATGCGGCACCGATTCACCAACTGGGCCGAGGGGCTCAACGGCGACTGGCTGATCTCACGGCAGCGGTTCTTCGGAGTGCCCATTCCTGTCTGGTACCGGGTGGACGAGCGCGGGCAGCCGATGTACGACGAGCGGCTCGTCCCCGATGAGGGGCAGCTTCCCGTCGACCCGTCGGCTCAGCCCCCGAGCGGCTACGACGAGAGCCGGCGTGGTCAACCCGGCGGCTTCATCGGTGACCCGGACATCATGGACACGTGGGCGACGTCGTCGTTGACACCGCACATCGCGGGCGGCTGGGAACGCGACGAAGACCTCTTCGAGCGGGTGTTCCCGATGGATCTCAACACTCACGCCCACGAGATCATCCGCACCTGGCTCTTCTCGCGGGTGGTGCGAGCACATTTGGAGAACCACACCATCCCGTGGTCGCACTGCCTCATCTCGGGTTTCGTCGTGGACCCCGACCGCAAGAAGATGTCGAAGTCCAAGGGCAACGTCGTGGTCCCCGCGGCGGTCCTCGACACCTACGGAGCCGACGCTGTCCGATGGCGGGCGGCGATGTCGCGGCCGGGACTGGACTCCCCGTTCGACGAGGCACAGATGAAGGTCGGCCGCCGGCTCGCCATGAAGGTGCTCAACGCATCCAGGTTCGTGCTGGGCTCGGGAGCCACGACAGGCGACGCGGCCACCGTCACCGAGCCACTCGACCTGGCGATGCTTCAACAGCTCCGCCTGGTGGTCGCTGACGCCACGGAGGCGTTCGAGCGGCTCGACTACACCACTGCGTTGGAGACGACCGAGAAGTTCTTCTGGACGTTCTGCGATGACTACGTCGAGCTGGTCAAGCAGCGGGTATACGGCATCGAGGCAGATGCCAGCATCGAGGCAGATTCCAGCACCGCGTCGGCTCGCAGCGCACTCGCCCTGGCGCTCTCGGTGCAGCTTCGACTGCTCGCACCATTCCTTCCCTACGTCACCGAGGAGGTCTGGTCCTGGTGGCAGGTCGACTCGGTGCACAGGGCCTCGTGGCCAGATCCGGATGTCGACTTGCCTGTGGCACTGTCGAGCGACCCCGCGGTGCTGGACGCCACCGCAGAGGCGCTTGCTGGCATACGCGGTGCCAAGTCGACGGCCAAGGTGTCGATGCGCACCGCGGTGTCCCGGGTGACCCTCACCGGCTCCGGAGCCCGGCTGAATCTGGTTGCTCGAGCTCTCGACGACCTGAAGGCAGCCGGCCGCATCGTGGGAGACGTGGAGTTCGTCGAGGTCGGAGGCAGCCAGGATGGCCAGCCGGCTGGCTCTGACCGGCGAGATCAGAGTGACCGGCTCACGGTTGATACAGAGATCGCAGCGGCCGAGACGTCACCGGCAACGTAGGCTCGTCGGGTGACGCGCATCGCGGCGGTGTACCCAGTACTCCCAGAGCACCGCTACACGCAGGTCGAGATCACCGAGCAGTTCGCCGACCTCTGCCTCGGCATCGACGACAAGCGCAGCCTGCTCCGGCGTCTGCACACGAGCGCCTCGGTCACCACTCGGCATCTCGCCCTGCCCCTCGAGCGGTATGCCGAGCTGGCCCACTTCGGCGAGGCCAACGACGCCTTCATCGAGGCCGCGACCGAGCTGGGCGCACAAGCCGTCACCGGAGCTCTCCAGCAGGCCGGTCTCCGACCCTCTGACGTCGACCTGATCATTTCGACCACCGTGACCGGTCTCGCGGTGCCGTCGATCGAAGCCCGGATCGCCTCGATCGTGGGGTTCCGGCCTGACGTCAAACGGGTTCCTCTCTTCGGCCTGGGCTGCGTGGCCGGTGCGTCCGGTGTCGCCCGTCTTCACGACTACCTGCGTGGCGACCCGGCCGGAGTAGCCATGCTGCTGTCGGTCGAGCTGTGCTCACTGACACTGCAGCGCAACGACCCGTCCACCGCCAATCTCGTGGCAAGCGGGCTCTTCGGCGACGGCGCAGCTGCACTGGTTGCCGTCGGAGATGAGCGCTCAGCCCCAGGACCCACCGTGGTCGACAGCGTCTCCCATCTCTATCCGGACTCTCAGCGAGCGATGGGATGGGACATCGGGGCGACCGGCCTCAAGATCGTGCTGGGAGCAGAGGTGCCTCGGCTCGTCAGCACCCACCTAGGCGAGGACGTCATCCAGTTCCTCAAACCGCACGACCTCGCGCCGACCGACATCGCTGCCTGGGTGGCTCACCCGGGCGGGCCGAAGGTGCTGCGTGCAGTCGAGGAGTCGCTGGACCTGCCCTCTGATGCCCTCGAGCTGACCTGGCAGTCGCTCGACCGGATCGGCAACCTGTCGTCCTCGTCGGTGCTGCACGTGCTGTACGACACGCTGCAGACGCGGCCGCCTCCGGTCGGCTCCCCGGGTCTGCTGTTCGCGATGGGGCCGGGTTTCTGCTCCGAGCTCGTCCTGCTGCGGTGGTGAACCGCGGGTGACTTGGTACGCCGGTCTGATCGTGTTGGTAGGCCTTGAGAGGCTCGCCGAGCTGGTGGTGTCAAAACGTAACGCTGCCTGGAGCTTCAGCCGCGGCGGGCGTGAGGTCGGCGCCGGCCACTACCCCGCGATGGTGGTGCTGCACAGCTGTCTGCTGGTCGGCTGCCTGGTCGAGGTCTGGTTGGCCGACAGGCCGTTCAGTTCCGCGCTCGGCTGGTCGATGTTTGCTGTGGTGGTTGCCGCACAAGCGCTGAGGTGGTGGTGCATCACCACCTTGGGGCGCCAGTGGAACACGAGGGTGATCGTCATACCGGGTCTCGAGCTGGTCAGGCGAGGGCCGTATCAGTGGCTGTCTCACCCGAACTACGTTGCGGTGGTCGTGGAGGGATTCGCGCTGCCACTCGTACACTCCGCCTGGGTGACCGCGCTGACGTTCACGGTGCTCAACGCGGTTTTGCTGCGCACGCGGCTCCGCACCGAAAACGATGCGCTTCGGGCTCTGGCGGTCGGCCCGGCGCCCCACGCGACGGTCGCCTCAGCGACATCCTCCGCTGTGCGTTCGGATCCTCGAGCACCGTGATCGACCTGCTGGTCGCTGGCGGGGGGCCAGTGGGTCTGGCGACCGCGCTGCTCGCCCACCGGCGAGGCTTGAGCGTCGAGGTGGTCGAGCCGCGCGACACCCCGGTCGACAAGGCGTGCGGTGAGGGATTGATGCCCGGCGCCGTAGCAGCGCTACATCGGCTCGGCATCGACCTGGACGGTCAAGCCCTGCACGGGATCCGGTACACCGACGGCAATCGTGACGTGGTGGCTCGCTTCGCAGCCGGCAACGGCGTGGGCGTGCGGCGGACGACGCTGCAGGCCGGTCTGGCCGCCGCCGTTTCGCAGGAGGGCATCACCGTCCACCGTCGTCTGCTGGGGCGGGTGGAGCAGGATGCGCGCGGTGTGTACGCCGACGGGCTCAGGGCGGCCTATCTCGCTGCTGCCGACGGTCTGCACTCTCCCCTGCGCCGGCAGCTCGGACTGGATCGCCCGGCAGCAACTGCTGCTCGTTTCGGTCTGAGGAGGCACTTCACACGGGCGCCCTGGACCGACCTGGTCGAGGTGCACTGGGCGGCCGAGCGGGAGGCCTACGTCACTCCGGTGGCGCCCGACCTGGTCGGCGTGGCCGTCCTGACCGACCAGCGGGAGCCTTTCGACGAACAGCTGCGCAGCTTCCCGAAGCTGCTCGAGCGGCTTGAGGGCTCCGCGTCCGGCGATGTCCGGGGTGCCGGTCCGCTGCTGCAGCGCAGCCGGTCGAGGGTATGTGGGCGGGTGCTGCTGGTGGGCGACGCGGCCGGCTACGTCGACGCTCTCACCGGGGAGGGAATTTCAGTGGGGCTCTCCTCAGCCCAGGCGCTCGTCGACTGTGTGGCCGCTGACGACCCCGCGGCGTACGAGCGTCGTTGGAAGCAGGCGACCCGCAGCTACCGGTGGCCGACTTCGTCACTGCTGTGGAGCCGGAACCAGCGACTCACCGCCCCACTGATCGTCCCCGCTGCGGTGCGGCTGCCGCGAGTCTTCTCCGCCGCCGTCAACCAGCTCGCCCGCTGATCTGTGCAGCCCCTCCTCGATCTGCTGCTAGTCCACCCGAACTAAGGGTGCGGATGTCCAGGCCAGGATTCGAGCGACAGCACGGTCGGGCAGCGGATGCGGGTCGGCTCGGAGGTAACGCATAGTCAGCCGGTCACCCGCGATGCGGTAGGAGAACAGAAGCCGGGTCGACGAGACGACCGGCAAGAGCTGCAGTCGGTGATGCGGCAGGAGCTCGTACGGCTGAGGATCATCGATGTGAAGTGCCACTTGTGAATCGCTTGGATCCCACGTCTGGGCGATCACCACAGGACCGTTGCCGTGGAAGCTGAAGAACACCTGCGCCTGCCAACGCTGAGCGTCGCCGATGGTGAGATCGGCGTCGGCTCGGGTAAGCCCGGCTGAGGTGATCGCCGCGAGCACGTGACGGCTCGCTTGCGGCTTGCTCTGCCACACGCCCGTGACGGCGTTCCGGATCGCCGCGTGGGAGTCGTTCAACCCCGCCAGAAGTGTCGGCTTCGGCGACTGGGTCGTCGGATCGGGCTGCCGGCCCAGGTAGTCAGCTTTGAGGTGAGAAAGGCCGAGAGCACCCGCGATTCCCAAGGTGACGGCGAGAAGCGCGGCACCGGCCCGCCGGCCGCGCTGGCGGCGGTGTGCCGCTGCCACGACCTGGGCCAACTGCGCCTCGGTCCCCGAACGGAGCGAGTCCGCAGATCGGTTCAGCTCCTCACGCAGACGTTCCTCGAGAGCCACCTCAGCCACCTTCCTCTTCGCCCAGCAGCGCTTTGAGCCGGTTGCGCCCCCGATGCAGATGCGACTTCACCGTGTTGGTCGAGCAGTCGAGGATGTCGGCGATCTCGTCGACGGGACGATCCTCGTAGTAGTGCAGGACAACCGCGGCACGTTGGCTGGTTGAGAGCTGCTCGAGGGCTTGGTCCAGTTCCACGGAGGTCCCCTCCGCCTGCGGTGCGGGGAACGTCTCACGCTCGAGCAGCCAACGGAGACGATCGCGTCGCGAGTTGCGCACCGCCAGGCGGATTGCCACTCTGGCCTTGACCCCGTCCGGTGGACACCTCGCAAGGGAGGATGTTCATCATGGGAAGACAACGTCGGGGGTTTACCCCCGAGTACAAGGACGAGGCCGTGAAGCTGGTGATCAACACCGGTCGCCCGGTCGCGGTGGTCGCACGTGAGCTAGGCATCCAGGAGTCGACGCTGGGCCGATGGGTCAACCTGTTCAAGGTCCACCAAGACGCCGGTGACGGCGTGCTGAGCGAGACCGAGCGGGCCGAGCTGGCCCGTCTGCGTAAGGAGAACTCCGAGCTGAAGATGGATCGGGCGTTCTTGAAAAAAGCCTCCCTCTTCTTCGCCCAGGAAGCCTCGGATACGAACGAG